>DAIPHR010000058.1:0-15309 GCA_036771215.1 Cyclobacteriaceae bacterium
GCTTGCTTTTCCCGGGACGTATGCGGTGATACTGCATCCTGCCGTTTTTTTTGGCCGTGTCTGTATAGGCCACCTGGTATTGAAGGGGAATAGGGGAGGGGATATATTTCACGCTACCGCGGAATAAGCCGTTTTGAAATCCACCAGGATAAGGCGGTCATGTGCATGATTGTACTGAGCCAAAAGAGCATAAGCATGAGCGGGAACAAACTCATAGGCATGTTGATACTCGTTGATCTTGGCGCATAACTCGCTGACATAGAGACGAATCTGATCAAGACTTCGACAATTGCTTGGTGATTTGAAATGACGTTGGGCAAACTTCTGAAAATCCACCTCAAGGCATTTTCTTTCATATTCCGTCATATCTTTTGTGTATTTATGCACAATGATAGTGATATTATTTTAATATAAACAGATATTAATGTGTAAAAATGCACAAAAAATCTTAATGCAATTATTTCAGGTACCTCGGGCAACTGGGTACAACGGTCAATCGAGTGCGTTACAGGTTACCCAATAACGGTAGGCAATCACCGCTTTTTCCAATCCGTTGAGGCGGGTGAGATCCTTGCGGCCGAGACTGGGCAGCAGGGTTTTGTTTAACCGGGCAAGAATTTTGAAGACCTGTCGTTTCATCGTCAGCAGAAAGGTAGAAATATATTAGTTACCTTTCGAAATTCGAGCAAAAACGGATATGAATGAGATAGAATTTATGGATTTGTGGCATCAGGCCATGCTGGTTGGCCTGATCGTTTTTGTAGCGTTGGCGTTAGTCGTGTTTCTGGTCTACACCATCCGCGTGGCGAGCATTTCAGACTACAAGATCAAGCATGACTTTATTAATGCCAGTGAGATAGCATGGTTAAAGCGGGTAGCGCTGATTTTCGGAATCGGCATAGCATGCCTGATTAACCTTTACGGTTCCTCCAAGTTCAACCAGCTTGGTGTTTGGTTTGGCGTTCGTATTTTTATGTCGATAGCCGGTGCTACGATTGTGTATTACACGTCATCGTTGATTCTGGATTATTACTATCCCACCCGGCTGAGCCGCAAACTTCGCAAGTGGCGTTACATGCCGCGCCTGAACCCCAAAACCGGTGCCAAGATGCGCCTTCTCACAGAGTCGGAGGAGGATGTCCATTTGGATGAGGGTATGAAGGCTGAGGAGAATATATTTTCCATTGATTACGATGTCTGGATTGATGATCAGACAAAAGAAGTCAAAATTGAAAAGTATCAGGGGCATCTGCTGGCATTGGAGTGTCATAATTGCGGATTTTACACCATGCGTGTAAAGCGCGAAGAAATCATGGATCGGAATGAGGCCGGAGAGCCCACCCTATTACTGAAACACTACGAATGTTCGTATTGCAACAATGTTCGGGCAACCCAATTTCCCATTTCGCGCAAACAGTCCGATGATTACCGAAAAGAAAAGGCTCCCGCCAAGCGCGTGCACAAGGATATTGAGGGCGTAAAAATTGAAATTCTCAATGCCGTTTCCGGGCGGCACTCCTATGAGTTCCAGACACTTGACCAGGCGCAAAAGTTTTTGGAGGAATACGATCTCAAGAATTAATCCGGCATTCCTTTTGATCCTTTTTGTAAAATGACTGCACGTTTAATGAAAATCCGAATATTTCTGGTAGCCGGAATATGGTTGCTGGTTACGCCTGCTTTTGCAGGATTCCACCGCGACACCACCGAGCTCAAGAGCAAACCGGTATATGGGAAAGAAGCCCGGGTAATTGCCTATATTCTGGATGGAAATCACTACCGGAAAACCAAACTGAATGATTCGCTCTCAGCTGTCATTCTGGATCGGTACCTGCGCGAACTCGATAACAGTAAAACCTACTTCACGGCTACTGACGTAAAAAGTTTTGAGCGCTACCAGTTTTCGCTCGATGAGCTCACAAGGAATGAGAATGTGGAGCCTGCCTTCGAAATATACCGGGTTTTTGAAAAGCGGTTTCGTCAGCAAATGTATTATGTGATGAAATCGCTGGTGGCGGAAAAGTTTGACTACACCGTTAACGAATACTATGAAACCGACCGCGATAAACTGGCGTGGGCCGCGGACGAAAAGGAACTGAACGATACGTGGCGTAAGATCATCAAGAGCCAGGCCTTGAGTCTGCGACTGGCAGGGAAGAAAGAGGATGAAATTGCTTCGACATTAAAATCTCGTTATGACCGGTTAATCAAATCGGCTTCTCAGATAAATAGCGAGGACGTTTTTAGTATTTACATGAATGCTATTACGGAATCGTACGACCCCCATACCAACTACCTGTCGCCCAAGGCATCTGACCTGTTTAAACAGAGCATGTCACTGTCGCTTGAGGGCATTGGCGCTCAACTGCAGACGGAGAACGATTACACCAAAATCGTTCGCATTCTGCCGGGCGGGCCCGCTCAGAAACAAGGTATTTTGCAGCCGGGTGATCTGATTACGGGCGTGGCCCAGGGAAGCGATGGGGATATGGTGGATGTGATTGGGTGGCGAATCGATGACGTGGTTAAATTGATCAAAGGCCCGAAAGGCACCACGGTGCGTCTGCAGTATCTGCCGGCAGCCACGGGCTTGAGTGGCAAGCCGAGTGATGTAACGATTGTTCGCGAAAAGGTTAAACTCGAGGATAACTCCGCCAAGAAGAACGTGATTCACTATCAGCGCAACGGGCAGGATTACAAGTTGGGGGTTATTACGTTGCCTGCTTTTTACATGGATTTTGATGCGTACCAGAAAGGTGATCCAAATTACACCAGTACTACGCGTGATGTGCGCAAGCTCATCAGGGAACTTCAGGGCGAAGGGGTTAACGGTCTTGTAATGGACCTGCGCAATAATGGTGGCGGATCGCTTACAGAAGCTGTTGAGTTGACTGGCTTGTTTATCAAAGAGGGGCCAGTTGTTCAGGTGAAAGAGAGTACACAGCGTGTTATAGTCTTGGATGATGAAAACAAAGAAGTGGTCTATGGCGGGCCGCTCGTGGTGCTCACTAACCGGTTTAGTGCATCGGCCTCTGAGATTTTTGCCGGTGCTATTCAGGATTACCATCGGGGTGTAGTGGTGGGCGAGTCAACCTACGGCAAGGGCACTGTTCAAATGGTGCTTGACCTCGGTCGGTTTATTCAGGACACCGAGAAAGTAGGTGAATTGAAAATAACGTATCAGAAGTTCTACCGTGTTACGGGCAGCAGCACTCAGCATAAGGGTGTGACTCCGGATGTTGAATTACCAACGCCTTTTTCAGCGTCCGAGTTTGGCGAGAGTTCGAATCCCAATGCGTTGCCCTGGGATGTTATCCGGGGAACCGGCTATCAGCAAACGGGAGATGTAACACGAAAAACGATTGCCGAAATTAACAAGGATTATCAGAACCGACTGAAGTATGACGAGGCGTTAAAGCGCTACGTGGCGGAAACCGAAGTCGTGCGTGAAAATTTGAACGTGACACGGATCTCACTCAATGAGCAAATAAGACGAAAAGAGATGGCCGAACAGGATGCCCGCAAAGCGGCCATAGGGATGGATACGAGGGTAAATCCCGAGGGCGCACCGGTTACGGAACTGGAGAAATTGACGGACGAGTTCCTTCGCGAGAGCCTGCTGGTATTGTCCGATCTGATCCTAAAGCGTATCGGTTAAGTCTCCGCGGGCGCTGATCACAAGGCACCTCAGTCCAGACCCCTTCCTACGGGTTTTCCAGCCAGCGCAGATGTGCGGAAAAATCAAATCGGGCTTTTTTCTGTCAGGATCAGACAATTTTATTTATTTTTTCCGCGGCTCCGGCCCCTATCCCTATGAGTGAAGAGTTACTGAAGGCCATTGTCCAGCTTTTTGCTATTGTTACTAAAGAGCGAATTACCGATTATGAGCGCGTAAACATCAAAGAGTTTCTGTGACAACACCAGAACCAGGATGCGACCCGATACTACCTCTCTTTATTCGATGACTTTTGTAAGGCTAACCAGCGCTCGGCCAGCGCCCATCTGGCCAATGTAGATGCTGTGACCGCCCAGTTTGTAGATGATTGGGCCCAGATCATGCAAATTGCCAAGAAGGTAAATCAGGCGCTCACGATGCAGCAAAAAGCCGTGCTGGTGGCTAAAATTATTGAGTTGGTGGTAGCAGACGGCACCATGTCTGACCGCGAGGAGAACCTGATTTTTTATATCGGAGAGGCCCTTAAGTTCCCATCGCGTGATTTAAAAGATCTGCGTGCATTTGTTGTTGGCGAAGATGCTCAGGAACTCAGTTCCCGAAATGTGCTCATCATTGATGAAAGCTCCGATGACCCCGAGGGATATCATGGTCCTCACATACAGTCCAGGAGCCTCTCGGGGCTGATTGCCATCCTGCGGCTGCCCGATATGAATATTTTTTTCATACGGTACCTCGGGATTACGCCCATGTTCCTGAACGGCATTCCGCTGAAGAGCCGCAAGGTTGATATCTTCCCCACCGGAAGCACCATTCGCGGCAGCAAGATTGAACCGGTGTATTACAGTGATGTCACCAGTAAGTTCCTGATTGAAGATCAGGATACGGAGATCACGTTCGTGGCCGAGCATGTATTCTATCATTTCAAAAGCGGTCGTGCCGGACTTCAAAACATTAACCTGGCGGAGAAAGGGGGTAAGTTGATCGGGCTCATGGGCGCCTCGGGTTCCGGAAAATCGACCCTGCTTAATGTGCTTAATGGAACAGAGAAACCATCGAGTGGGAGTGTGATCATTAATGGTATCGATTTGCACCGGAATCCTGAAAAACTGGAGGGTGTAATCGGCTTTATTCCGCAAGATGATTTGCTCATTGAGGATCTTACGGTTTTCGAGAATCTCTATTACGCGGCCCGGCTTTGCTTTGGACACTATACCCGTGCCCAGATTGGTGATTTGGTTGAGCGTGTCCTTATCAGCCTGGGTTTAATCGAAATCCGCAACCTGAAAGTGGGTAACCCGATGAACAAGACGATATCGGGTGGCCAGCGCAAGCGGGTGAATGTTGGTCTTGAGCTGCTGCGCGAACCGACCATTCTTTTTGTTGACGAACCTACCAGTGGCCTCTCGTCCCGTGATTCGGAAAATATCATGGACCTGTTAAAGGAGCTGGCCTTGCGGGGTAAGATGATCTTCGTAGTTATTCACCAGCCGTCAAGTGATATTTTTAAGATGTTTGATACGCTGGTGATTCTGGATGTTGGTGGTTTTCAGATTTACTACGGTAACCCGGTAGAAGCTGTAGAGTATTTTCAGGAGGTAGTCAATGCCGTGAATCGCACCCCCGGAGCATGCCCGGAATGCGGCAACATCAACCCTGAGCAGATCTTCAACATTATCGAAACCCGGGTGGTGGATGAGTTTGGTAAACTCACTCATACACGCAAGACATCTCCCGGTCAATGGTATCAATACTTCAAGAAGAAGATCAGACTTCCTCGCATCGACATGTCTACCGATGAACTGAAGGCTACACAAAAAATACCCAACGCCTTGAAGCAAACCTGGGTATTTGTTGTACGCGATGTGCTGGCAAAAGCAGCCAACCGGCAGTACGTCATTATTAATGCCCTGCTGGCCCCCTTGTTGGCTTTGTTTATTGCTTTTTTTGTCAAGTATTACGATGCCCTCGGTACCACAACATCATCCTACACATTTTTTCATAATGATAATATTCCGGTGTATTTCTTTATGAGTGTGGTGGTGGCCCTGTTTGTGGGCCTTATCATCAGTGCGGAGGAGATTTTCCGGGATCGAAAGATATTGAAACGCGAAAAGTACCTCCATTTAAGCCGAAACAGCTACCTGATATCGAAAGTGGTCATTCTGTTTTCCATTTCCGCTGTACAAACATTGTTATTCATAATTGTCGGCAATGCCATTTTGGAAATACCGATGACGGAGTACCGCTATTGGCTGATTCTGTTCTCCGCAGCCTGTTTTGCGAACATGCTGGGCTTGAACATCTCTTCGGCCTTTGACTCGGCCGTAACGATTTACATTTTGATTCCCATTCTTATCATTCCACAGTTGTTGTTAAGTGGCGTAGTGATAAGTTTCGATAAGTTTAATCCTTCTGTTAGCCGACCAAAGAGTGTGCCGCTGCTGGGTGAGTTTATGGCCTCGCGATGGGCCTTTGAGGCTTATATGGTAACGCAGTTCAAAGACAATCCGTTTGAAAAGCCTTTTTATTCGATTGATCAAAAGCAGGCACTCGCGGAGTACAAGCGAACCTATTACATCCCCAAACTGGAGAGCCATCTCGCGAATGTTGCCAATAATCGCTCGGGTTGGCGGCAAACTGACCCGCAACATGCGGTGAACAAGTCGATTCGAACGCTGCGCAGTGAGTTGGAGCATGAAATCAGCCGTATTGGTGCTGGCCGTTACGATGAACTTGAGAAGCTGGCGCCCGGGAAATTTGATTCATCCGCCCAGGTTGCTACCGCACGCTTTCTGGAGACCCTGAAGCGATATTATGCCCTCCGGAGCACAAATGCTATGGCCGCACGCGATAGTTTAGTCCGGACACTCACAGGCAATCAAGATGCGCTCAATCGCTTTCAGTTACTACGGTTGCGTTACCAAAACGAGGCCGTAACGGAGACAGTGGAAAACAAAAACAAAACCCGGATAGCCGAATTTGAGGGTGAAATTGTGCAGAAGATTTTTCCCATCTATTTTGACGACCATCGGCCAAGCCATCTCTTTGACTTTAAGGCTAACTTTTATGTGCCCACTAAGCACTTTGCCGGGCGTTACTACGACACGTATTATTTCAACATTTCGATAATCTGGGCGATGACAATTGGGCTTTATTTGCTGCTTTATTTTGAAGTACTGAAGAAAATCGTTCATGGACTTGAAATGCGCAGAAAATACAAGCGCGCGGTTAACGTGTAAGTCTTATTTTTGCCAAAATTTTCAATACTATGAAGCATATCTGGATAATTGTACTTGCGCTGGGCTTTGCCCTGGTAGCTTGCCAATCAAAAGAACAAAAGGCCGAAGAAACGGCAGATGAGCAAATTGAATGGGCGGAGATGGATGCGTATCACATGCTGATGGCAGAGGCATTTCACCCCTACAAAGACTCCTCGAACCTGGCGCCCGCAAAGGCCGGTGCAGCGCAATTGGCTGAGGAGGCAGTAAAGTGGGCAGCCGCCCCGCTACCTGCCAAGGTTGATAACGAGCAAATGAAGGCTAAACTGCAACGCCTGAAGTTTAATGCCGGTGTGCTGTCGGATAAGGTTCAGATGAACGCAAGCGATGCGGAGATCGGACAGGCATTAACTACAATTCATGATGACTTCCATGCGATTATGGAAGCATGGCATGGAGGGGGACACGAACACGGTGAGCACAAACATTGATCATTCGTTGAAATCAAAACAAAAGGAGCAGCGGTAACGTTGCTCCTTTACTTTTATACAATGCTAAAAGTCGCCTGGTCAGAAAACTACGTGCTGCCATTGCCACCCCATCATCGTTTTCCGATGAGCAAGTACGAGGTATTGCCGCAACAGTTGTTGTATGAAGGTACACTCACCGAGGCTAACTTTTTTAAGCCAGGTCGCATATCGGAGGCCGAAATTTGCCGAACGCATGCATCGGACTATTGGAGCCGCCTGAAAGATTTGCAGCTCACGCCACGTGAGGAGAGGCGCACGGGCTTTCCTCAATCGCCCGAACTCGTGGATCGCGAGGTGACCATCATGCAGGGCACGGTAGAGTGCGTGCATTTTGCGCTGCAGTTCGGGGTGGCCATGAACATTGCCGGGGGTACTCACCATGCGTTCACCGACCGGGGAGAGGGCTTTTGCCTGTTGAATGATATTGCGTTGGCCGCCCGACATGCATTGGACAACCAACTGGCGCAACAGGTGTTGGTTGTTGACCTGGATGTCCACCAGGGTAACGGCACTGCTCAGATTTTTCAACATGACAAGAGGGTGTTCACGTTCAGCATGCATGGTGCCAACAACTATCCGCTGCAAAAGGAGACATCCGATCTGGACATTGGTTTGCCCGATGGCGTGGGTGACGATTTCTACCTGAGCACGCTGGACGTCAACCTGAACAATCTGCTGGAACGTGTACAACCTGACCTGATCTTTTTTCAGTCAGGAGTTGATATTTTAAGCACCGACAAGCTGGGCAAATTGGCCGTGACACGCGAAGGCTGTAAGCAGCGCGATAAGCTGGTGCTCTCAGCGGCTAAACGAAATCGAATTCCCTTGGTAGCCAGTATGGGCGGTGGCTATTCGCCCGATTTCCGCGACATCATCGAAGCCCATGCCAATACCTATCGACTGGCGCAGGAATTGTTTTTCTGATTTTTCATTTGGTTACAAGACGGCCCGGCACATTGCGTAGGCGCCACCAGCGCGGAGTCAATACCAACGCGTTTTACAATTCGCCTACCTTCCAGCGAAAGCATGACTACGTTCTCGTCTCCAGATGAGATCAGATAATTTTCAGTGATAAAATATCCACGTTCACCGGTACGAATCATGCCGCTAAAACTAATCAGAGGTGTATCCGCCCACTCGACAGCCGCGTACCCGTAGCTCAGGCCAATGCTGAAATTCTTATCGCGCGATCCAAACGTGCTCAAACCATCGGCAATCCCAAATCCAGACTCGGGTTCGCCCAATACCGCACCGAGCAAGGCACCAGCGCCTATGTTAAACTTATTTTCAACCACGGGAATGGAAAACTTAGGTGTGATCTAGACGGGTATTGAGGCACCCGCAAAAAGGAAAAGTGGAACCACACCGGCACCGATTGAAGAATGGTCGGTTACGCGAACACTCGCCTGGTTGAAGAAAATCCAGATGTTTTGATAATAGGCTTCACCCTTTTCAGACCATACCCATTTGGCTGCCAGAGGTAACGGGTGGATTGCGGATTGTCAAACAGAAAACGGCCATCGATCATCCGGTCCGGCCGCACCGGAATCATGGACTTAATGTCAATTTTTTGAATCGTGATCTCGCCCAGTTGCTGCGTCTTGAAGATCACCACGCGCTGATCTTGCGATACAATCTTTCCGAGGTACTCGTTTCCATCTCGTGTTTCAATTCGATACAAGGTGGTATCCGGTTCTGTCTGCGCTTTTGCAACGGGTAGTGCAAAACATATCCACATGATAACAAGAGTAACAACGCGCCCCTTAGATCATGGTGTTAAAGCCAATCGTAAGATAAAGGTTTATAACTTCTAAGCCAATCGATTGGCCGTTGCACCGAAACGAATAAGCGGGCAGGCGATCAGAAGTTCTTGTTAAAGCCAAACTGATAAAGCATTCCACGGGTATCCCGGGTAAATGAATTGGCAGGAATCTCCACCAATCCGATCAAATTGAATCCGGCCCCAAGTGCTTTGCCCACGATCGGTGAGAAGATCAGGTCAAAGCGGTCGGCTGTGATGTCATAGACGGGCCTCGGCTCGAACACGAAGAAGTAACCAGTCTTGGCGAACTTGGCTACGAACATGCGCAACGTGAGCACACGAAGGTCCGGGAACTCAGGGTCTTTCAGCAAAGCAAACGTGTACTGGGGCTGAAACGCGAGGAATAAGCTCGGTGTCACGGTGTAGGAATACGTAATGGCAGGGGTGGCCGAGAAATAGGGAACTCCAAAAGTTGGCTTAGCAGTTGGCATGGAGAATTCCACTGACCCCGCCAAAGCGTGCTTACCACTAACCCAGAAAGCATTTAACACTGAAAAACGGATGTCCCCGAAGCTCGATTGAAATCCTGTGCCGGCTTCAGTGGTTTGGGTAATTGCCTCGTACTTCATGCCGAAGTTCCAGCGAGCCACGGCCACATTAAGAGATGCCCGATTCACAATTTGGCCATCCGGACCCGCGCGATCGAAAACAAGAAATGTATAACCAGCCCTGGATTGCACCCGCGTTGGATCCACGCCAGATTCTCGCCTCAACTTCTCGAGCGCCAGCGAATCAGTTTCTTGCCCAAAGCAGGCTGAGCGCGCAACCGCCACCAGAACAGCCAGGACACGTGCGACTCGCATGGGTACAAGATTGGCCTATTCGCCCATGCGAAGGGTACCACTTTTTTGGCGTGGCGGAAATTGCTGAAGGGAGAGGTAGTGCTGCTTCAGCACATCCTGGATTTGTCCACCCCAGGCCACGCCTAATTTCATGGCTACTTCGCGCGACTTCCACTGATCATGGCGCTCGAAGGGATCGGTTCTGAGGTTGAAAATCAAGGCGCTGGGTTTATTGTAATCTAAAAACCCATCACGCTGCTGCTTGTGTGATTTCCAAGGCCCGATCCGGACGGCCGTAAGGTCATGCTCGTTGTAATAGATTTCAAACGTGCGATTGGATGGCGCATTTCCCGTCCAGTGGGTGAGGTTGTTCACACCATCAATGTAAACCTGATGCGACTGCTTCAGCTTTTCGTGAACATTGTCAACACCGGCTGCTGCCGCCAAAGTTGTAAACAAATCGGTATGGTCCTGAATACCATTTGAAACCGATCCAGCCTTGATCTTGGCGGGCCAACGAACCAACATTGGCACGCGAACGCCTCCTTCCCAGGTCGTTGCCTTTTCACCGCGGAATGGGGTAGTGCCACCATCGGGGAACCAATCGACCATAGCTCCGTTGTCGGTCGTAAACACCACAATGGTATTCTGGGCAATGCCCAGGTCATCCAACTTCTTCAACAATTCGCCTATCATCATATCCAGCTCCATCATGCCACTTCCGTACACATCAAATTCCGAAGAGAAAGGCGTAGCGAGGTTCCTGCGCTCCGGGCGAAGATGGGTATAGATGTGCATTCGGGTGGGATTGTGCCAGATGAAAAACGGTTCACCGGCCTTTACGGCCCGCTCCATAAAATTGATCGTGCGCGCGTTGAACTCGTCATCCACGGTTTCCATTCGCTTGGGGTCAAGCGGCCCCGTGTCTTTAATGGTCTGTTTACCCACTCGGCCAAATCGCCCGTCTACTGCAGGGTCGTCTACATTGGTGGCTTTGCAATCCAGCACACCACGCGGCCGGTAGCGGGCATTGAATCCCTCGTCTTTAGGCCAGGCAGCGAGAAAGGGTTCCTCTTCCGTGTTTAAATGGTAGAGGTTTCCATAAAATTCGTCAAAGCCATGTACAGTGGGCAAATGTTCGTTTCGGTCGCCTAAGTGATTTTTTCCAAATTGCCCGGTGCGGTATCCGGCAGTCTTTAGCACTTCGGCCAGTGTTGGATCCTTCGGGCTCAAGCCAATAGGAGATCCCGGTAACCCCACCGTGGTCAAACCCGTGCGAATCGGCATTTGACCAGTGATCATCATGGCACGTCCTGGGGTGCAGGTAGGCGAAGAGTAATGATCAGTGAAAAGTATTCCTTCTTTGGCGATTCGATCGAGATTAGGTGTTGGCACCATCATGCCATGGCTGTAGGCGCCAACATTCCAGTAGCCGACATCATCCGTGCAGATCAACAGAATGTTTGGTTTAGTTGGCTTGGCAGGTGCAGCGGTTGATTTTTTCTGGGCAACCGAGTAAACACTCGCAAGGCAAAGTAAAACACATAGAACCTTACGCATAGTTTGGGATTGAGGTTGGATCATAGAGATTTTAATTCAGCGAACTATATTTTTCCGGCAAGTTAACGACTTTGGTGTTCATTTTTAGTTTCAATACGTGGTCCATCCGCCATCTGTGGCGTAGCAAGCCCCCGTAATGTTACTGGCATCGGCTGAAAGCAGAAAAAGAATTACGGCAGCCTGCTCCCAAGGGGTGGCCCCGCGCTTGTCGGGCTCGTGGGCAGAGAGAAGGCTGGCCGATTTGAAACTCGCCATGCCGCTGCCCATACCCTTGTCGATTGCCCATTTCACAAATTCCATTGCGCGAAACACCATGGGCGTGTCTGTTTGAGCCATGTTTACGGAATTGACTCGAATGCCAAATGGCGCATAATCGATCGCAGCATTTCGCGTAAGTCCAGTCACTGCATGTTTACTTGCGGAGTAGGCAGGGTTGCCGGGCAACCCAATGATTCCGGCTATCGAACCAATGTTCACGATTGCGCCCCCCTTTTCCTGTGCAACCAGTTGCCGAAGCTGCGCACGCATCGAATAAAAAATCCCGTTGATATTTGAGTTCATCACGTTGTGCCAATATTCGTCAGTAGCCGTGTGAATCGCGGCCGGAAGCAAATGGGTCGTGTTTTCGAAGTCAGGTGGGCGTGAGGGATCATTTCCGTCCATGACACCGGCAGCATTCAACACGAGGTTTAGCCCGCCAAATTGGGCAACACATTCAGCCACAGCGTGATCGGCCGCTTTCGCCTCGCACAAATCGGTTACGAGAGCAATAGCCTGCCCGCCTTGCGCTTTTATCTCCTGAACGGTCTGATTCAACTTATCGGCTTTGATATCCACGCAAAAAACTTTTGCGCCCTCGCGGGCCGCCCGAATTGCTGTGGCACCGCCAATGCTGCTGTGCGCTGCTCCTGTCACAAACAAAACTTGGTTCTTAAATCGGTTCGCAAAAAACGAATTCGGGTCAACGGGAGTGATTCCTTTGCTCATATTGAATTATTTTGACTTCATATTGTAGGCAAATTGAATCATAGTTTCATCCGGTTCATCCAGTCACTTTCTGAAATTTGCCACGTTGACGGAAAGTCTTTTTCTCGCCAAGAGACTTCGATTCCCCCGTCAATCGTAACGACCTGCCCAACAATAAAACGAGCTTGCTCGCTCAAGAGAAATGCAGCGAGGCCGGCAATGTCGTTCGCAGCGGGAAACTCACCAAGGGGTTTTGGCAGTGCCCGGATTACCGGTCCCTTGACTGGATCGATCAAGTCCCTCTCGAGAAGCGGTGTGCGCACCGCCCCGGGTGCAATTGCATTCATCGTGATGCCTTCCTTTGCCCATTCTACTGCCCGCGCACGCATCCAACGTACCAGAGCCAGTTTGCTTACCTGGTAACACACATTCGATTTTGACCCGACTATCTGAATGGCCTCTTCCAGGCTGCCACACAACAGATGATCCACCGCTTGTTCAGGTATTCCAGGCGTGATAAACATTGAATTTGACGAGGTAATCAATACGCGTGCTCCGGAATTGGCGGCCAGCGAAGGTCGCAATCCGTTTAGCACATCAATCACACCCTCATAGTTAATGGCAAACACGAACCGTGAGTCCTCACTATCAATGCCGGCATTGGCAATAACTCCGTCCAGGGGCTTTTGGCATAGGGCAAGTACGCCAGCTACGGCCGCATTCCGCCCGTCTTTGGTAGAAAGGTCGGCCGTTACTTCGGCACCCTTTCCCGGAAGATCAATTCCGATCACCTGATGGCCCAATCGTTCTAAGTTCGCACGGAATGCTAATCCCATCCCCGACTGACTACCCGTGATCGCGAATATGTGGTTCATGTGTTACGAACGATGGACATCAAAGAGGCGCCTATGTAACAATGTTTTTGCGAACTTTTTTACTTCAGCGACTTGACAATACGACTCACAAGACGAAAAGGTATGCCGAATTTGACCGAAAAGCAAGTTACTTTCCTATATTTCATTTCCATTTCGTGTATGTCGAGTAAAACCCAAAAACTCTGGCCGGTCATCACAGCCTCATCGGTGGGCACACTCATCGAGTGGTATGACTTCTACATTTTCGGTAGCCTGGCCGCCATTCTTTCGCAACAATTTTTTCCCCAGGCCAATCCAACGGCAGCATTCCTATCTACGCTCGCTACGTTCGCTGCCGGTTTTATTGTCCGTCCTTTTGGTGCGCTGGTTTTTGGCCGGCTTGGTGACTTAGTGGGGCGAAAGTATACGTTTCTGGTAACACTGGGACTGATGGGCGGCTCAACGTTTGCTATTGGCCTGGTTCCTGACTACAATACGATTGGTTTGTTTGCGCCTCTATTGGTGCTGATTCTTCGGTTGGTGCAGGGATTGGCCTTGGGCGGAGAGTATGGAGGTGCGGCTACCTATGTGGCGGAGCATGCGCCCAAACATAAGCGCGGTTACTATACCAGTTTCATTCAAACAACCGCCACGTTAGGTCTTTTTGTTTCCATTGGCGTGATCTTACTCGTGCGCCAGACCATGGGTGTGGAGCAGTTTGAAGCCTGGGGTTGGCGCATTCCATTTTTGTTGTCGGCATTTTTGGTAGCCATTTCGATTTACATCCGGCTGCGAATGCAGGAGTCGCCCTTGTTTCACAAAATCAAAAGTGAAGGCAAACTGGCGAAGAATCCCATTCGGGAAAGTTTCACCAAAAAAGAGAATCTACGTCTGGTCTTGATTGCCCTGTTTGGTGCAGCAGCCGGCCAGGGCGTGGTTTGGTATACCGGGCAATTTTACGCCCTCACCTTCATTCAGAAGACACTGTCAATCGAATTCGTCCAGTCCTACTACATCATTGGCACCGCACTGGTGGTTGGCACGCCATTGTTCATTTTCTTCGGCTGGTGGTCAGACAAAATCGGGCGAAAGTACATCATGCTGGCGGGCATGTTACTGGCGGTGCTCAGTTATCGACCAATCTATCGAACCATGTACGACCTGGCCGATGTAACGCAAAAACAGGAAATCCCGGGGGAGAAAACGCTGTCGCGAACCACATCGATATTGGCGGAAGGTGATACACTGGTTACGCTCAAGACCTCCCGTGCTTTTCAGGATGGAACGCTGCTGGTCACCACCGAGCAGATGCAAGGGCGCGAACGGAAAGGGGAACTGAAACGCGAGGTGTTGCTCAGCGGAGATCGGTTTTATTATATGATCCTACTCGTGTTGGTACAGGTGGTTTGGGTTACGATGGTTTACGGTCCGATTGCTGCTTTTCTGGTCGAGATTTTTCCGACCCGAATACGGTACACGTCCATGTCGCTGCCGTACCACATCGGAAACGGTATCTTTGGCGGGCTCACACCGTTCATCGCAGCCTCGCTCTATGAGTTGAGTAAGTCGACTGAACATACGGCCGGCAACTACCTGGCTGGCCTTTGGTACCCGATTGGCGTGGCAACCGTTACGTTGCTGATCGGTTTTATCTTTCTGCCAAATCGTTCACATCACCACCATCACGAAGAGTAATGCCTTTTACGGCCTCTCATCCGGCTATCATTATTCCGCTGATGCGCTGGCGTAAGCGTGGAGTTAAACTTGCTGCTGGCACGGCTGTGGTGGGGGCTTCTACTTTAGCCTTATATAAAAACAGAAAAAATATTTTAAATAGTGCCGAAAAACTTGCTACTAGCATTGATAAAAAAATGGCACCTAAGGTAGAAAAATTTGTATAT
>DAIPHR010000059.1:0-15267 GCA_036771215.1 Cyclobacteriaceae bacterium
ATTTCAAATTCTCCTCCCACAAGATTAAACAGTTGGAGGAGGGTCGCGATTTGGCCGACTCCGTAAGCAACCTTTTTACCAATGACCTAAATGTGATCGTGTACAACTTTGTGGATATGTTGTCGCACGCGCGTACCGATATGGCCATGATTCGCGAACTCGCTCCCGATGAGGCTGCGTATCGCTCCATCACACGCAGCTGGTTTGTCCATTCGCCTTTGTTCGACATTCTGAAGAAAATTGCTGAGCGCAAGGTGCGACTGATCATTACCACCGACCACGGCACCATCCGCGTGAAGCGGCCATTCAAAATCATTGGTGATCGCAGCGTGAATTCGAATTTAAGATACAAACAGGGTAAGAATCTTGGGTTCGAGGGTGACAAGGTATTTCAGGCCACCAAACCTGAGCGATTCTTTTTGCCGAAGCAGAATGTATCCACCAGCTATGTATTTGCCATTGAGGATCAGTTTTTTGCCTACCCGAATAACTACAACTATTACGTGAACTTCTATAAGGACACCTTTCAGCACGGTGGCGTTAGTCTTGAAGAGATGATAATTCCGTTTGTTTTGCTATCTTCGAAAAATGCCTGAGGAGCAGGTGAAGCTACAAGGTAATGGGTACATCGGTTTAGACCGAATGACGGACGCTGCCCGTGAACTTTGGAACCAGGGCAAGAGCTGGACGGTATGGCTGGTGCAGGGTGAAATGGGTGCCGGGAAGACCACACTCATTAAATCGTTGGGCGAGGTGTTGGGTGTGAAGCAGCGGGTCAACAGCCCTACGTTTTCGTTGGTGAACGAGTACACGACCGCCAGCGGAAGTCGCGTATATCATTTCGATTTTTATCGCTTGAAGAAAGAGGAGGAAGCGTACGATATGGGAGCCGAAGAGTATTTCGACTCGGGTAGTCTGTGCCTGATTGAATGGCCGGAGCGTGTGCCGACCCTTATTCCCCAACGATATTTCAAAGTCAGGCTTGCCCTTGCCGCTGGCAGCAAGCCCGACTCGCGACAGATTTTTTTTGAACGACATGAGTAACTCCAAAAAATCCGGTTTTGAAGCGTTAGCCAAGAGCAGCCTCTCACCGCAGGAAGAAATGGTGAAGGTTTAAACCGGGAAGAAATCCTTTTCGATCGGATTGCCCCGCGAGATTGCCTACCAGGAAAACCGCATCAGCCTGACCCCCGATGCAGTGGCTTTGCTGGTGAACAACGGCCACGAGGTATTGGTGGAAACCAAAGCGGGCGAAGGCAGCAAATTCACTGACAAGCAATACAGTGAAGCGGGCGCCAAGATCGTGTATTCACCGGCCGATGCCTATAAGGCTGAAATCATTTTGAAAATTGAGCCACCCACCCAGGAAGAGCTGGAATATTTCAAGCCGGGGCAAACATTAATCTCGGCTTTGCAGGTGGGCCACCTGGAGCAACCGTATGTCGATGGGTTAATCAAAAAGCGCGTGACGGCCCTTGCGTACGAGTTTATTGAAGACAAGGCGGGTGGCATGCCGATCATTCGAGCCATGAGTGAGATTGCCGGCAGCACCGTTATTCTCATTGCAGCCGAATACCTGCGCACCTCGCGCAACGGCCGTGGAATTATTTTTGGGGGCATCACCGGGGTGCCGCCAACCCGGGTGGTGATTATTGGCGCGGGCACGGTGGCCGAGTATGCGGCGCGGGCCGCGATGAGCCTCGGGGCCGAAATTCAGGTGTTTGATAACCACCTCTACAAATTACGGAGACTTAAACACGCGCTGGGTTCACCCCTCTCAACCGCTACGATTGACTCGGGTAGCCTGGCTGTCAGTTTAAAAGAAGCGGACGTAGTGATCGGTGCACTGCGCGCTGAGAAAGGAAAAGTCCGCCACGTGGTGAGCGAAGAAATGGTGACCAACATGAAGCCGGATTCACTCATCATCGACCTGAGTATCGACCAGGGCGGTTGTATTGCTACTTCTGAAATGACCACCCACGACCGCCCGACTTACCGCAAGCATGGGGTGATTCACTACTGTGTGCCCAATGTGGCCAGCCGCGTGGCACACACAGCCGCCACAGCTCTAAGTAACATCTTTACACCAACCCTTTTGCGCGCAGCGGAAGAAGGAGGGGTGGAAGAAATGATTTTTGGGCACAAGTGGTTTATGAAAGGCGTGTACACATACAAAGGCAACCTCACCAACGAGTCGGTGGCGCGCAAATTCGGCATGAAGTTCCGGAACATTGAGTTGCTCCTGGCGGCAAGGGTATGATGCTTGGCCGGATGCTGGATACCTGATTCTGGTTGTTAGATTCTGGCTATCTGTGCGTAACTGTCGCTTCGTTTCATTACTTCAAGCTCAACAAGTACTGCTCGTCTAGCGAATCGGAAACGTTAATGATGGTGCCGGTCCTGTCAACTACATAATATTTTGGTATCGCAACGATGTTCAGGTAATTCCATAAATCCGGATTGGCCTCCTGGTCGCCACCAAAAACAATGGGCCAGTTATACCCATTCGAGTCAACAAACTTTATCATCTTATCCACCGACTTATCAACGGAGATAGAATAGAACTCGATGTGAGGGTTTCTCCTTCTTAACTCCGGTATTCTCTTCATTTCTTTGATACACGGACCACACCATGTTGCCCATAACTCGACAATAACAATTTTTTCCTTGAGTTCCGTCAATTTAACAGGTTGATCATTTTTATTCCGAAATTCAAAATCTCTTATCTCCTTATTTAGTAACCTATACTCGACTTGGGTAATGCACTCTAGCGCGAAGGTTCTGACCTCGTTACTTTCACCATGGATTGACAAGGAGTCTACAATCCTCTTGAGCACGGGCTTATCGATAATCTTGAAATCATAGGCGTCTTTATAGAGTTGTACAAGTTCCATTTGTTGACTTTCTCCAGCATAAGATTGCACTACTTCATCGATAATGGCTTGTGTTCCCCTCGCGATATCCATCTTGTTTTTTTTGACATACTTCATGACATAATCCCAATTGTACTTTTTATTGGAGGTTGGGGTCTGCCCAAATGTTGCCAATGTTGAAAGCAGTAGTAGGGTAAAGAGAGTTTTCATGATAGTAAGCCTTGTCGGGGTATGGTTGCCAAAAAAGAATTAGTGCCTCTATCAGATTTTCAGTAGGGTCAATTTTTACGGACGTAGTCACCCTCAAAACCGCACTCGTTTGGATGCTCACGACAGCTGTCTTCAATAATCTCAATTGTATTGCCCAGCAGGAAATTGAAATGTAAAAAGCATTCGTCCGACTGGTAGAAGGCGTGTTGAGAGCGGTCAGCGTACAGAGTCCCCTCCAGGCTTGCGCTACACTCATTGAGTGATGTACTGAGGCTGAACGAGAATTCTCGGTTACCCCGGTATTCCAGCGACAAACTACCGCCACCTTCAGCACCGCCTTCCGGGTACCACTCGAATTGACCGCTGTAAAGGGCCAACTCCTCATCAATCTCTGAGTCGGTATCGATGGTTTCATCAAGCTCCACCGAGTCAACCGCATGTGATGCTGAGTTCGACTCCTGTTGAGTCGGCTTCGAGCATGCTGAGAGTAGCATTAGGATCAGTATCAGGACACGTAATTTCATGGATCGAAGTTGAGAGTTTGTATTCAAAAAATCGCAACTGTGTATTTGAAGAAAAGTTAGATTTTTGTAGAGTCGGCTGTCGCAAAGCTTAGATTAAGCGCTCTCAACTCCTGCTGCAAGCTCACGGGAAAATTCGTGAGGGTTCTTCGATATCAAATAAATATTGAAACACGCTAAATTCATTTTTATCTGTGAAATCTTTATTGAGCCCGTACGGAAAGCCGCAAGAGAGCTTGTTCGTAAATGTCACATAATGATCTATTCGTTGATGGCGTGGAAAGTAACGTGAAACCGCCTCGTTTAGCCTATTAATTTCACTTTCCGATAGAAGTCCGGTGAATCTATCCTCTTTCGAAAATACCATTCTCGATAAGCTAACCCAATGTGATTGGCGTGTTGGCACGTAGACTTCGGCCTCATGGAAACTAATGTAATACGGTAATACAAGGGAAACGTAGCTGACTACTTTCTCGACAAGTTGACATTTTCCAAAGTTAGATCTATGTTCAAAGTTGAATTTAAAACTGGGAAACTGAATATAGTCAATGTTAACAAGAGCCTTCTTAGTATTTGAAGCCGATTCTGTTTTAAGATCGTTTATCAGCTTATTCCAGGCGGTCCGATTTTGATTACCTTGATCAAATTTTGACTCCACCACCTTGAACAAATACGTAAGGAAATCAGGCTTTTCATAAGCATTTTTGATTTCTTTTTTCAACTCAACAATCATACGTTCGAGGTTAATTGCAGTAGCGAACGAGAGTGTGTGGAATATTCCCAGCGCATGGGCCAGAAGAAATTCCAATGTAACCACCCGCGTACGTTGATAAATTTGACCTTAACGCATTGAAGATAAAATTTGAAAATGCAAGATTTGATGGGGTATCATTCGTTGAGTTTAACCAAACGTCAACCTCTTCCATGGATGCGTTCCAAGCTTGGTTAAAAACATCAGACGCGCTAGCAGAGCTATTGGCAATGGTGCTGCTTCCAAAAGTAACACATATTGATCCCCAATAAGCGGACACGAATCGACCCGAAGGACTGTGAATAGCCTTGGCACCAAGTCCCGCGATTTCACCGGTAAGCCCTTCCCCTGTAGGCGTAAAGGTGTAAGCACCGCACAGTTTATTGTAGTTTGTATAGTCATCTTCATAAATCGGTACACCGTCTCTGTTGCCGGAACTCCCGCCCGAACTGCCCCCTCCGGTTGATCCTCCGCCCCCACTTGAGGCACCTCCATCACTAGAGCTACCCCCACCAGTAGAGCCACCCCCACCTGTTCCACCCGATGAACCGCTGCCAAAACAGTCAAGAATATCAGTTTCGTAATATACGTGGGTGTAGTACTCAGAGGACACCTCTATCCGCCATGTTACAACAATACACGTCATGGCGCGCCCTCCCGAAGTCGAAGTTGTGACTCCATTTTTTAGAGCCGTTGAATACTGCAATTCTCCAGTCACCAAAAAGACATGGATTTTTCCAGTAAACTTCCCTAAATTAATTGACTGATTTGCCAACACCCATTCTACCTCCGGTTCGTAAACAATAACGTAGCTCGACACCTTATCGCCTTTCATCCTAATTACAAGGTTCTGAATAGCGAATGGACCAAAATCAATACTTGCTTTAAATCCCAAAGTATAGGTGGTAATATTTACACTCCTATCAATTTTTTGGATTGCTTCATCGGCTTTAATCTCCCCAAACGCTGTTTTTATTCGCCCGTTGCTTGAGCCAACAGATAAGTTTGATAAAATACTCGTTAGTTCTTGAGATTCCCTAGGGTCAATAATTTTATAGCTTGACGTTTCTATATCATTAGATGTTTCAGGAGTGAAATCATTACATGAAAACATTGCAGTCAAGAAGAAGAGAAATGAAAATCTCATTTTCATAGCGTTGAATTGTTTTTCACTATAAAAATACTGAAGTCAATGATAATACCAAAACCAAATTTTTAAGTTGGCTAATACTGGCTAACACCTCAAGTAAATTTACTAAGTTGGTCATAGAGAATTTTTATCCGGCTCTCAGCGTCCCGTTTCTTTTTTCGCTCACTCTCGATCACATCGGCTGGGGCGCTATTAACAAATTTCTCATTCGCGAGTTTTTTTGTCACGATGGCGAGAAAGCCCGTTTGGTATTCGAGTTCGTTCAGAAGTTTTTGTTTTTGCTCACCGAAGTTAGATTTATTCCGATTCTCAATATAGAAGTTACTCTGTCCAGATGAGTGGGTGTAAAATCTCATAGCTAAATCCAATGCTTGCTGTTGGACTAACGTGCAGTTGCCAAGCTTTTCAATGACTGTTTTCCAAAATCTTAAGCGCAATTGATCTTCTAACTCTGAAAAACTAAACAAGTTAACCCTCGTTTTTGGAGAGATACCATCGGCAGCTTTCACCTTTTTTATGAAACCAATAATGCCTTTAATTAAATCAAAGTTTTTGACCAGTGTTTCCGAATTAATCAAATCACTAACCAAATGATCTTCCGAGTAGATGGTAATTGGATTTATGACTATTGTTTTGGGCCAGGCTGAAACAACAATACTATCACTAGGTTTGCGCTCGCGCAATTCCGACCACAACTCTTCGGTAATAAACGGCATGAAAGGATGCAGCAACTTCAACACGGCCTCGAAGAACTCCACCGTGCGCTGGTAGGTTTCGGTATCAATGGGTTTGCCATATTCGGGTTTGATGATCTCCAGGTACCACGAGCAGAAATCATCCCAAATCAGTTTATACACGCTCATCAACGCATCACTCATCCGGTATTTGGCGAAGTGATCGTTCAGCTCGGCAATGCCATTGTTCAGTCGGGATTCAAACCAGTCGGTGGCTACTTTATTCTCCTCCGGTTGCGGGTGGTTCACGGTCGTCCAGCCTTTCACCAGGCGGAAGGCATTCCAAATCTTGTTGGCAAAGTTTCGTCCTTGCTCGCATAACTTTTCATCGAACAGCAAATCGTTGCCGGCCGGTGAGCTAAAGAGCATGCCGGTGCGCACGCCATCGGCACCATACGTTTTAATCAAATCGAGCGGGTCGGGCGAGTTGCCCAGCGACTTACTCATCTTGCGCCCCAGTTTGTCGCGTACGATACCGGTGAGGTACACATCCTCAAATGGCTTTTTGTCGAGATACTCATACCCCGCGATGATCATGCGGGCCACCCAGAAGAACAAAATTTCGGGAGCTGTCACCAGCACGCGTGTGGGGTAGTAGTAGCTTAACTCAGGGTTCTGGTCACGTCTGATCTTACCTGTGGATTTATCAAAACACGCATCATCAAAGCCATTGAACACGGCTTCGGGCCACAACCAGCTCGAAGCCCAGGTATCCAGCACATCTTCATCTTGCCGAAGATCCTTTTCTGATAGCTTCTTGCCGCTTTTGGCTGACGCCAGCGTTAACGCCTCGGCCAGTGACTCGGCTACCACAAAATCATCTTCACTGGTTCCGTAGTAATAGGCGGGTATGCGGTGGCCCCACCACAACTGACGCGAGATGCACCAATCGCGCACATTTTCCATCCAATGGCGGTAGGTGTTTTTGAACTTGGCCGGGTGAAGTTTGATTTCATCATCCTCCACGGCCCGGTAGGCCCTGCGGGAAATCTCCTTCATCTTGACAAACCACTGTAACGAGAGCTTCGGTTCCACTACGCTGTTGGTTCGTTCACTCCGGCCGATGCGCGTTACAAATTCCTCCTCCTTCACGAGCCAGCCGGCCTCCCGCAGGTCTTTGACCATTTCCTTTCGAACAGCAAAACGGTCTTTACCCACGAACTTGGGAATTTCACATTTAGCGTTTAGCGTGCCATCGTCATGGATGGTGTCAATCACCGGCAAGTTGTGGCGCAAACCAATTTCATAGTCGTTCACATCGTGGGCAGGCGTTACTTTTAAACAGCCGGTACCAAATGCTTTGTCTACGTAGTCGTCTGCGATTACCGGTATCTCCCGGTTGATAAAGGGTACTAACACTTTTTTGCCAATCAAATGGCGGTAGCGTTCGTCCGATGGATTGATCGCGATGGCGGTGTCACCCATAATCGTTTCGGGACGTTGCGTGGCAATGATCACCCACTCATCGGCTGTATCTTTGACGCGGTACTTCACCGAGTAGAGAATCGATCGCTCGCCCTCCTCCTTATACATCACTTCTTCGTTACTCAACGCAGTACGCGCCTCGCAATCCCAATTGATCATGCGCAAGCCGCGGTAGATATATCCTTTCTTATAGAGATCAACAAACACGCGAATCACAGCCTGGTAATAGCCGGGATCCATGGTGAAAGCCGTGCGCTCCCAGTCGCACGAGGCCCCTAGTTTTTTCAACTGCTCCAGGATGATGCCGCCATATTTTTCTTTCCATTCCCAGGCATAACCGAGAAATTCATCGCGCGTCAAGTCCGATTTCTTGATTCCTTTTTCGCGAAGCATTGCCACCACGCGCGCTTCCGTAGCAATCGAAGCGTGATCGGTGCCGGGCACCCAACAGGCTTCCTTTCCTTCCATGCGGGCTTTCCGGATTAAAACATCCTGAATGGTATTGTTGAGCATGTGGCCCATGTGGAGTACGCCCGTCACGTTGGGGGGAGGAATCACAATGCTGTAAGATTCCTTGTTGGTCTTGGGCTGTGAATGAAAAAAACCTTGGTCCAACCAGTACCGGTACCATTTGTCTTCTACGTCAGCCGGATTGTATTTCGTTGAAAGCGACATGATTTGAAACTAAAAGAGGGCAAATTTAGCCAAAAGAGGCGGTGAATTGGTGGTCAAAAGGTTTTTTGGCCATTGGGAAACGCGGGATGCCAATCGGAGCTCTCGTGCCGAAGGTGCGTCCCAGCGGAAATCCACCGGTAGCGCCCGAATGAACGAAGGCTCTCGGTAAGCAGAACTTCCGTTGCCATCCCTTGTCAGCAAGTCGTGCGGTATGGAGTTCGATTGGTAACGCTACTTCATCCGGATACGCCAGTTAGCCGGATACAAGTTGTTGGTGCGATTGCCCAATCGGTTTATCCAGCCCAGCGGCAATTGCCGGTAGGTCACCAACGCAAACCCCCGGGTGGGCGATTCGACATGAAGTGCGTCTTTTCGCAAATAGGCCAGTGCTGCCGTTTCATCTAATTCGATCACTTCAAAGGCGTCTTGGTTCAACTCGGTCGAAAGTGCCCACGCATGCTCAGGTATCAGTTTCTCATGCTTTAGGGTGGCCAGGGCAGTGCCACGCGTGACCACATGAAGATGGTTGATGATCTGTTCCACTTCAGTCGACCAACCGGCCGGCACGGCAATCAGTAAATCCTGAAGTTGATTAATGGCCAACTGCTCCGGGTTATGCATCCAATTGGCGATCTGGGATCGTATTCGCGCGGGCGCTATGGTCTCGGACTTGCGAGTTCGGACGTACACCTTTTCCTGGGTTGATGTCTTCCGCATCACCGACAGGAAAAAGCCTTCACCTTTTACCCGGTGGGGATAAAAGCGGTAACCTCGGGCACCGTCAACCAACACTTCGTCCACACCCGGGGCCGCCCCTAATTCAATTCTGCAGAACTCGACCTCTTTTTCCTCCCGCAGCCATTTCAGCACTTGTTCATTTTCTTCATCCGAGTAGGTACACGTGCAGTAAATCAGTAACCCCTCCGTTTTGAGTGCGGGCCATACATCTGCCAGGATTCTGCGCTGACGCAGCGCGCATAATGCAACATTCGCTTCGCTCCATTCGCTTGCCGCTTCGGCATCCTTTCGAAAAAGTCCTTCACCTGAGCAGGGCGCATCCACTACGACCACGTCAAAAAGTCCAAGCAGCCCGCCAACCTCAGCCGGGTCGTTTTGGGTAACCACCACATTCGGGTATCCCCACTTGGCGATGTTCTCGGCCAGAATAGATGCCCGGGATCGAATGACTTCATTACTGACAAGCAGCGAGTCGGGGTGCAGGAGACTAACCAGGTGTGTGGATTTACCACCGGGAGCCGCGCATAGGTCCAGGGCCGTGACGGGAGTTTGGGGTACATGTTGCCGTATCGCTTGCTCGATGAACATCGAACTGGCCTCCTGCACGTAGTAGGCGCCTGCGTGCAGGGCGGGGTCAAGTGTGAAGATCGGGCGCTCGTTGAGATACCTTCCCATTTCAGCCCAGCCCACGGGCTGCCCGGTAATTGCCGACCCTTGCTTTCGGGGATTCAGCCGGACACTCACGGGTGAAGCTTGTGTCAGGGCGTTTTCGAACAACGCGTACTGATCACCCAATCGGGATTTCATGCGTTGGACGAATTCGACTGGGAGCATTGGCAACGAAGGTAAAACTTTGCGCTTCAATTGATCAACCCGAGCTTTGGAACTACTTTTGAGTAATGAAACTAGCGGCTAACGACCCGTCACTGAAAAGCTGGGTGCACGTACCCAAAGGGTCGGATTTTCCGATTCAGAATCTTCCGTTTGGCATATTTAAGACCAAGTACCTTTCGGCTGTAGCCGGTGTTGCTATCGGGAATCACGTGCTGGATCTGGTGTACCTCCATGAACACGGCTATCTCGATGGTCTTGGCTTACCCCCCGGTATTTTCAATCAGAAGTACCTGAATGATTTCCTCGCGCTGGGCAGGCGCAAAGGCCGCGAGGTGCGCGAACGGGTTTCGGAGTTATTGCAACACAATAATCATGAGTTGAACGCAGCCGCACGCGAAATCGCACTGGTGCCGATGAGCGAAGTGCAATTGCTGCTGCCCTTGCGCATACCGAACTACACCGATTTCTACAGCAGTGAGGAGCACGCCACCAATGTAGGTTCCATGTTTCGTGACCCCAAGAATGCCTTACTGCCTAACTGGAAACATTTACCCGTTGGCTACCACGGCCGCGCATCCTCCATTGTGGTGTCGGGCACGGCCATCCACCGGCCCAAGGGCCAGGTGAAGCCACCGGATGCCGAGCTTCCCGTCTACTGTCCCTCGCGTAAACTGGATTTTGAGTTGGAAGTTGCCTTTGCCACGTGCACCAAAACTACGCTGGGCACATCCCTTTCTGCAGGCGATGCGGAGGAAAATATCTTCGGGCTCATGTTGTTCAACGATTGGTCGGCCCGCGATATTCAACAATGGGAATATGTGCCGTTGGGTCCGTTTCTGGGAAAGAACTTCGGGTCAACGCTCTCGCCCTGGATTGTAACGCTGGATGCGCTCGAGCCCTTCCGCACGGCAGGACCGGAACAATTTCCGCACGTTCTGCCGTATCTGTCGGTTGAAGGTAATCATCACTTTGACATCGCGTTGGAGGTGTTGTTACAAGCCAAAGGGGAGGCCGCAGTAAGTGTATGCCGCTCCAACTTCAAGTATTTGTATTGGAATATGGCTCAGCAACTGGCGCACCACACGGTGAACGGCTGCAATATTGAAGTGGGGGATATTTATGCCTCCGGGACGATCAGCGGCCCGTCACCGGGGTCATTCGGTTCCTTGCTCGAGTTAACGTGGAACGGCCAGCGACCACTTCATGTTAACGGTCATCAACGCACCTTTTTGGAGGACCACGACTCCGTGATTATGCGGGGCCATGCCGAGAAGGATGGCGTGCGCATCGGTTTTGGTGATTGCACCGGGACTATTCTACCCGCGAGTTGATGCCGACCATGTATATCATTGCCGGATGTAATGGTGCAGGTAAGACAACTGCCTCGCTAAGCCTGCTTCCAGATGTATTGAAATGTAAAGAGTTCGTGAATGCCGATTACATCGCGGCTGGCCTATCCCCGCTTAATCCGGAGCGGTATTCCTTTGAAGCTGGACGAATAATGATTCGAAGGATGGATGAATTGATTGATCTTGCTGAGGATTTTGCTATCGAAACAACACTTTCTTCCAGACAGTATCAAACTCGAATTCAACAGGCTCACCAAAAAGGGTTTCAGGTTGTGCTTATCTTTTTTTGGCTGCAGACTGTTCAATTGGCCAAAAAGCGGGTTAGGGAGCGAGTCAGGCTGGGAGGGCACTCCATTCCACCCCATGTAATTGAACGTAGGTACTATCGAGGGTTGCGGAATTTTTTTAGTGACTATATCAACTTAGTGGATGCTTGGTTTTTTATCGATAACTCCAGCAAAGCTTATACGCCTGTGGCTAACATGAAGAATGGACAGATTAGTATATTTGATCTTAAATTATGGAAAAAGGTGAACCAGCTATGACACGCAGGCAGGCAAACAACTTGGAGAAGAAGATTGAGAGAGGTATGAAGGAGTCCTTTAAGAAGTTGGTGTTAAGAACCCGGGAACGCAATGGCGAACTGGTGCTAATGGTGCGTGGAAAGATCAGACGGGTTAATGCAAAAAAAATAAAAGTCTGATTTGAGAAAGATCACCTACTGGTTGATTGTTTCGTTTATCACCCTAATTACCGCATGGCTGATCTCTAAGCCAAACTTGCTGGGTAAGCTCGGGTTGATCATCTATAAGATGCATTTCCTAAGAACATTTCCCCGGGCCTTGGCCACGGTAGCTGCCGTTGTGGTCGTGGTTGCGATTTTAGTCGAACTGATCAGTTCCATTCGCTCACCCCTTTTGCGTAATGGACTGCTCCTGTTCATGTTGATGGCCTGCGTGGCACTTGAAGTTAAGACACACTACGATTTTCAATCATGGGCAATAAGTCATACCGGTAAAAAATTGCGCGTTGGCGCCTATCTTTTGCCCTTGCTGCTGATGTTTATGGTCAGCTCGCCCTGGTGGATCGGCACGAAAAAGAAATCCTGATATGATCATCGACCCCAAAGAAATTCCCGTGCCCAAAATGCACAGCTACCTGCTGGGTGCGGTCGTACCCCGGCCCATCGCATTGGCCAGTACCATTAGCGCAGCAGGCGATGTAAACCTCAGTCCGTTCAGTTTTTTCAACTGCTTCAGCGCCAATCCGCCTATTGTGGTGTTTTCCCCTGCCCGCAGGGGCCGCGACAATACCACCAAGCACACGTATGAAAATGTAAAGGAAGTGCCTGAAGTGGTGATCCATGTGGTGAACTATGCGATGGTGGAACAGGCATCTCTGGCCAGTTGTGAGTACCCCAGAGGTGTGAATGAGTTTACCAAGGCGGGACTCACCGAAGTGAAGTCAGAGAAAGTGCGGCCGCCCCGTGTGGGCGAGTCACCCGTGGCGCTGGAGTGCAAGGTGAACCAGGTGATCGAACTTGGCAGCGGTGGCGCGGCCGGTAATCTGGTGATATGCGAAGTGCTGCTCATGCACATCAACGATGACGTACTCGATGCGCAGGGTCGCATAGACCCCTACCAGTTGGACGCGGTGGCGCGCATGGGGCAAGACTATTACTGCCGTGCCAGTGGTGACGCTATTTTTTCCGTGCCTAAACCGAACGAAAAGGTTGGCATTGGAATCGATCAATTACCAGCCTATCTCCGCAAGAGTAAGGTTTTCTCCGCTAACGAATTGGCACGACTGGCCAACGTTGAAAAGATACCCGATGGAAATCCCATGCACGTGCCCAGCGAACGTACGCTGATGCAGGCGCGCGAATTGCTGCGCGCAGGTCGGACAGACGAAGCGTGGAAGTTGTTGGTGGGTTAATCCCGATACATCACTGCCTTGATGGCCCGTACGGTCTTCTCCACATTGGGCAGTATCGCCTCAATCAAAGTAGGAGCGTAGGGTAGGGGTGCATCAAAACTATTCACCCGTTGAATCGGGGCATCCAGGTAATCGAAGGCGTGCTTTTGCACGTGGTAGGTTATTTCGGTGGCAATCGAGGACAACGGCCAGGCTTCCTCCACAATCACCAGCCGGTTGGTTTTCTTGACGGACTCTACAACCGTAGCGTAGTCAATCGGGCGGACGGTGCGCAAATCCACCACTTCGCAGGAGATGCCATCCTTTTCCATTTCGGCTGCGGCCGCGAGGGCCACTTTCATAATCTTTCCAAAACTCACGATGGTGACATCAGTACCGCTTCGTTTCACATCGGCCTGTCCAAGGGGAATCAGGTATTCTTCGTCCGGCACTTCACCTTTGTCGCCATACATCAATTCCGATTCCATGAAAATGACGGGATCTTCGTCACGAATCGCTGTCTTCAATAGTCCTTTGGCATCGTAGGGCGTGAAGGGCACCACCACTTTTAATCCGGGTGTGTTGGCAAACCAGTTTTCAAAATTCTGCGAGTGCTGCGCGCCCAGTTGACCGGCATTCCCGGTGGGACCGCGAAACACGATGGGACAACTGTATTGTCCACCGGACATGGAAAGAATCTTGGCTGCCGAGTTAATCACCTGATCGATGGCGACCAGTGAGAAATTGAATGTCATAAATTCAATGATGGGCCGCAGGCCGTTGATGGCAGCGCCCACGCCCACACCGGCAAAGCCGAGCTCGGCAATGGGTGTGTCAATCACACGTTTGGGGCCGAATTCATCCAGCATGCCCTGGCTTACTTTGTAAGCCCCATTGTACTCGGCCACTTCTTCGCCCATGAGAAATACCCGTGGGTCTCTTCGCATTTCTTCTGACATGGCCTCGCGCAGGGCCTCCCGGAACTGAATTTCTCTCATATTTGACGATAAAGCCCGTAAAAATAGCTTGGCCCCGCTAACTACAAAACTGCTTAAAACAAAAAACCCCTGAATTTCAGGGGTTTTTTGGGTAAAAGCCGGTACGGATTACTTCAGCGCATTGCGGAAGGCGTCTGTTGTATTGAATTTCGCAAACTCCAGATCGGTCAGGGCCTTTTCTTTCAGATTCGGATCAATCTTCACGGCACTCACCAGATTGTTTACCACACCATCACCATTGCCACTGCGGGCGGCAGCCACCGCAGCACCGTAGTAGGCCAAGGCAAAGTTGGCATTCTTGCGGCTGGCATCAGCAAAGGAATTAGCGGCATTGCCGGCATCCTTATTCAGCAATTGAGCCAAACCTTTGTTGAACAGGTTAACATCCGTTTCGGTGGCGGCTGAGGTAGACCGAACAGCATCGCTGTAGCGGGCCATGTAAATTTCGCACGCACCCTTTACACCGTTTACACCACGAGCCACGTCATTGCTGGCACCGTTTAGGGCCTTGTTGGCATGAGCATAAGACTTGTAAGGATTGCCTTTCCACAGGGTTACCGTTGCCAGGTTAGCATGTACTTCCGGGGTTTCGCGCAGTTTTGCTGCGATCTCCAGTTGAGTAGCCGCTTTGTCAGCAAACTCTGCTGCACGGGAAGGATTTTCCATCGCCATGTTCAGGTAAGCGGCACCCAGGTTGTTGTGTGCGTTCCAGTTGCTACCCTTCTTAGTGGCGGCTTCGTAGATGGCGGCTTTCTCTTCGGTAGAAGGAGTCAGCGTGCCGGCATACATCAACTCGTCAAATGAGAGAGCGTCCAGATTGCCACCCTGTGCGATCTGCTTGGCTAATGCGGATATTTCAGCATCGGTCTTCTTGTCTTTTACCGTCAGGATTTCGGTCTTGGCAGTACGCAACTTAGGGTACACTTCTTTAAACACCTTCTTGTAGGTCTTCAATTTTTCGACCGCTTTCTGCTGATCGACAAACGAACCACCACCATTAATAATGTTTAAGTACTCGCTCTTCTGGTCATCGGTGATACCGGTGTAGGCGGCCAACGCAGCTTTAAACTCATTCCAGTCATCAACTACCGGCTT
>DAIPHR010000060.1:0-15160 GCA_036771215.1 Cyclobacteriaceae bacterium
AGATCAATCCACAATAAACTTCCTTTGTCGCGCGTGCGTTGCACCCAGCCGGCCAGGGTAACGGTCTGGTTCACGTGGGCCAAGCGCAGTTCACCGCAAGTGTGCGTCCGAAGCATGGTTTTTTGGTTAATTTTGAGGGGCAAAAATAAACAGAACTTGTGCCGTTATGCAGGATAAGCACGTTTTTTCCGTTGTTCCCCAAAATTCACTCATGCTACGTTTTTCCCTGGTTTTCGTATTGACGGTGCTAGCCGCCTTTACCCCTCAAAAGTTGGTTAAGGTTAAAATCAATGAGGAGATTACCGTGATGTTGCCGGAAGATCTGAAACCCATGACGGAGGATGATCTGGTTCAGCGATTTCCATCGGTTCGGGCGCCACTGGGTGCCTTTACCGACCAAAACCGGCAAGCCGATTTCACGGTCAACGTGTCGGCCACCCAATGGCCGGATGGCGACCTTAAAGTAGCCAGCCAGTTCTTTAAATCTGGCATCACCAATTTGTATGATAAAGTCTATTTCATCTCCGAAGGAACTCAGGAGGTACACGGTAAGACGTACATCTTTTTTGAATTTGAATCGCGTGTGAACGGCACGAAGGCCAAATTGGGTGAACAGGAGCCTGTGGTGAAATACTCTTTTGTTCAATATCTGGTGGAGCCTAAGCGAACGCTGGTTTTTTCCTTTTCGTGCGTCAAGCCGGTGATGCCGCAATGGCAAAAACAGGCCCATGCCGTCATGAAAAGTCTACGGGTAAAATAACGATGGATTTCTCCAGCGATGATTATTTCATGCGCGAAGCGCTGAAAGAGGCACACAAGGCTTTCGATGACGGGGAAGTACCGGTGGGAGCCGTGGTGGTGTGCCAGGGCAAGATTATCGCTCGGGCGCATAACCAGACGGAGCGTCTCACGGATGCCACCGCGCATGCCGAGATGCTGGCCGCCACGGCAGCGGCCAATTTTTTGGGCTCCAAATATTTAACCGACTGTACACTTTTTGTCACGCTTGAGCCTTGTGTAATGTGCGCAGGGGCCCTGCACTGGGTGCAGTTGCAGCGGTTGGTTTATGCAGCGGATGATGTGCAACGGGGCTATAGCCTCGTGAACCAACCCTTGCTGCATCCGCGTACCGAAATTGTCAAAGGCGTACGCAAAGCGGAAAGCAAGGAATTGATCGATCGTTTTTTTCAGCGAATCCGAAAAGGTTAGTTACCTTTCGAAAAATCTAAGAAAGTACTCATGGCAATGGAATTGAAAGGTCGGGTGTTGCAGTTGCTGGCGCAGCAAACCGGGCAGGGAAAACGCGGCACGTGGCGCAAGCAGGAGTTCATTTTGGAAACTCCGGGCCAGTATCCCAAAAAAGTATGCCTGTCGGTTTGGGGCGATAAGATTGATCAATACCGTTTAGCCGTGGGCGATGTGGTAACCGTTTCCGTTGATTTGGAAAGCCGTGAGTATAATGGCCGCTGGTACACCGAGGCGCGTGCCTGGCGGGTAGAAAAAACGGAGGGTGGCCAGGAAAACCCGCCACCCCCTATGAATGATCCTTTTGATCAGTCCGTGCCAGCTGGCACCGATGATTTGCCTTTTTAACTGGCAGTTTTGCGCTTGCGCGAAGTCGTTTCGGCTGATTCTACTTTTTTGTTGTTGCGGTGTTCGCCCAGAATGATCACATCCTTAGTGGTTTCGTACTGCTTGGCCGCTTGCATCATGGCCTGGTAGCTGTCGCGAATCAAAATAGTGCCGGTTTTAGAACCCTTGTTGCGCACTTCCAGCCAAAATCCGTCTTTCTTCTTTTTAGGTAATACTGGTGGTCTTCCCATGATTTTTTCAGATTGATTCGTCAAAGATAACCCAAAACTGCCTGTTTTGGTTTAAATACCGGCTGGAAGATTGAAACTGAAAGTATTACAGTTACAGGGCGGTTAAACGTTACTCGAATTAACTTCGCTTTTTGACGTTTTTTTCCACCTTTGGTTTGTTACGGCTCAATTTCTCCCGAAGTTTCTTTGGCCGCCAACAGGCTACCAGTTGATAGGATTGGGGTGAAAAATTTTTTCTGTTCACTCAGGGAAACAGGGGAACCCCGCTAGGATTGCGCTTATCTGTTATTTCGGAAGACTCCACCCGCAAAACCCTGAATCATAACCTGTGAGAACCCCCACACAGCATAATTTGCCGCCCGCGAAACAGTTAAGATTACTACCCCACTTGATGTCGTTGGGTGCTTGGCAACTCCCTACAAATCGCCTAAAATGAAGATGGTTCATTTTGACTCACTCACCTCTTTCTGTGATTGAACCCCTTTCCCAACAATATCTCCAATAAGAGAAAACAGGATTGAGTTGAACAATATGAACGCCATGGCATACCAAAATCCAAATTTGTTTGAAAGCCAGGTAGAGGCTCCATAACTGTGAGCAATCAAGACGAACATCAGGAAGATTTTGGCCAGTTGCCTGGGAAGGTAGTACCCTAACAGTCCGATCAAAACCAGCCAGAAAATTGAAATGACGAATATTCCGGAGATGTGGTTCTTCATGAAAAATGAACCAATGGGATTTCCCTCATTACCCGCACTTAAGTCTCCATTCCAATATGCTTTTGGCTGAAGTACTATTGTAATCAGGATGTCGAATAGACTCGCCCAGAGAGCAGGGACCATCAGCAGTAGCTTAGTCGTTCTTCTCATCCTTAAATTGATGTATACATCAATCTTTTGCGCTACTTCAAATAACTGGGCACAGCTATTCCTGCTTTTAGGGCAGGGTCAGCTTGAACGGGCAGACGCTCCGTCTTCAGCGGCTGAAGACCCGCCCAAATGTTTAAGTCATAATCCTCCTCATCGTCTTTTGGCGGCCCGGTGCGCACCTTGGCTGATGCTTCTTCGAGATCAAAGGCAAGCACCATCGTTGCTTTCCATTCCCCTTCTGTGGGTTGGCGCACATCGTCCCATCGGCCGGGGCACATTTTGTTGGTGAAAACTTCGAGGCTTTTGTACAGTTCTTCTTTGTTGTCCACTTTGCGGCCGTGACTGAAGGCCACCACGGAGCGATAATTTACCGAATGGTGGAAAGCCGAACGGGCCAGCACCAAGGCATCAGCCAGCATCACTGAAATACAAACCGGAATTCCCGTGGCGAGTTCGCGCATGTATTGGCTTCCAACCGAGCCATGCAGGTAAATCGTATTGCCGAGGCGGCAAAACCCGGTTGGTATTTGAAAAGGTTCACCGTTACGAACGAAGGCCACTGTGCAAAACAGGGCCTCGTCTAAAATCCCGTACACCTGTTCTTTGTCGTACACCCCGCGCTTGGGCAGGCGGGTGATTTCCGTTTTTTCAGTGACAGGAAATTTTTCCATGTATGGTCGTTTAGATCAGATAGTTCCAGTGGTGTACATCGGTCTCGGCACCGGTGCGAATGTTGAGCAGTTTTTGCTTGATGCGCCCTTGAATGCTTTCCGGGCCAGGCGTGCCCAATTTGTAATCGTTGTCATGAATGCGAATACCGGTAATAGGCGCTACAACAGCGGCCGTTCCGCAACCGAAGGCCTCGGTCAGCTTGCCACTGCGAAAGCCTTCTTCCAGTTCTTCCACGCTGATCCGCTTTTCTTCGGTTTGCAGGCCCATTTCGCGCGCCACGGTCAGGATGGAGTCGCGGGTGACTCCATCGAGAATGGCGGTATACAGTTGAGGTGTTACCAGTTTTCCGTTCATCACGAACATCACGTTCATCATGCCCACTTCATCAATATACTTGTGCTCTTTGCTGTCGGTCCACAACACCTGATCGAAACCTTCTTCTTTTGCTACCTGGGTTGGGTAAAAGGCGCCTCCATAGTTACCGGCACACTTCGCATACCCCGGCCCACCTTCCGCGGTGCGCACGTAGTGATCCTCCACTTTCAGACGGAAAGGCTTGTTGTAGTAGGGGCCTACCGGGCTGGTCATCAACACGTATTTGTATTGTTCCGATACCTTTACACCCAGCCTTGATTCTGAGGCAAACACTAGCGGACGAATGTAGAGGCTGGACCCTTCGGTTTTGGGTACCCACTCGCGGTCAAGGTCGATGAGTGTGCGCAGCGACTGAATGAACAAATCCCACGGCAGAGCCGGCATGCACATCCGCTCCAGCGATTTGTTAATACGTTCATGATGCTTCTTCGGGCGAAAAATGTTCACGCGGCCATCGACCGTGCGAAATGCTTTCATGCCTTCAAAAATCGCCTGTCCATAATGCAGGGCCAGGATGGCAGGTGTCATGCGCAGTTCGCCAAAAGGCATGATCGACAGCGGCCCCCAACTTCCGGATTTGAAATCCGAAATGGCCATGTGATCCGAAATGTATTTTCCGAATTCCAGGTTTTGAAAATCGGTTTCCGCCAGGCGGGAGTGGGGCGTGCGTTCGATGCGAATGGTTTCCGTGAGCGTCATGTTCAGTGGTTTGCCGCAAAGGTATTTTAATATTCTCGATTTTTTCCAAGGCTGGTGACCCGCGGTCGATCAACGGCCTTGGGCTGTTTGCACCGTGCGCATGGCCTTTTCAAATGATTTTACAGAGACCGCCACGTCTTCTTCCGTGGTTGCCCATGAACACACGCTGATGCGAATCACTCTTCGACCCCGCCAACTCGAGCCACCCACCCAACATACGCGTTGCTCTTGTACACCTTGCAGCAAGCGCTCAGTCATTTCATCCGAATCGGCCGCCACTACAACCTGGTTAAACACCACATCATTCAAAATTGAAATTCCCGGCACTTCGGCAAGCCCACGGGCAAACTGGCAGGCCCGTTCGTGTAAGGTGGTAACCAACTCATCTATGCCTGCCTGTCCAAGGTATTTCATCACCGCCCACAACTCCAGAATGCGCGCTCTGCGCGACATGTCAGGCGTAAAAAACATTCCATCGCGTTGAGCTCCGGTTACCAGATAGCCTCCCTGCATGTGTAAAGCACCCCGCAAGGCTTCCGGATCCCTGCACAATACGATGCCACAGTCGTAGGGCGTGTTCAATGTCTTATGGCCATCCACTGCCCACGAATGCGCAAAGCCGATGCCGTTCGTTAAGTGAGAAAGTTTTTGAGCGGCTGCCGCCCACAAGCCGAAGGCTCCATCGATATGGACCCACGCCCCGGCTTTTTCGGCCCGGGCCGCTATCGCACGGAAGTCATCAAATGATCCGCTGTTAACATTGCCAGCCTGAAGAATCAACAGCGTACGTTCATCCGGTTCGGGCAAAAGCTCCGGACGAAGGCGACCTTGATCATCGGTATCGACATAGGTAATCGAGTCGACACCAAAGCCCAGCAAGCTTATGACCTTGAGCACGGTTGAATGAGCCTCGCGACCAGTTACAATTTTGAGTGAAGGTGCGTTTACGAGTCCCTTCCGCGCTACCTCCCAGCCCAGGTTCTGGTAGAGGCGAAAGCGCCCGGCTGCCAGGCCGCAAAGGTTTGCCGCTGACGAGCCGGTCACAAAACCCGCCACGGTTGAATCGGGCAGTCGAAAGATTTGCTTCAACCACTTCTCGACTACGGCTTCGAGTTTGGCAGCGATGGGGGACATCACCTGCATAGCCGTGCCCTGGTCCCAGAACGTGCCCAGCAGTTTGGCTCCTATGCCGGCCGGAAGTGCTCCACCCGTAACAAATCCAAAGTAACGGCCACCTGCGGAGGTTACGGTAGCCGGTGCACCCACCTGGTGAAGTTGATGTAGAATGGTTTTGGCCGGAGCAGCATGAACCGGGAGCGGTTCGTCAAAGACGCTGAGTTGCTCAAGCGCTTCTGCCGTAGGATACACGTGGCGTTGTCGCGCTTCACGCAGATACGCGACACCTTGGTGTAACAACTCCTGGAACAACTCCGTATTGAGCTGATCCTCCATCAGTCGTTTTTGGAGTTCCGTCATGTTAGAGAAAGATTTCGCCCACCGAGAACAAACGTGCCTGACCGCTAATCGCAACCCGGTTGCCCCGTAACTGGCAGCGAAGCTCGCCACCGCGGGCTGAAAGTTGGCGCGCTTCGAAGGAGTTTTTTCCCAACACCCCCGCCCAATAGGGTACCAGAACCGTGTGGGCGTAGCCGGTAACCGGATCTTCGTTGATGCCCGCTTTCGGAATAAAAAACCGGGAGACAAAGTCAACTGTATTGCCGGGTGCAGTAATGATCACCGCCCGGGCATCCAGGCGGAGAATGGCGCTGATATCTGCACGGGCATCAGCAATCTGATCCTCGCTGGCGAATACGAGCAGATAGTCTTCCTTGCCGCGAAAGGCTTGGACAGGTTGATGAGCAAAGCAATTCCGGAATTTTACGAGATCATTTTCGGGTTTTACCGGGTGCACCGGAAAATCAAGTGTGAGCCAATCGCCTTCCTTCTTTACACCCAAAAAACCGCTGCGCGATTGAAATTGGATTTCATTTTCTGGATAGCCTTCGTGATGAAACATCACAAAAGCGGTGGCCAGCGTGGCGTGGCCGCAAAGATCTACCTCCAGCGCGGGTGTAAACCACCGTATGCGGTAACCCGTGTCCTCCTTCACGTAGAAGGCGGTTTCCGAGAGGTTGTTTTCCATCGCGATGTTTTGCATCACGGTGTCCGGCAGCCACTGCGTAAGCGGGCAAACTACAGCAGGGTTGCCGGCAAAAATCCGATTCGTGAATGCGTCAACCTGATAGCGTTTGATAGTCATAGCGTAAGGGCATTCAAGTGGAAGTTGACATGGTTTTGCGCACGGACTGGTGTTGGTAGCCCCTATTGACGACATAAATCCCGACCAGCGTAATGGCAATCGCTATGGCCATGCGTAAGTTTAATTTTTCGTCAAGGATCAGCCATCCGAGTACCACTGCCACAATGGGGTTGATGTAGGCGTAAAGCGAGACAAGCGTCATCGGCAGATGTTTGATTGCATAAGCGTAGCAGGCGTAAGCCGCTACCGAGCCGATGAATGCCATATATAACAGGGCATAAATGAGCGATGGGGTCCAGGTGATGCCCGAATAATCATCGAATATCAGGGTGAGCGGAATAATGAACAGCATTCCAAACGTCATTTGCAATCCGGCATTGAGAAACGGGTTGCCTGCGGTATTCTTCTTTTTCATCCACACGCTGCCGATCGCCCATGACAGGTTGGCCAGAAAGGTGACCACAATGCCTGCTGTGTAGTTATTGTCCGACAGCTCGGTCAGGTGCTCACCGAAGATCATCACAATGCCCGTGATGCCGGCCGCCAAGCCCGTTAGAATTATCCAATTCGGTTGTTCATCTTTGGTAACCAGCACGTTGATCAGCATCGTCCATATGGGCATGCACGAGCAGATAATGGCCGCCAATCCGCTGGATATGTATACCTCGGCCCACCCCACCACGGTGATGCCGAGCGTTACCATGAAGAAGCCCGCGATAGCCTGTTTGACTAATGTGGCACGATCCGGCAAGCGGGCCTTGCCCAGCGTGAGCATGAAACCCAGAAGGAGCGGCCCGGCAATAAGAAAACGAAGAAGGGAGAACAGAAAAGGCGGAAACTGAGTTACGCCAATCCGCAAACCCAGGTAGGTAGTGCCCCAAATGATGCACACGGCAGCCAAAGCCAGGTAAGCCAACAACGGGGACGAGGATTTATTCGTCATGCGCGCAAAGATTCCGGTTTTTTAACGAAATGTGATCCTCAACGGTTCGATTAGCGATAAATTCATAAAACTTTCTGCTCGTCCGGACTGTTGCTATATTTACCAATCAAAAAAGCATTAGCTATATGCCATTTACATTACCCGCACTTCCCTACGCATTCAATGCGCTGGAACCTCATATCGATGCACGCACCATGGAAATTCATCATGGAAAGCATCACAATGCCTACGTTACCAATCTGAACAATGCGGTGGCCGGCAAACCGGAAGAGAGCCTCTCCATTGAAGAGATCTGCAAGAATATTTCGAAATACCCGGTGGCCGTTCGCAACAACGGGGGTGGGCACTACAACCACAGTTTGTTCTGGCAGATTATGGGCCCGAATGCCGGTGGTGTGCCAGGCGGTGCGCTGGCCGATGCCATCAATGCCGCGTTCGGAAGTTTTGACGAGTTTAAGTCCAAGTTTAATGCAGCCGCCACTGGCCGATTCGGTTCCGGCTGGGCCTGGTTGATCAAGGACGGGAGTGGCAAGTTGGCCATTACCAGTGCACCTAATCAGGACAATCCGTTAATGGACATTGCCGAAGTGAAAGGAACACCCCTGCTCGGGCTGGATGTGTGGGAACACGCCTATTACCTCCATTACCAAAACCGCAGACCCGATTACTGCGCAGCCTGGTGGAATGTGGTGAACTGGAATGAAGTGGCGAAGCTGTTTTCGAAGTAATTTTAAGCTGGAGCTGCCGGTAACAAAAAAACCAAAGCCACCGAAAGGTGGCTTTTTGTTTTGTAGTCCCGGCAGGAATCCCCGCCTGACTGCGTCACGCGGGCAGGGAACCAGCATCTTGAGAATTGCACCGGCTTGAACCCAATTAAGTAAGTAGCCCCGGCAGGAATCGAACCTGCATCTTCAGAATCGGAATCTGAAATTCTATCCATTGAAATACGGAGCCAGGTACCCGGACACAATTGTCCAAAGCGGGGCAAAGATAAAGAATAAGATCGGAGTTTCGGGACGAGCTAAAATCTGGCGATCTTTTGCACATGGTCACCGGCTTTTACCTTATTTGCCATCAGATGCGGTTTTTGAGCTTTTTTTTGATTCTTGGCGTGGGTGCCTGCTCGGCCCAAACCCCACCGGCCTCATTCGATGTGATTATTCGGGGTGGAACAGTATACGATGGCTCCGGCCGGCCGGCTATGAAGGCAGACGTGGGCATTCGGAAGGACACGATTGCCTTTATCGGAAATCTTTCCAACGCGCAGGCCCCCATAAACCTTGATGCCACGGATAAAGCCGTGGCGCCCGGGTTTATCAATATGTTAAGCTGGGCCGATGGCACCATATTGAGAGACGGACGCGCTATGAGTGACCTGCTGCAAGGGGTTACCCTGGAAGTGTTTGGTGAAGGATGGAGCCCCGGGCCACGCCACCGCGGTAAGCGCGATTCGCTCTGGACAACGCTGGGTGGCTATTTCGATCATGTCGAGCGGTTGGGTATCAGCCCGAACGTGGCTTCGTTTGTCGGGGCCACAACGGTGCGCATGTATGTGATGAATCAGGCAAGCCGACCGCCAACGCCCACCGAACTGGCGCACATGAAAAAACTGGTGGCCGATGCCATGGAGCAGGGGGCCATGGGGTTGGGCACTTCCCTGATTTATGCACCGGCTACTTTCGCCACCACCGAAGAACTCATCGAACTATCAAAAGTGGCCGCAGCCTACCGGGGGATGTACATCACCCACATGCGCTCAGAAAGTGATTTCATTCTGCAGGCGCTGAATGAAACATTCCGAATTGCCCGCGAAGCCGATATTCCGGCTGAGATTTATCATCTCAAAATCAACCAGGCCCGCAACTGGAACAAGATTGATACCGTGCTCTTCAAAATCGACAGCGCCCGCCAGGCAGGGTTGATAATAACCGCCAACATGTATCCGTACGCGGCCAGCGCCACCGGATTGAAGGAGCGTGTGCCCATGTGGGCACAGGAGGGTGGCCTGGCCAAGATGCGGACACGCTTCCGCAACCCGGCACTGCGTAAGAAAATTCTGAACGATATGGAAAACGGCATCCCTACGCGCAACTCCGATCCGAAAGATGTCATGCTCCTGGGCTTCAAAAAGGATTCGCTCAACCGGTTGTACCGGGGTAAACGCCTGAATGAAGTCGCGCGTCTGCACGGGAAATCAGCTGACGAAACGGTCCTTGATCTGCTTTCGGCTGATAAAACATCAATACCGGCCATCTTTTTTCTGATCTCTGAACAGAACATTCAAAAAATGATCGGGCAGCCCTATGTGAGCATTGGCTCCGATGCGGGTGCCCTGGCGTTAACCAAAAACTTTGTGGATATGGGCACCCACCCGCGGGCCTACGGAAGCTTTGCCCGCTTTTTAGCCCGCTATGTACGCGAGGAAAAATTGATGTCGTGGGAGGAAGCCATTCGCAGGATGACCTCGCTGCCGGCTTCTAATCTTAAGTTGATTAACCGTGGCTCGCTGCAGGTAGGCTACTTTGCTGACGTGGTGGTTTTTGACTCGGCCGAAATACAGGATTATGCCACGTTTGAAAAACCTCACCAATATTCGCGCGGGGTGCACTACGTTTTTGTTAACGGTGTGATGGTTGTTAACGAGGGTGAGCACACCGGAGCGCGGCCGGGTCGCGCCCTGCGCGGGCCTGGTTTTCGCTCAACCAGATAAAGTTACCGATCATCATGTTGTAGGGTCGGGAATGTTCGGAAAACCATTATCTTCCCTCGCCCGTTACCTAGATCCACTATGAACCGAATCATTTTTTTGCTTTTACTTTTCGTCCTCACGACTTGTTCGCGGCCCCACTTTCACATGATTATTCGACAGGCCACCATTTACGATGGCACGGGGGCTCCGGCTTTTGTCGGTGACGTGGCCGTGCTGGGGAACATGATCGCTCAGGTGGGGGACCTTTCGAATGCCACTGCCGATACGATTGTGGAGGCACGTGGGCTGGCGCTGGCGCCCGGTTTTATCGATACCCACAGCCACCACGATTGGGGAATGTTTGAGCTTCGCGGCATGCAGGCCTGCACCAGTCAGGGGATTACCACCATCGTGGTTGGTCAGGACGGATTTTCCAAACATCCCCTTTCAAACTTTTTCCAGGCAATTGACAGCACTCCGGTAGCAGTGAACATCGCGTCTTATGTGGGCCACAACACACTTCGTGATTCCGTGCTGGGGCGGGATTTCAGACGCCCGGCATCGAAAGAAGAGATTGACCGGATGAACGAGATGATGCGGGCCGACTTGCAAGCCGGTGCGCTGGGCCTATCAACGGGATTGGAATACGATCCGGGCATTTACTCTACCCACGAAGAGGTACTGAGTCTGAGCGAAGTTTGCGCAAAGGAAGGTGGCCGGTACATCAGTCACATGCGTAGTGAAGATCGTTTCTTTTGGCCGGCCCTCAACGAGTTGCTTACCATTGGTGCACGCACGGGCATGCCCGTACAGATTTCGCATACCAAACTGGCCATGAAAGGTCTCTGGGGCCAATCAGGCCAACTGGTCCACAAGCTTGATTCTGCACGAAGCGCGGGCATTAACGTGACAGCCGATGTTTATCCCTACACGTATTGGCAATCCACCATGAAAGTGCTTTTTCCGGAGCGGAATTTTCAAGATGAACGTGCAGCGGCATTTGCGTTGAGCCAGTTAACCACTGCCGATCAGGTGATCATTAACAATTATTCACCGGATACTACCTATGAGGGAAAGACGTTGGCTGAAGTTGCTGCGCTTAGAAAAGCGACTGCTCCCAAAACGCTGATGCAGTTAATTGCCGAAGTGGATCAGCGAAACGGAGACGAAAGCATACTGGCGGCCAGTATGGTTGAGGAGGATATTGCGGCTATTGCCGCCTGGCCCCATGCGAACATTTGCTCCGATGGGTCGGCTACCAGCCGCCACCCGCGGGGTTTTGGTACGTTTACCCGCGTGTTGCGGCAATATGTGCGGGAACAAAACGTGTTGTCGCTCGAGGAGGCCATTCGGAAAATGACGAGCCTGTCGGCAGCCAACGTGGGCATTAGCAGGCGCGGAGAAATCAAGGTGACGAACTATGCCGATCTGATTTTGTTCAATCCGGCTACGGTTGCCGACCAGGCCACGCCTGAAAAACCCCAGCAAATATCAACGGGTATTGAGGGCGTATGGGTGAACGGGCAACTGGTGTTTCAAAGCAGTTCACCTACCGGGCGCTATCCCGGTGTTGTCATCAGGCGACAGGTAACGAAGTAACTACTTCAACCTCCTCGCTTTCAGTTCTTCAAAAAAAATATCATCGTTGGGCACGTCAAAGTCGAGGCCCACTATGTTGAGGTTGTTATCCAGATTGAAACGCACGGTGCCGAAGGAAAACCAGGACTGTGGCCTGTCCCAAACGATTTCGAACACATCGTAGTGCCAGTGGCGCAGGGTGGCCGCAAAATCAGGGGTGTGTTCGAAACTGAGTTTCAATTGACCGTTTTGTTCGGTCACCATAATCTTGCCGTATATGTCCGCCTGGTAAATGCCCGCATATCGGCCAGGTGCCAGCGATGGGTTTGTATTCATCACCCGTGCTTTTTTCCGATCAGCTATTCGCGTGTCTTCCTTTTTTGATTTCAACGTGCTTTCCCATTGCTCTTTCGACCAGTCCCGCTCGGGTTTGCCAAGAAAGCGATCGAACGTGTAGTTGGGAAGAGCCCCGAGCGGGGCTTGTAAGCCATTAGTCAGCATGATGAAGCCCAGATTCTCTTCCGGCAACATTTGAATCACGGAGACCATACCATCATAACCTCCGGTGTGGCCTACCCGCAGGCGGCCGTGATAATCGGAGAGTCCCCAGCCGAGGCCATACCCGCGAAAATGGGTGGCCGGATTTTTTGCGGTGTGATCCACCACAAAGTTGTTATGGGGTGTCAACAGGATGTTTCGGGAGGCAGCTGTGAGGAGCGTATCCTTGCCCCAGATGCCGTGGTTCATATTGAAAGTTAACCATTGCGATAGATCGTTCACACTGGAAATCAGTCCGCCCGTGGCTCCGATGTTCTCCCAATCAACCCAGGGTGTTGGTTGGTTCTGGTTATTTACCAGTTCGTGTGGCGTAGCCACGTTGGCCATATTTTTCAGATACGTGGTACCGGGTACACTGCGCGTCATGCCCAGTGGCTTCAGAAAGCGTTCGGTAACAAACTCGCCCCAACTCTTGCCCGTAACTTTCCGGATTACTTCCCCAGCCGTAATGTACATGAGGTTGCTGTACCCGTAGCCTGCCCGGAAGTTATACGCGGGGGGCAAGTAACGCACCCGCTTAATTATTTCCTCGGCACTCAGTTGGGAACGGTACCAGATCACATCACCGCTGAATGTGCCCAGGCCGACCCGATGGCTGAGCAAATCGCGAATGGTGGTCTCCTCACTTACATAGGTGTTGTAGAGCGTAAAATACGGAAGGTACTGGCGCACTTTGTCGTCCCATTTCAGTTTGCCTTCCTGCACCAACAGCGCAATAGCAGCTGCGGTGAACGCCTTGGAGTTGGAGACAATGGCAAACAGCGTATGCTCATCGGGCTTTTGATTTTTACCAACTTCCACGGTGCCATAGCCTTTCGTAAAAACCAGTTTGCCGTCTTTTACGATGCCGATGCTCATGCCGGGCACGTTCCAGTCCTTTAAGGCCTTTTCGTAATACGCGTCCAGTTTTTTGTAGTCAACCTGGGCGAGAGCGGCAAAGCCGGCTAACAGAAAGGCAAGTGAAAGGATATTCCGCAGCAGTTTCATAGGATGAGCTTTTTTTCCGAAGGGTAAGGTACAATTTTTCTTGTTTGGTGGCCGGTGCCATGATTACCTTGGGGTATGGATCGTTTTCGTATCGGCCTGCTGCTCTTGCTCACGTGTTGCGCCACCGGCTACGCACAAGACCTCGGGCAGTTTGAAAAGCGGGAGTATCGCAAGGGCTCATCCGTGTTGCCCTACCGCATTCTGTTCCCGCAGAACTACGATCGCCAAAAGAAGTACCCGCTCGTGGTCATGCTCCATGGCGCTGGTGAACGCGGCAGTGATAATGAAAAGCAACTGATACACGGGGCCAAGTTGTTTCTTAGCACAGAAGCCCGCATGGCCTATCCGGCCATTGTCATTTTCCCGCAATGCCCCGAAGACAGCTATTGGAGTGCGGTTTCGGTCGATCGTTCCAAACAACCCTACGGACTGGATTTTAGCTACGAGTCACCGATAGCGGAGCCGTTACGCCTCGTAGTTGACCTGATCAGGTATTTGCAGCGTACCGAACGGGTGGATCGCCAGCGGATTTACGTTACGGGACTTTCCATGGGTGGCATGGGCACATTTGAATTGGCCTATCGGTTTCCCAAGCTGGTGGCGGCTGCCCTCCCCATTTGTGGGGGCGGAGATGCTTTGAAATACGATGCGCGGGTGAAGAAGATTCCGTTTTGGATCTTTCATGGCGATGCTGATGCGGTGGTGGGCGTGGAGGAATCACGGGCGATGGTTGAGCGTTTGCGATCGATAGGTGTGAGCGTGAAATATACCGAGTAACCGGGCGTGAACCACAACAGTTGGGACAATGCCTTTGCCGAGCCCGACTTTTTGAAGTGGATGTTTGAACATGTTAAAAACTAGTATGGGACAATTAATATTACCTAACGAAAGAAAACTACGAGGACCTTGGCTATTGGGTTCGGAAGCATTGGAGAACCTCGATATGACACTTAGACTAGTTGACTCTAAGCTAGTTGAATCGAATAACCTTTCAATTTACGCTGAGGCAACTCGTTCTTTTGAAAGGACATTGAGAGATGGTAAAGGTACATTTGAAAATGCTATTGAAATTGTAAGGTCGCGACACCCTTACAACGAATCTGTTTCAAGTGTTTATCTAACAAATAGAAGTGGAGAAAGAATTCAAGACAGTAGTTTAATTGATCTATTTAAAGATTCAAAGATCGAGAATTTTGAACCGGTGAGCTTAAATATTAGAATGAAGCGAGGATACGCTGAATTAGCGATTGACTTAGATGCAGATATTCCCGGATATCTTAGAACTAGAGTGAGTGTTTATAACGATGGAATTTTTGGAGATATCACCTATGAAATATCAAAATGGATTGACAAGTATAAGCCGACACCTCTTTTACAGCATTGGTCCGAACTTTTCCCATTTGCTTCAGTGATTTTGGGGATGGTATTGTTCTTCCTGCTTGCTGTGCTTTTTGAAAGCAAAGAGGACTTACATGCCATAGAACTATTGATGAGGAGCGAACAAATCTTGAAGGATAACATAAGTGACAAGGAAGTGAGGGAGGCCATTCAAATTTTGCTTGAAAGATCAAATAATAGTGTTCCGAAGGATTTTGAAGTCGAAGCAACCATAAATTCTGACTACTTGAGAATTTGGATTGCTACCGGTGTGTGTTCTCTTGTTAGCATTTCCACCGCCTACCGTAATTGGATTAGGCAAACACAAGT
>DAIPHR010000061.1:0-15105 GCA_036771215.1 Cyclobacteriaceae bacterium
GTTGGTAGTGATTCTGATGGGCTGGGCCGGGGTTTCCTGGGGTCAATCCGAAATGGCAACGCCCGATAAATCGGCTGTCAAAGTTGTTCAGATTTTCCCGAACCCGGCTGTGGATTATGTCTCCGTTCGGCTCGAAGTGCCTCATGCCGCCCGCATCAAGGTTACCCTGCACGATATCATCGGCAATGTTCAACACGTGGAGTTGGAAGAGGTTAGCGAGTATGAAATTCGTCTCAAGATTAAGGACCTGGCCACTGGCTATTACTTCATCTCACTCAAAGACGTAGCGTTGCAGGAGAAGGCTACCTACAAATTTCTTAAGCGGTAGATTCAGCGCTTTGATTACTTTCGGTGTCGTAAGATGCCGGAACCCGAATACCTGATTGCCGTAGACCAGGGCACCACAAGTGTAAAAGCCCATGCCTATTCGCCTACAGGCGGCATTCATCTTTCGGCCCAGCGTTTCATTTCTACCTATCGGCCGCAACCGGATTTTGCCGAACAAAACCCGGAGGAGATTTTCAACGCAGTATGTGAAGTTGTTCGGGAATTGCTTGCGCGCGCCCCGGGCACTTGTGCAGGCATTTCGCTCAGTTGTGCTATGCATGGCATCATGGTTATTGATGAACGGGGCAAGCCACTAACCAACTTACTGATTTGGTCCGATACACGAAGTAAAATGGAAGCCCGCGCGCTTCGGGGGTCTGCAGAAGGAGCGCTGATTTTTTACGAGACCGGTACGCCCATTCATCCGATGTCGCCCCTGTGCAAAATCAAATGGCTGCGGCACCATGGGTTCCATTCTACCAAAGGGTTAAAGTGGGCTTCATTTAAGGATTTTTTCCTTTGGCGGGTAACCGGGGTTTTTGTGCTGGATCATTCTTTGGCTTCCGCCTCGGGACTTTTCAATCGTGATACTCGTAATTGGTCTTCGCGTGCGCTGGATTGGTGCGGTGCACGCCCGGATGAACTCCCGGGACTTGTTCCTGCACGCCACGTGTTGAAAACGGGCAACAATCCGGCATGGGGTATTCCTCCGGGTTTGCCCGTAGTTGTTGGCGCAAGCGATGGGTGCCTGGCGCAGCTAGGCAGTGGAGCGATGCAGCCCGGTACATTCACCATTAGTTTAGGCACAAGCCTGGCGGTGCGCGTGGTAAATCCGGGTGGATCATTTTCGTCCGACAGTAAGTTGTTTCATTATGTTCTCGATGAAAAACATACGATTTCAGGTGCAGCCTCTAACAATGGTACTGCGGTAATCGATTGGTGGAATGCGCAACACGGAAGCAGTCAATCGCTTGATGAATTTGTTCAATCTGCCCAACAAGCACCGGCCGGTTGCGAGGGCCTGATCTTCAGACCTTATGTCTATGGCGAGCGCGCCCCTTTTTATGATCCGGACCTTCGTCCGTCTTTTTTGGGCCTTCGTCATCATTCTGTAGTGAACCAGCAACGCGCCCTGCTGGAGGGAATCTGTTTTGTTGTAAGGCATTTGCTTGAAACGGTGGAAGAGGAAATGGGGAAGGCCCAAACAATTCATGTGAGTGGCGGAGCCGTGCGCTCTAGCGAGTGGATGCAGTGGTTGTGCCATGTACTTGATCGCCCCCTTGAAATTGGTGCGTCTCCAGATGCTTCGGCTTGTGGAGCAGCAATGCTGGGATGGCACGCGCTTGGTGTCGCGGCTGATTTTAAAACATCTGCGCGGACGACCTGCTATCCCGAGGCAGGCCATTTCGATTACGCTGCGCATTACGACCGTTTTGTTACCGCGCCACGCGACTGATATGGACGTTCTGATTGTTTTAGTGGGAATGATTTTGCTCGCGATCTTGGTGGCGGTGAAAGTAAAACCGGCCTACGCCCTGATCGGGGTATCAGTCGTGGTGGGGTTTGGTTTGCAGATGCCCTGGCGCGCATTAGGTGAAGCCATTTTTTTAGGATTTTGGTCGACCCTCGTCTCCGTTGGTTTCGTGCTGTTAACGGGTGCCTGGCTAGGTAAGCTGGTGGAGGCGAGCGGTGCTACCTCAATCATCACCCGCACGCTGGTTCGTGCGTTTGGCGAGTCGCGGGTTGAATGGGCCGTTATGCTAACCGGTTTTTTGGTGGGTATCCCCCTCTTTTACAACGCAGGCTTTGTCATTCTTATCCCACTCGTTTTTTCGATTTCCGCAACGCTGCAGATACCCGTACTTCGGGTAGGTATCCCCATGGCGGCCTCTCTTTCGGTTACGCACGGTTTCCTGCCGCCCCATCCGGCTCCAACATCCATCGCCAGTATTTTTCAGGCTGATTTGTTCACCACGCTGGTCTATGGCCTCATCATTGCTTTGCCCGCTGCCATTGTAGCCGGCCCGTTGCTCGCCCGGGCATTGTCTGGGCTGGCCGGCCCATCTCCATCGACTTTGTCCATCCCGGTCGAAGCGAGGCCAGGTTCGCCTGCCACAAGCTTTTTGGTGGCGCTTTTGCCCGTGCTCATTATGACCATCAGTGCGTTGGTTGAGTTGATCAATGGCGCAGAGGAGTGGGGTAGGGCATTATCCTGGATTGGCAAACCAGAAGTGGCGCTCACCACGTCTTGCATCGTGGCATATGGGTATGGCCTTCGAATGGGAAAGAGCCGCCATGAGCTCATCGCAGGGTTGAAGTCAGCCACGACCAGTATCTTTTCTATTCTGGCGGTAATCCTGGCTGGAGGGGTTTTTAAGCAAGTCTTGATCGAGAGTGGTGTCGCTGACTCGGTGGCACTCCGGGTGGCTATGCTAAGTCTTTCGCCCCTGGTGCTGGCCTGGTTAATTGCAGCCCTTATCCGCGTTTCGGTCGGTTCGGCCACGGTTGCTGCTTTGACGGCTGCCGGGCTTGTACAGTCGGTGGCCATGACAGGCTCCGTTCCAGCCGAACTCATGGTGCTGGCCATTGGGGCGGGTAGCCTCATGTTTTCACATGTTAATGATACCGGCTTCTGGATGTTCAAGGAATATTTTAATTTGACGCTTCGGCAAACCTTCCTTTCGTGGACATTGATGGAAACGATTGTTTCCCTCTTGGGCCTTTTGGGAGTGCTTGCGTTAAACAAGATTTTATAGCCTGAACCAAAATATTGAATTTGCTTCTATGGAGATAGGTCTTATCGGACTGGGCAAAATGGGCTACAATCTTGCCCTCAATTTCAAGCGAAACGGCCATCAGGTGCTGGCGTTTGATATCAACAAGGCCGCCACAGAAAAAATGGCTTCTGAGGGTGTGCCCACGGTGAACTCCATCGCGGAATTGGTTGGGCGGCTGAGCGGCCGAAGGGTCATTTGGCTCATGGTGCCGGCCGGTAACGTAGTGGATGTGATCTTAAGTACGCTCAAGAACCATCTCCATGAAGATGACATCGTGATTGACGGTGGAAACTCTTTTTATAAAGACACCATTGCCAGGGCCCGGGATCTGGAGCGGCAACAGGTTGCCCTGCTGGATTGCGGGACCAGCGGAGGTCCCTCGGGAGCACTTCACGGAGTTTGTACCATGATTGGTGGCCGGAAAGATGTGTTTGATTTCTGCGAACCCCTATTCAAGTCTATTTCCGTGCCGGAGGGTTACCTGTATTGCGGCAAAAGCGGCAGCGGCCATTTTGTAAAAATGGTGCACAACGGCATTGAGTATGGTATGATGCAAGCCATTGCCGAGGGCATGGAAGTAATGAACAAGCATAGCCAGGAACTTGATTTGAGCGCCATTGCGCGGGTTTGGAACCACGGCTCTGTAATTCGTGGCTGGTTACTGGAACTGACACAAAGGGCCCTCGAAAGGGATCAGAATCTGGAGTCAATCCGGGGGACCATGAATTCCTCGGGCGAGGGAAAATGGACGGTGGAGACCGCGCTGGAACTGGGTGTGCCAGCCCCGGTCATCACGATGTCGTTGCTTATGCGCTACCGGTCGCAACAAGAAGATACGTTTGCCGGTAAGGTGGTAGCTGCTCTTCGCAAAGAATTTGGCGGCCATTCGGTTGAGCCGAAAAAGTGATTCATGATGTCGGATTTTTGCCGCTCAAACGTATCGAATTGATTGAGTGGCGGTTTTCTTTTTACCTTTCTCGATAATCGATCCAAAAACTATATGCGTCTCTTTTTGATTGTTGTTTTGTTTATATGTGCCCTGGCGGCAAATGGTCAGCGAAAAAAAGCCGAGAGCCCCGCTACACCACCTGCGCCAACGGGCATTGCAGCCAAAACGAGTGGCATGACCCGGCATGATGGGTTTTTTACATTCTTCTATGATGATAAACAGGATAAGGTCCACCTGTTGGTGGACAAAGTCAATGTTGAGTTTCTGTATGTTGAGTCTCTAACGGCTGGCATCGGCTCAAATGATATAGGGCTTGATCGCAACCAGCTCGGCCGGGAGCGAATCGTCCGGTTTGAGCGAAGAGGGAACAAACTCCTGTTGGTGGAACCCAACTACTTTTTTCGCGCTGTCAGCAATCATGAAGCGGAACGCAAGGCCGTAGAAGAGTCTTTTGCGCAGTCGGTGTTATGGGGTTTCACCGTTTCGGCTGAAGAGGAGGGTAAACTGCTGGTAGATGCTACTGATTTCTTCCTTCAGGATGTGCACGATGTAACGGGCAGACTTCGCAGCCTGCAACAAGGCAGCTACACTCTCGACAAAAGCCGGTCTGCGTTTTACTTGCCACGAACAAAAAATTTTCCATTGAACACCGAGTGGGAAGTAACGCTGACGTTTACCGGGCAGGCTACCGGTGAATTTATCCGATCCGTGACTCCCACGCCCTCGGCTGTAACGGTGCGCGAGCATTTTTCATTCATCCAATTGCCGGACTCGGGCTTTGAACCCCGAGCCTTTGATCCCCGGGCCGGTTATTCTTCGACCAGTTACTACGACTATGCTACACCCATTGCTGAGCCTATCGAGAAGAGATTTATAACCCGGCATCGCTTGAAAAAGAAAGACCCTGCCGCAGCCGTCAGCGAGCCGGTGAAACCGATTGTCTACTATATGGATCCGGGGGCTCCTGAGCCCATTCGCTCGGCTTTGATGGAAGGTGCGCAGTGGTGGAACCAGGCCTTTGAAGCGGCAGGATACAAAGATGCTTTTCAGGTAAAGGTATTACCCGAAGGCGCTGACCCCATGGACGTGCGTTACAATATGATCAATTGGGTACATCGGTCAACGCGTGGCTGGTCTTACGGTGGCGGTATTACCGATCCGCGTACGGGAGAAATTTTGAAAGGCCATGTTGTGCTGGGGTCGCTGCGGGTACGGCAGGATTTTCTCATTGCCGAGGGGCTTTTAGCTCCGTATGAAACAGGAAAGCCGGTCTCGAAAGAGATGGAGCAGATGGCACTCAACCGCCTGAAACAACTCGCAGCGCATGAGGTAGGGCACACCCTGGGTCTGGCGCATGCCTATTCGTCCAGTTCGGAGGGGCGCTCGTCTGTTATGGACTACCCCCATCCCCTGGTTCGGCTGAATGCAGGCAAGATTGATTTGTCCGAAGCTTATGACAATAAGATTGGTGAATTCGACAAAGTTTCTATCACCTATGGCTATCAGGATTTTCCTGCGGGCACGGACGTGCCCAATGCGCTGAACACCATTATCCAAAACTCAATTAAAGCCGGTATGACATTTTTGAGTGACCAGGATGCACGCCCGGCCGGAAGTGCTCACCCATTCACCCATTTGTGGGATAATGGCCAGAACGCGCATCAGGAGTTGAATCGCGTGCTTGATATTCGCGCCATGGCATTAAAGCAATTTGGCGAGCGAAACATTCCCGAGGGACGGCCCATGGCGATGCTGGAAGAAGTTCTGGTACCCCTGTTTTTTTTCCACCGCTACCAGACTGAGGCTGCAGCGAAGGTGCTGGGAGGTTTAAACTATCGCTACGCCCTCCGGGGAGACGGTCAGCCCGTTACCCAGTTCGTGCCTGCGGCTGATCAACGCCAGGCGCTGGACGCCCTTCTTCGCACGGTGCAGCCCGAGACGTTGATCCTCCCTGAATCGACTCTGCGGCTGATTCCGCCCCGGCCGTTGGGTTACGAACGTAGCCGGGAGGTGGTCAAGATTCGAACAGAGCTGACGTTTGATCCGTTGTCGGCTGCGGAGAGTGCGGCTGACATGACTTTTTCATTGCTCTTCCACCCGGCCCGGGCCAACCGGCTTTGGGAGTATCATGCGCGCGAGTCTGCCTTGCCCTCTTTTACTGAAGTTGTGGAAAAATCCATGACGTCCACGATTCTGGGCAATACGCCATCAGGTTATGCCGGTGCGGTGCAGATGACCGTTAATCATGCCGCCCTTACTCACCTGATGCGGCTTGCCCGCCATCGTGAGGCATCCGCGCAGGTGAAAGCCATGGTCCAATATCAGCTCTCACGCCTTCAGGAAAAGCTGGCCTTGCGTGCCAAAACGGCTACGGGTGATTGGGCGGCTCACTATCAGTTTTTGCTTTCTCAGATCGAGACGTTCCAGGATGATCCGGCTGAGTTTGAAGCACCGGTGCTGCTCACCGCTCCTCCGGGCCAACCAATCGGGTCGCTTGATGCCTGCGATTGGCATTGAGCAAAATAAAAATGTCAGGCTTTTGGCCTGACATTGAAGTTTCGATTGCAATTCGGAATTATTCTCCGCGATTGAAGCCGCCCCTGCGGAAACCTCCGCCACCGCCACCGCTGCGGTATCCACCACCGCCACCGGAACGCTCTTCGCGAGGACGTGCCTCGTTAACAACCAGAGCCTTGCCCAAGAAGTCAGCACCGTTAAGGCTGCTGATGGCCTGGCGCGCTGCGCTGTCATCGGTCATTTCCACGAAACCGAAACCGCGGCTACGCTGCGTTTCGCGATCCATGATGATTTTGGCTGAAGCTACTTCGCCATACTGGCTGAAAAGCTCGCGTAACTGATCCTCTGAAGCTTTCCAGGGGATGTTAGCAACATAAATGTTCATTGTACTAAAAGTTGAAAATTAAGTTTACTGTTTCGTTAATCGCCTAATCTCAACTTTAGAATACACCTTAATAGAAAAGTACCGAAAGAGAGACCTAACCAATCAACTAAACGTCAAATATACAGAAAATATTAATTACAACGCCAAACCGGCTATTTCCGTACCCCTCAAACAGCAGTCCTTTTGCCCGTTTTCCGCGCGTTGGTCCTTCGTTTTTCCGGTCCCGATCGCCAGGTCGCAGCCTTCAGCGTGCCAAAAACCGCGATTTCGGCAATTCGGGTGGCCTTGCTTGCTCGTTGCCAACCAAAAGGCGCAACCCGGTATTCCCGATAAATGCGCCCGGCAACCCTACCTGCGCTTGCGAAATATCAGCCTGTAACTAATCATAAACAGGATCAAACCCCCGGCCAGGGCCAGCAGGATTCCGGGCGTTATGTGTTGAATACCGTGCATATCATTCTGGTTGTGTCAGAGTTTCAAAAGTAATTGACATTTTATCTCGTTGCGTTCATTTCCATCAATCAGGTCGCTGCCACTACCGATTTGCGTCCGGTCGCTAAAGCGTGTTTTGGCCCATCGCAGGTAGGCAGTTAGTCGTTTGTTAATGGCATACTCCGCCAGCAGGTAGTGACGTACGCCAACTCCGAAATAGGCAGGAAAAGAAAAGGCAAGCCAAACGTCTTTCTCGTAAACATAAAGCCGGTTATCATAGTCATCAGTGTCGAATAGGGCGTATCGCCCCGATAGCGTGACTCGGCCCAGCCGCGCGCTGATATCCTGAATCACCGCGAAGCCACGAGTTGTTTTGGCGAGATCGTATTCACTGAACTGCAGGCGTGTTTTGAAGCGAATGATTTTGGGGTCGCCATAGTCTACATTTATCCAATAGTTTCGTTTTACGCCCGACCCGGTTTGGTAAAGTGGGCTATCCTGGGAGAGGTTTCGCTCTTTTTGCTCTTCCCGAGCCTGCAGGAAGACAAAGATATGCCGGGTAGGTTGCCAATTGAAACGTAACAACCATTCGTAGCCGGCCGATGGCCGATAGGCGCGGTAGCGCAGCCATGGAAAACGAAAAAGGTCAACATAGCCGGCCCCTGATATCTTGCGCGAGGGTGTTACCTTAATCCCCCAATAGAAGCCACTTTCATTTTGGGGTGTGCTGTTTTCACTCAATGCGTTGGCATAAAAGCTGTGGTAATTCCTGTCAAACTTGCGGGCCACGATCGCCAGGTCAACTTTGGCGCTTACGCTGGTGAGCAGGCCTCCCGTAATGGCCCTGCCGGCTCCAATCGATTGTACCGCTTCAGAGAAGAAAACAAAGTTTTGCCAGGAGTAATTGACAAAAAATCCAACGTTGTCGTTTTGCGAGCCATTGAAGTAATACCCGTTATACACATTGGTTGTTCGCTGAAGAGAAAGACCGAAGTTTGTATGATGCCAGTAGATACCGGCATCAAGTGCGTTACTTCGCGCTTGTACAACAAGGCCTGCATTTTGTTCGCGCAGCGTGTGCCGGTTATCCTGTTCCTGAGCCGACCGATGCAGCCCTGTGAAGTAGATGGATGAGAAGTTACCCGACTCCCGGTCGTTGTCATTCGCAATTTGAGCATCGCGGGGCGCGGACGAGCCGAACGCATGAACGGTAACTTTGGGAAAGACCGCATATGACAGGGCCATGCCCCGAAAGAAACCTGCCTCACTCAAGGATGTGTAGGGGAGAAAGCCGAGGTTGCTGCGCCTGACGGTGGTAACCGACTCGGCATTTTTCCCCAATCCGAATGCGCCCCCCAGAGCGAGCCCCTGGCCAAATTGAGCCTGAAAATCGCCAATGATCAGATTTTTGACTCTGCCTTTGTTCATCAACTGCCCGTGAACTGACCAAAAGTCGAACCCATATTGCCGGCCATTTTGCCATCGAAACGGTTCACCGGCATCGTGGTCGGCAGTAAAACCAAAACTGAAGTCACCGGGTCGGGCCAGCCGGTAGCGCATGTAGAAGTCTTGGAGTGGTCCTGCGAAGCGTTTTAATGAATCTGTCGATAAAAAGCCAACACGCCTTTCCAACACCTGCTCCGAGCGAAGAATGAGATAGTGATTGTCTTCCGTGCTCATGCGCTGCCAAAGGTTGCGGTTAACTGTTTGTGTGGCATCGCGAACCGCAACAAACGGTATAATTTTTAAAAAAAGATCACGTGTGAATCCGGGAATTGACTGCAACTCGTACACCGAGAGAAAGGGGCCCTGCCGCTGCCGGTATTCCAAAATCGTTCGCAGTAAGGGCTCATCCAATACGAAGAGCGCACGCAGTTGTTCCTCGGTGGCAGTGTTCAGATCTAATGGATTGGCCAGAAGCTGCACCAGGTTTTCGTATAACTCTTGGTAGTTCAAGTCCTTATCCTGGAGGGCAAAGAATTCATCGGTCAGTTTTTCCAGGTCAATCTCCCTGCGTGGAAAATCCTGACCGGGTGCCGGAAGGGATGTACTCAGCAGCCAGATGATGAGCCAGCGCGTCATGCCCCCGTGTTCTTTCGGTGAATGAAATACACAGCGGAAGCCATGTGCCGCGTGCCCAGTAACCAACTGTGGTGCAACGCGTAGTCAATCTTCAGGCGGTGGGGCGCAAACCCAATACCAATAAATAACGCGGAAGGATTAATCCAAAAACCCGACCTGGCGAAGATCTTCTTGTGCACGCGGTATTCCATTCCTGATTTCCAGATCAGATCGCGTTCCACATCTTTCTCAATTTCGGTTGCCAGTGTGGCGCGGTCGGTTGGCTGATACCGCAAACCGGCCAGCAGCACGGTCGGTATTTTTTCACGGGTTTCTCCGATGGTTGGCATATTGATGTTCAGGGCGTAGGCGCCAATCCACAGAGAGGGCAGCAGTTCAGTGATACCGCCTGCTGTTACCCCCAGCGTGTGCCTGGTTTCAAACCCAGATGCCCGGTATTGAATGTAGCTCAGCCGAACGCCCAGCGCTGTATTACCCATTTGGTGGCCGTACCCCACGCTCAACAATTGTTCGCTGTATAACGGATCGCCAAAACGAAACAAAGCCACGGCCCCGGCCCCGGCCGCAAATGGCTGAGTGAAAGCCGCGCCTGTTCGGTTTGCACCCGGCAACGCTGGAAACGCCTCCAGGGCAAAGCCTGCTGTACTTTGCCGCACGGCTGCAAGGCCAGCCGGGTTGTTGAAAATCGACCACTCATCAAAGCTGGCGGCAGTGGCGTAGCCCAAGGCCGCGCCCCGTGCACCCATAAGGGTACTCACACTTTGCGCCCAGCCGGGCACGGCCAATGCGAGCAAAATCAAGAGTTTCACCGAGTTGAAAATACGAAACCAGCCGCATTCTGTGTAAGCGGAGACCAAAATTTTGATTCCGACTCTCTTAAAATTCTTTTTTCAGGTGGAAAAAGAAACCTCGGGTCGATTCCCGTGTAAACGTGTACTCGAACCGAACGACCGCATCATAGGCGAGCACGAAATCCAGGCCGCTTCCCCAACCCGCCAGGAAACGGTTCGATAACCGTTGATTGATGTTTTCTTCTTCGTATTGGGGGTAGTTTTCAACCCGGCCAATGTCTCCGTACACCTTCCAGTAAATCGCCAGCGGAAAGTGACGAAACTGCTCCAATGGCATGTGTTCAAGCCGCCAGGTACGCGAGAAGAGACGCTTCTTGAGCGTAGTCTAGTTGATCAGGAATTGGCTGCCCTCTACCACATAAATTTCATAGCCGCGAATGAATTGACTACCATAGCCGAGCGCTGCATAAAGTGAGTACGGCTGGCGAGGCGGGTTGCTCCAATAGCCGGCTGTGAAGTTGGACAGGTAGAGATTTTTGCCCAAGTCAACATACCGCGCATACGTGATATTCACTTCGGTTTGCTTCACGCTCCGGTCGGTGGTAAAACCATTCCGGTTAATAAAAGCGAAAAACCGAAAGCCACTCAAGGGGTAGGCGAATACGTCTTGACGGTTGTAATCGAATGCGTAGCTGAGCGAAAGATATTGCTGCTCGGTTGCCCCACCGGCATAATAGTTTGGGTTCAGTTTCGGCAGGCTGTCCAGGATGTCGGCATTTCGATACCCTATGCTGAAGGAATGCGTCTGATAAAAGTTTCTGCGATACGAATACGTGATAGAGGCTGATCGGGATACCCGGACGGATTGATCGAGACGTAGGAATTCAAGTTTATGGTCGTTGGTGAGGTACGCCAGATTTTTTGGTTCGCTGTAGCTCAGATCAAAACGCAAACCATGTTTCTGCTGACGATCCAGGTTTGGAATGCGATAGCTCAGATCAAACTCGCGGGAAAATCCAAATTGTGCCCCGATTCTCAGCGTCTCGTTTCGCCCTCGAAAGTTGTACTGGTAGAGTTTGATGCCATAGTTGACCCGGCTTAAGTCTGCGTTATAGTTCTGAACCCATTCATTAAAGTTGCGATCCGATAGCTCGAAAACGGGTAATGGAAAAGTGTACCAGCGCTCGCTCACGTCAATGAGCAAATCAACTTGTGCCGGCCCGATTTCCAACGCCCGTACGTCCACCGTGTTGAATAAGCGGAGGTTGTAGATCTTATTGCGGTCGAGGGGCAAAAACGCCTTCAGTTGGTAGAACCTGAGCGTATCACCGTTTTTCACACTCAGTTCCCGCAGGATGATGCGGTCGCGGGTGATTTTGTTACCGATAATGAGAATCCTATTAACCGTAATCAGCCGGCTGCTGTCCTCGGGCGCGGCACTGGCGTTCGTGTTGTAAGCTAGGCTTCCCAGAACGAAAATCAAACTTAACCTCCACACCACGCACAAGTTTAGGCAATTGTTGAGGTTATCACACTTTCTCCCAGGCTTTTGGTTTAATGCGATACGATTGCACCAAAATAATGACCCCCACGAGGAATAACGGAATACTTAAAATCTGCCCCATATACAGCGGCAGAGTGTTTTCAAAGTCAACCTGGGGCTCTTTCAAAAACTCGTAGGCAAACCGAAGCCCCCACAGTACGATCATTAAAATACCGAAAATTCGTCCTTCCGGCAGGTTGTTCTTGTGCCGATTCCAGATCCAGAAAAGCAAGATAAACAGCAACAGGCAACTGATTGCCTCGTAAAGCTGTGCGGGGTGTCGGGTGATGGCGGTGAAATAGACTTTTGCCGCATAGCCGCGGGATCCAAACGGGTAGACCGTAAAATTCAAATTTTCCGCAGGCGGTAGGACAAAATCAGGGTGCCGAGTCAGAGCAGGCGCAATTCGGGTCCACACATAATTTTGAGCTTCTTCTCGATTCACACCTTCTTTAAAGAAAACATACAACACTAACGGTACCTGCCCATACGATAGCGTGTCGCGTTCTGTATCTTTCTTGGCTACGATTCCGTCAAACGGGTCACGGCCACCCATCGGGCCCCGATGCATATCGTTCAATACCGGATTAAGAAATACAACCCTTGCCGGGCTTTCCGTTACTTTTCCGATAATCTCTGAGTTGAAAAAATTACCCAGGCGGATAAAGCAACCCGTTAAGGCAACCAGAATGACGATTCGATCAAGGGTTTGTAAGTAATTTTGGCCTGGTTTCTTTTTTCGGGCATAAAGCCAAAGGGCAAATAATATGGCAAATGCGCCACCGTGGCTCGCCAGACCTTGCAACCCCGTAAAGCGAAATTTAGGCGTGAACTCAAACGGAAGAATAACCCCCAACGGATTCTCGGTGAAAAGCTCGGGCTGATAAAAGATGACATGACCCAGCCGCGCGCCCAGGATGGTTGCAATCACCATGTACAAGGTCAGGATGTCTACGTCTTTTTCCGGTTTACCCTCTTTCCGGAACATGTAATACAACAACTGCTGGCTTACCAAAAAGCCGAGAGCGAACAGTAGGCCGTACCAGCGAAGGGAAAACGAACCTATTGAAAACAATTCAGGGTCTCCGTTCCAAATCAAAAAGGAAATCATCGTTCGTACTTTATTTTAACGGCCGCAAAGATAGCGACTTATCCTGTTCCGGAAAGGTCAGGAAATAAGCTCGAGTTGCTTAAGTTCCTCTTCGAATCCGGCCGACAAAATAGGAAACCGGCACCAGGTTCGGGGGTCAACATTAAGGTCATCGAGGTGAAAGGACGGAGCCAGCCGTTCGCGTTTCCACTGATTGGCTGCCCACAGTCGGAAAAATTTGCTGATGTATCTTTTCCATTTGTCGGCATCGCCCGCGGTGGCCAACTGGCGGTAGACGGCCAGTGGTGATAGCCGATCACGAATGGCTGCTTTCTCGATCTGGACCAGGATGGAATACGGCATCAGGTCCTTTTCGTCCGTCTGCGTTCGCTCCAACGGACGTAGCTCGGCCGTGGGTGTGAGGCTATTCACATAACGAAGGCCATCGTAGCCCAGTTCTTTTTCGGCCCACTTGAGCCATTGCAGAATAAAGGGTTTGTCAATTCCCGCCAGAGGAGCCAGGCTTCCGCTGGTATCGCCATCCATCGTGGAGTAACCCACGTCACCTTCACTCCGGTTAGAGGTAGTGAGCAAAATGGAACATTTAACATTAGCCAAAAGCCATATGATCGGAGAGCGCGCCCGCGCCTGGATGTTCTGCAGCGCAATGTCATCCGACTCCCACGTAAGGGGCCGCCCTAAGGCTTGTTGAATTTTGTGGGTGTACGAAGTCACCTCGTCATCAATCGTCCAGTAGTGAAAATTTGCACCCAACGATTTCGCCAGTTCTTCAGCAGACGTGAACGTTTCCTTCGATGAGTTTCGTGCTCCCTGGTAGGCACACGTCAACAATTGGTTTATCAGGGTTTGTTTATTATTCGAATTTACATTCAACTGCTGGCCTACATGGTTCAAGCCCAGTTCTCGAACCGAATGCCGTACCATCTCCGCCACCAGCACCGCGCAGCAAGATGAATCTGCTCCTCCGCTTAAGCTGAGCACAAAGCCACCGGCTTTGCTTTTGCGTAAATAGTCGAATAAGCCGAGGGAGATGGCTTTACCAAATTCGCGGTTGCGGTCCTTATCATCCAGCAACCCGGGTGTTTGGGTTTGCGCTGGGTTTGTAAAGTTTAAATCGCACGTTAATAAGTTATAGGGGTGAAAGGACAGCCGCCTGTTGTTGGCGATGATCTTGCCTTGCTGCGCAAAAACAATGTCGCCATCATAAATCATACGGCCGGCTTCGTTGCCCAGAAGATTCACAAACAGGTAGGCGCACCCAAACAGACCGGATCCCCCCGCGACCACTTCGGACTCGCGGAGCTGGCTTTTACCTAGCGCAAAGTGACTGGCGCTTGGATTCATGATCAGGTTCACTCCGCGCTGAGCCAGCCGGTACCCCGGCCGGTTATCCTTACGCCACGCATCTTCACAAATCTCAAAGCCGATGTGAGCCTCACCAATGCGATAGGTGAGATCACCCACATCAAAGGTATGCCCATCGCGCGCTACAGTCTCCACCACGTGCGCAGGCCAGGGATCGAACCAACGGGGCTCATAGTGCACTCCATCGCGTGCCATATTTTGTTTTAGTGTGATGCCGAGTATGCGTCTATCTTGAATAACGCAGGTTCCATTGTAGGTGACCCCATTCAACCGAAGCGGCAGCCCCACACAGGCGGTGATGCCATCAGTTGCCGGTAGTAAGCGCAGCACTTGTTCCCAGGCGCGGGCGGGTAACCATTCCGACAGGAAAAGATCTTCGCAGCCATAACCGGTGATCGACAATTCGGGAAAGCAGACTAATTCAACCTGCCGGGCACGGGCTGCATCAATCGCCTGAACGATGTTGTTCAGATTGCCACGCCAATCCAGCGGTGTTTGGTTAAGGGTCGCTCCGGCAACTTTCATCAGATTCCTAATTGAGTGCACGTTTTCCAGGCGGCATCTTGTTCAGCTTTCTTCTTGGTTTGGCCAAAGCCACGACCCAAGGGCTCATCGCCCAGGTAAACTTGTGCCGAGAATTCCCGGTTTCGCCTTCCACTTTTCACATCCACAATCTCAAAACGCACGTCCTTGCCGTTTCGTTGTGCCCATTCAATAATCTTACTCTTGTGGTTCTGGTTGACGTTCACCACGACCTCCAGATCCAGGTAGGGTTGAATCAACTTGTCGATCACAAACTAGCGGCATCGCAGGTAGCCCTAGTCCA
>DAIPHR010000062.1:0-14970 GCA_036771215.1 Cyclobacteriaceae bacterium
CCCGAACCAAAAAAGCGGTTTCATTTTTGCACACAGAAGCGAAAGAGACGTAAATTTAGGAAATGGCCATTCAAATGATTTCCCCCTGGCAAAATGACTACGTGGCCCATTCCATGCGCCCTTACTAATGAAATGATCAACACATGAAAACACTCACGGGTATGAAGACGCTTATAGTCGGTTGGATGATGGTTTGCACAACATGGGCATGGGGCCAGTCCTCGCCACTGGTGGGCACCTGGCAGGTGACCGAGGAAAAAACCTGTTTTGAATCTGAAATCACCGGCAACGAATCCGATACTGAAAAAGAACTGCTGCAGCAATTCGGCAAGAACACCACGGCCGTTGCCCGCCTGATCCGGTTTAAATCGAACGGGACAGGCGAAGAAGGCATTTTTGCGGCCGGGCAAAAAAAGGGAGAATCCATGCGCACCTTTACGTATACCCTGCGCGATGGCCAACTTTTGCTAATGGACAAGAAGTCCGGTATCATCACTCAAAAATTGTGGGTGGATGAACTCACTTCATCAACCTTTCGGTTCCACCTGGAGGGTAAGGACTGTGAATCGAAGACGTTAACCCGAACCAAATAAGACAACACCCCGCGGTTTGTCTTACCTTTGCGCCATGGTTTCTGCACCGGCCAAACGGGATATTCGCAAACTCTCACCAGAAGAGTTAAAGGCTTTTTTTGTCGAAAAAGGAGACAAAGCCTTTCGGGCCCAGCAGGTGTACGAGTGGTTGTGGAAAAAGTCAGCAAAGTCGTTTGACGAAATGACGAACCTGTCGGTAACCACACGCCAGATGCTAAACGAGCATTTTGTGATTAATCACGTTCACGTGGACAACATGCAGCGCAGCAGCGATGGCACGATTAAAAATGCCGTTAAACTTCACGATGGGCTAATTGTGGAGTCGGTGCTTATACCTACGGAAAAACGAATCACCGCGTGTGTATCCTCGCAGGTGGGCTGCAGCCTCGATTGTAAATTTTGCGCTACCGCCCGCCTCAAGCGCATGCGCAACCTGAATGCCGATGAAATCTATGATCAGGTAGTGGCCATTAAGGAACAAAGCGAATTATTCTTTGGCCGTCCGCTCACCAACATCGTGTTTATGGGCATGGGCGAACCGCTGCTCAATTACGCCAATGTAATCGAAGCGATCGACAAGATCACTTCCCCGAAAGGCTTGAACATGGCAGCCAAGCGCATTACCGTTTCAACGGTGGGCATTGCGAAAATGATCCGTAAGATGGCGGATGACGAAGTGAAGTTTAACCTGGCCGTGTCGCTGCACGATGCGATCAACGAGACCCGCTCGGCCATCATGCCGATTAATGAAACCAACCCGCTGGAAGATTTGGCCGATGCCCTGCGGTACTGGTACACCAAACGAAAGCGCAAAGTCACGTACGAGTATGTAGTCTGGAAGGGTATCAACGACACGCCTGAACATGCCCAGGCATTGCTGAAGTTCTGCCAGGTTATACCCTCCAAAGTAAATCTCATCGAATACAACCCGATTGACGAGGGGCAGTTTCAGCAGGCCGGAGATGACGTGTTGCAGATGTACCAGCACCTGCTCGAAAGTCACGGCATTACCACCCGCATTCGAAAAAGCCGCGGCAAAGACATTGACGCTGCCTGCGGGCAGCTCGCCAACAAATCGCTTTAATGCGTTCCCTTTTTTTGCTCCTGATTATTCCTCACCTGTTGGCCGCCCAACAAGTCAATCGCACGGATTACGATATCCGGAATCCTGGGAAAAATATGGCGCGCGATTGCGAGCAAAGCAACCGGGTGATGCGGCAAATGCCTCCTGATGTGCGCTTCAGCACTGTCATTCAACATGATAGCGTGTACATCATGCTCAACGATGTGCGTTGGTTTCAGGAGCTATTCACCGGAAAAAATGACGGCATCGCCATTGACCTCGTGCAACAGGAACAATATGCCTGTGGTCAACCTTCGGTAAAACCGGTTTCCTTTTCACATCGCGGATTTTTGTTGCGGCCCGTCTACCGGAACGAACTGTTCAGGCGCACACGTGTGTCGCCCGATGGCATGACCTTGACGGGCGTAGGCAAACTGCCTCCGGGATTTCGGTCCGAAAACGTGGAGTCCAACTACCTCATTCTCGAGAACAGAAATTTGTGTCACTACACGGCCGTAGTTAATCTTGATTACCAGAGCTGGAAACTGTTGCGCATGGGGCTCTACTACGACACGCTGAGCCGAGACGTGTTGACCGAAAAGTTCAGGGAGCTTTCGAAAACCATTCATGCGGTGGTTCCCTTCGAAAAAGACAAGGCGGAATACAAGCCAGCCGATATTCAGCCGCTGGTGGATTCGCTACGCATGACGGACTATGCCATTACCTCCATTCAAATTCGGGCGTACACATCGGTGGAAGGCTCACTTGAGCGGAATATCGAACTGCAGAATCAGCGCGCTCAAAGCATGATCAACATTCTGCAAGGGTATCAATCCGAAAAAATTCAGGCTGAGGTCTCAGCTATGGAAAACTGGGTTGAATTTCTTACCGACATTCAAAAGACACCGTATGCTTCGTGGGGTTCACTCAGCAAAGATGAAATCAAGGAAAAGCTACGTGCCCCGGAATGGCAGGCCCGCCTCGAGCCGATTCTGCAAAAGCATCGTAAAGCGATCGTGGACATTCGGCTGGAGAAGCGACTGAATTACCGCGAAAACGATCCGGCTGAGTTGAAGAAATATTTTCGCCAGGTATTGGCCGAAAAGGATCTGGAAGAGGCCGTGTACCTGCAGCAGATTATTTTTCGAAAGCTGGGCCGGCAGGAGTTGCCCGAAAAGTTTATGAGCGAACTGGAAGTACCCGATTCGCTTGAGTTTGGTCGCCTGCTGATCAACCAAACCGCCTATCTGTTCGATCGCGAATTTACCAACCTGGCCGAAGCCACTCTTGCCTTTGAGCGATTGAACAAACTGATGCCCGGCAACCCGCAAATTCTCTTCAACCTGTGCGCGCTGCGTATGCGCGCGTGGGTGATGACCGATTTACTGACCGAGCCGCCTACGTTGCGAAGGGATATCGAAGCCCTGCGAAACAAAGGCATACCCGACCCGCTGGTCAGGCGGCTGCTGATCAACTACCACATCATTTTATCGGAAGTGTACATGCGCAAACAGAACTATGCGGCAAAAGACAAAGCCCTGATGTTTATCTTCCAGGCCTACCAGCCGCTGAAACTGGCCGATGCTGATCTGGTTAATCTGGCCAAATACTTTTCGCATTACAGTAAGTTTGACTGGGCAGTGCGCATGTTGCAAAACCGGGCCCGGGCGTTGGATGCCAGCGAAGATCTCGTTTTTTATTACCTGAACCTGACCATTTATAAGCCTGCGGCAACCGCCCAGGTCGGCTACCGCACCATCATGCTGAATGCCGTGAATGAAAACCGCGCACGCTTTTGCGGCCTCTTCGATTCATCTTCACAAGGAGGCATCTCGTTCCAATTGCTGGAGGATGAATTTTTGAAGCGGACGTACTGTGAAAATTGCAGGTGAGCGCTATATTTAAAATAAAAATAAACCCATGGACATAAATTGCATACGAGAAGCGGTTACGTTTTCACCAGAGAACTTGCCCCTTCGAATTTTGCTTGCCGAAGCATTAATCAGTGAAGCTAGATGGAAAGAGGCCGAAGTAGAATTAAAATTTGTACTTGAACGTAATTCAAAACATCAATCTGCCAACCAAGCTTTAGCCCGCGTTTATTTTAATGAGGAAAAATATTCGACCGCTATTATAATTTTAGAAGAACTAGCTGAAGCGATTAGTCTTGATTCCCAATACTTAAACCTTTTGAGTAAGTCCTACCTTCGAAACCGAGAAGTTGGTAAGGCGATTGAATGCTATCGTAAAAGCCTCAACCTAAATCCAGATGCGCAAGATGATGAACTGGATCGTGAGCTGCGAAGCTCAGGTCCCTCAAACGACCCACTTGAAAGCGTTATTGAATCGCTTGAGGATTCATTAAAAATTGAAAAGCCAAAGATAAACTTTGATCACGTAGGTGGCATGGCAAAGGTAAAAGATGAGATCAGGTTAAAGATTATTGAACCTTTGAAGCATCCTGATCTTTACAAGGCATATGGTAAAAAAATTGGTGGCGGAATACTTCTGTATGGCCCTCCCGGCTGCGGAAAAACCCACCTAGCCCGCGCAACCGCGGGGCAGATCAATGCAAAGTTCATCTCGATTGGAATTCACGATGTATTGAATATGTGGTTAGGCAACAGCGAGAAGCAACTGCATGATTTATTCGAGCGCGCAAGGAGATTAACTCCATGTGTTATATTTTTTGATGAGATTGATGCCTTGGGCGCGAGCCGAACTGATATGCGCCATTCGAATTCACGAATGTTAATCAATCAATTTCTAACAGAACTTGATGGAGTTGAGGCATCCAATGATGGGCTTCTAGTTTTAGGCGCAACAAATGCACCTTGGCACCTTGATATCGCATTCCGCAGACCGGGTAGATTTGACCGAATCATTTTTGTTCACCCTCCAGATGCCTCAAGTCGTGAGAATGTTCTTCGTATACTTCTTAATGAAAAGCCTAAAGATGCGATAGATTACTCTTCCGTAGCTAAAGCAACCGACCAATTCTCGGGAGCTGATCTAATGTCTCTTGTCGACCGAACCATCGAAGAAAAATTGACGTCAGCTCTTAAAACCGGTATCCCTGAACCGATTCAGACGCGTGACTTGCTGAGTCAAGTAAAGTCGGTTAAGCCTTCTACAAAGGAATGGTTTGTCACAGCCCGCAATTATGCATTGTATTCAAATGAGTCGGGGCTCTACGATGATATCCTGGATTATTTAAAGATTTCAAAATGAACGACACTATTATTGAGCGATCGCGGCAACTTATTGATCTCAAGAGATATTCCGAAGCAGAAACTCAGTTAATGCACGTTTTGGCCGGTGAGCCGAATAATGTCGAGGCTTTGATTCTCATATCTATTTGTAAATCGAGGCAAGGAGAACATAGAGAAGAAAAGTCATTCATAAAATCAGTAATCTCACTAAAACCAGATAGTGCCAATGCCCAATTCCTATATGCCTTATATAGTTTTCAAAACGATGATTTGAATGAAGGACAAAAACATGTCAACAGCGCCATTTCATTCAACCCTCACGAGGCGGAATACTTTGGACTCTTGGCTCTGATTCTGGCTCAGAAAAAAGATTGGGACGGGTCATTGAATGCGGCTAATCAGGGACTGGCTGTAAACGCTGAAAACCTAACCTGTTTAAATGCTCGTTCTACTGCGCTCTTTAAGCTAAATAAAAAAGATGATGCGTTTATAACGATCGCGAAAGCATTAAATCAGGATCCTGAAAATGATGATACACATACAAACCTCGGCTGGGGTGTTCTGGAAAAAGGTTCACCAACGAAAGCACTTGAGCATTTTCGCGAGGCGCTCAAAATTAATCCTCAGAATCAAAATGCAAAGGCTGGCTTGGTTGAGGCATTAAAAGCCCGCTATTGGATTTATAGGATATTTCTGAAATACGCCTTTTGGGTATCAAACTTTAACAAGAGAGGCCAATGGTTTGTGCTTATTGGAATGTACTTAGGTTTTAGAGTTTTACGCTCTATCGCTGAAACAAATCCCTCCCTAGCCCCATTCCTACTTCCGTTAGTTTACCTTTATTTCACATTCGCTATTTCAACTTGGGTTATTACTCCACTAGGTAATCTTTTTTTGAGATTCAACATCTATGGGCGTTACGCCCTAACTGAAGATGAGATTAATTCATCAAACTTTGTAGCGTTCTCACTTGGGTTGGCGGTTATTGGGGTGTTTTTATTCATTTTCAACAATATTTTTGGATTGCCCTTGATAGTTTTTGGAATTGGAATGATGATTCCATTGTCTTCAATGTACAATCCTTTTAAATCTAACCATCGTAGAATTTTGATTGGCTATACAATGCTATTAGCAGTATTAGCAACACTTGAAATTACCCTTATTGCATTATCCGGTCAGGAAAGCTTATTGGGCATAATCTTCGTATTTGGTGTTTTTGCTTACCAATGGCTCGCCAATGCATTCCTTGTCCGATAATCAGTTTTTTTTGCTCGCATTGAAGAGTTTTTCCTTCTCCTCCTTCGTCAAGCTTTCGTAACCGCGATCGGAAATTTTATCCAGTATAGCATCAATCTCTGCCTGACTGGCTTTTTCTCCGGTTTTAGATTTCTTAGGCGCCTCGGCACTCCGGTAAGTCACTTTTACTTTTGGCTTAGGTGAAAATATGGATTTGAAGGCATCAATAACAGCTATTATCCAGCCACCCCAGTTGACGCCTGCTTGAAGTTGTTTTATGTAAATAAAGCCCATCAGGGCCCCGCCAAGATGGGCTATATTACCGCCCATATTCTCTTGAACCGATCCGATAAAAGAACCTACTATAAAAAAGGCAGCTATGTATTTTATTCGAACCGGACCAAGAAAGAGAAGAAAAAAGGTGTAATCTGGCAGCAGGGTGGCACAAGCCACCATCACCGCATAAACAGCCGCAGATGCTCCAATCAGTCCTACTCCTGCGCTTTCGTTAAAAAAAGGAATTGAATTGAACATTAACAAGTATAAAAATGCTCCCGTCAATGCGCCTAAGACATAAACAGCAATGAGTTTATCATTACCCAAATACTCGATTAACAATTTACCAAACCAATACAAGGCCAACATATTGAACAGAATATGTAGCGTGCCGGTCCAATCATGGGCAAATGCATAGGTAATCAAGGTCCACGGGCGAACAATAAAATCTTTGAAAAGTGGAGGAATTGCGACTGTTTTATACAAAGCATCAAAAATGAAATCGTTCTTACTTGCGGCACTCACCACAAAAACTAGAATCATCACTAAAAACACGGCCACGTTGATCATGATCAACTGAACGTGGGCATTGTTAGGTCGCTGAAAAGCGCTTTTGAATTCTTCGAGCATTGAAGCTTAATCTAAAATCTTACAAACTTAATCATCACAAACCCGACTACGGCTCCTCCCAAATGAGCGAAATGGGCAATTTCTCCGCTCACATCAACTAGGTAAGTAAAAACTCCAATCACAAGCACGAGGTATTTTCCTTTCACTGTTATTGGAGGAAACATCAGTGAAGTTTCACGATCTGGATACATCATCCCATATGCCATCAGAATTCCATAGATAACCCCTGAAGCTCCAACCATTACACCAACTGAATAAGGTTCAGTAAAGTATTCCAGTAAAGTGTAGATAATTGATGCACCTATTCCTGTTGCAAGGAAATAAATCATAAACCTCTTGAATCCCCAAACCATTTCCAGAAAGGATCCCAAAAAAGCTAAAGTCATCATGTTAAAAAATAAATGCCCTAAACTTCCGTGGGCAAATATGTAGGTAAACAATTGATAGGGTCTGAATAAGTCAGTTCCATATTTCCATAGCGCCATTCGCTCAATTAACTGAAAATCAGGCAGAAGTTTTTGTACAATGAACACTGCAATACAAACAAAAATGATATTCTTAATAAGTGGAGATATGTAAAACATATTATTCTTTTATCGGCCAAAATATCGCTCGATTTTAGACGTATCCAAAATGAAAAAGGTTGGACGCCCGTCAGCCGCCAACGAAGGAGCCGCACATTGAAAGAGTCGCGTAACCAAGGAATTTATTTCCGTAGCACCCAGTTTTTGGCCAGACCGTATGCCGGTGCGCCTCGCCAACGACCGTGCCAGATTATCGCCCACCGGTAACTGCAGGGTTGACTGATTGCTCTTGAATTGCTCCAACAAACCATCCAGCAGGTGCTTTTCGTGCGCGGTGCCATCCACCGGAATGCCGGTTACCAGCAACGTGTTCTTTCCAAATTCTTCGAGACGAAAACCCAGGGCAGTCAGCTCCGGCATGATTTCCATGATCAGCGCAAAATCGGCCGGGGCCAGCACAACCGACTGCGGAAACAACGACTGCTGGCTCGCACCCGACCGGTTGCGCAACTGCTGCTGGAATTTTTCATACAAGATCCGCTCGTGGGCGGCCTCCTGATCAATCAGCATAAGCCCCTCCGCTACCGGCCATACAATGTATTTTTGCTGAAACTGAAAGGCCGGTGTCGAATCGGGCGTACCCTGGCCGCCCATGGGTGCTTCTGCCCGCGGAGGCGACATCTCTGGCTTTTGTTCGGGAAAGGCAAGGCGGCTGGCGCTCCCCTCGCGCTCATATAGGTGTTCCCAGTTTTTGAGATTGCTCTTTTGCAAACTTCCCCACTGCTCGTCATAAAAAACATCGCGACCCGCATTTCCGCCCGACTGCAGCTTCTGGACCAGGTTAATATCAGCCGAAAAATCCAGTGCCGGCACCAGATTATGGGTGCCCAAACCCTGCTTGACGGCCGCCCGTACCACCGCATAGACCGCCCGCTCATCATCAAATTTCACTTCCGTTTTGGTCGGGTGAACATTGACGTCCACGTGCTTGGGGTCGATTTCAATAAAGAGCACGTAAAAGGGAAAGCTACTATCGGGAAGCAACCCTTCGAATGCATTCATGACGGCATGATGCAGATAATTGTTGCGGATGAACCGGTTATTGACAAACAGGAATTGTTCGCCCCGCGTCTTTCGCGCGGACTCCGGCCGGCCAACAAAGCCCTGTACTTTCACCACCGTTACTTCGGCCTCGCAATGCGCCAACTGATGTTGATAGGCTTTGCCAAAAAGCCCCACAATGCGCTGCTGCAGTTTCGCTGCGGGTAAGTCGTACATCAGCTCTTCACCATTCCAGAGCGAAAAGGCTACCTCGGCATTCGCCAGCGCCAGCCGCTGGAATTCATCTGTCACGTGGCGCATTTCCACGGGCACGCTCTTCAAAAAATTTCTTCGGGCCGGAATGTTGTAAAAGAGGTTCTTAACACTGATGCTCGTGCCTTTCTCACACGCCACCGACTCCTGCTTCTTCACTTCGCTGCCTTCCACCAAAATCAAGGTGCCCAGTTCTTCGTGTGCCTGCCGCGTTTTCATCTCCATTTGCGACACAGCCGCAATGGAGGCAAGGGCCTCACCCCGAAAACCCATCGTGCGAATCCGAAAGAGATCATCGGCCGTCCGGATTTTGGACGTGGCATGGCGCTCGAGGCTCATGCGCGCATCGGTTGCACTCATGCCCGAGCCATCATCCACAACTTGTATCAGCGATTTGCCGGCTTCGCGCACGATCAACCGAATGCGGGTGGCTCCGGCATCGAGCGAATTTTCCATCAGCTCTTTAACTGCCGAGGCCGGCCGCTGCACAACCTCGCCAGCCGCAATTTGGTTGGCGATGGAATCGGGTAATAGCTGAATGATATCGGGCATTGTGCCGCTCAGGATTTTCGTTTCAGCGACTTGAGTCGCAAATAAAAGTACAAGGGAACTACGGCTAACAAACTATACAACACCGGCTTGCCCCACGTCAGGTAGGCAATCAGAAATACAGCCAGGAATAGCAAGATACCCAGTCGCAACAGTGGCGTTTGCAAATCGGGTGCATTTTGCGTTCGTCTTCGGCTGGCTTGAAAGGCACCGGCCATGCGCCTGCGGTGATCGCCCGTTTCATGCTCACGCTCAATTCCTTTTTCAATCTCAATTTCGCGTTTGATGCGCGCCACGCGCTCCTGCATCTCCTCCTTTTTAGGATCGTAATAGCGCGGCACGTAGTTGAACCGCTGGTGCTCGGGTACTTTGGTGAATAAGGACAGGAATTTCATACTTCTCGGTTTAAATCCAACTTCAAACGCGTCAACGCTGACCGGTAGTCGTATCTTTACAAGGTTCAAAGTTGACGATAACTATTCAATAACTAAAACACGGCCCGCGCCCATGCTCCGTTGCCTCATTTTTTCAGTGGTCGCCTCTTTTTTCACCTGGCCGGTGGAAGCCCAGCGGGCAAACCAGTGGGCCGATAGCGTGTATAACACCCTTTCGTTAACCGAACGTGTGGCCCAACTATTGGTTTTACCGGCAGCCACGAATACACCCAATTGGGTTGACACGCGCCAATTATTTCAGCAGGTAAAGCCTGGTGCTATTTTGATAACGCAAGGCGGGCCGCGGAGTCACACAAAAAAAATTACTGAGTTACAACGAACGGTCCGCGTGCCGCTGCTGGTGGGTATGGGCGCTGCCTGGGGACCAGGACAGACACTGGACAGCGCCCTGGTGTTTGGTAAGCCTATACAGTTTGGAGCCTTGCCTTCGGACAGCCTGGTACACCTGGCCGGAAAACGAACCGGCCAGCATTTGAAACGCCTGGGTATGCATTTCGCGCTCGGGCCCCAAGCCGGTTTCGACCTTGAACAACTTGACTATCCCGGGTTGCAAAATTTTTTCAGCACGCAAAAGGAACGAACCGCTTCCAGGGCCAGCGCCTGGATGACGGGGTTGCAGTCCGCGGGTATCCTGGCCATTGCCACGCACGATGCCCACTCCTATCCCAGCCTCGAGGACAATTCAGCGGTGCTGGATCTTACCCGGCTGGACACCGGCATTTTTTTCGCCTACCGGGAACTGATCAAGCAGGGGCTCAGCGGCATCCACACGGCTAACCTGCATTTTTCAGTGCAGGGAAGAACGAAAGCCGTGCCCGCAGCCGCCTCGCAGTTGTTTGTTGGCGAGTTGTTGAAGCAGCGTATGAATTTTTCGGGATTAATCGTGGCCGATATGCCGTTCTTATCGACCGTGACCGGGCAGGCCAGGGCCGGCAAAGCGGAAGCGATGGCATTGGAAGCAGGCTACGATTTGCTGGTAAACCCGAACCAACCCGCGCGCACCCTGCGACAACTCACGCGACTGATCAGACGAAACAAAAATCTGCAAAGCCGCCTTGAAGGAAGCGTCAAAAAAATACTCATCGCCAAGTTCCATGCCGGGTTGAATGTGAAGCCCGCAGTTGAGGCCACCAACCTGCCGGGCGACATCAACACCGGTGAGGACCGATGGCTGCGCCAGGAAATTTTCAAGCAGTCCATCACCGTAATTGGCGCGAAATCGGAAACACTGCCGATCGCCACGCTGGAGGAAAAAAAATTCATGCACGTAGCCGCGGGCTCCGGCAACAAGACCTTTTTTCACCTGGCATTGAATGACTTTGTGCAAGTCGATCCGTTCTTTCTGCAAACCCTACGCGACACAGCCACCCTTGCAGCGCAAGGCAAAAAATATGACGTGATCATCATCGGCCTTTTTCCCGGTGGCGAAACCATTGGATCATCGCTGACCGCCTATGCCCATGACTGGATGGCCGCGGGCAAAACCGTGGTCATGATCAACTTTACCGACCCGGCTGTAACCTCCGCCTGTCGGGCCGCCACCCTACTCACGTATTCAGATGACCCATTAAGTGTTCAGGGTGCGGCTGAAATTATTTTCGGGGCACGGGCCGCCCGCGGGCAGTTGCCTTTTGAATTGAGTACCGACCGCCCCATAGGTGCGGGTCTTCGCCTTGAACCGATTGGCCGAATGGCCCACACCGAACCGGAAGCCGAAGGTATGGACAGCCCGACACTGCGCGAGATTGACCACATCGCAGCCGAGGCTATTGCGCGCGGTGCCACACCCGGTTGCCGCGTCTTGGCCGTGCGAAACGGCAAGGTAGTGGTTGATCGCAGCTATGGATACCTGACCTACGACCAAAACACTCCGGTATCGTCCGAAACCATCTATGACCTGGCATCCGTGACGAAAATATCGGCTACGCTGCAAACGACTTTATTCCTGGAGGAGCGTGGCGTTATTGACCTGTATAAAAAAGCATCGGTTTATCTGCCCGAATTGAAATCAACCAACAAAAAAGACTTCACGCTGAAAGATATTCTGACCCACCAGGCGGGTCTATGGCCCTTCTTGCCCTTTTGGGTACAGACGATGAAGGACTCCGCTCATCTGCCTGAATACTACCGCGCGGAAGCTACTGCGGACTACCCGTTTCCGGTTGCAGCTAACCTGTTTGCCTCAAAAGGCATGAAAGACAGTTTGTGGGTGTGGATTCAAAAAGCACGCGTTCGCGAAAAACCTACGCGCACGCCCCACGACTACCGCTACAGCGACATGGGTTTTTACATTCTTCAGCACCTGGCCGATAGTTTGCTCAACCAGCCGATGGAAGATTTTCTCGCCCAGAACCTGTACGAACCACTCGGAGCCTCAACGCTGGGCTACCTGCCCTTGCAGCGATTTCCCGCCTCACGCATCGCCCCAACAGAAAACGACAAGCTGTTTCGAAAAACCTTGCTTACCGGTTATGTACATGACCAGGGGGCTGCCATGCACGGAGGGGTGGCCGGGCATGCGGGACTATTCGGCACTGCCATTGATCTGGCCAAACTGGGGCAAATGTGGTTGCAACGCGGAGCCTATGCCGGGCAAACCTATTTCAAACCCGAAACCATTGATCGTTTCGCGGCCCGGCAATACGACAACAGCCGAAGAGGGATTGGCTGGGATAAATCAACCCCGGGTGATTACACGGGGCCCACGTCAGCGTACGCGTCACCGCGTACGTTTGGGCACACGGGTTTTACCGGCACCTGCATCTGGGTTGACCCGGAGTTTGATCTGGTCTATATCTTCTTGTCGAACCGGGTACACCCGGATATGAACAACAACAAACTATTAAATGCCAATATCCGTCCCCGTATTCAGGACGTCCTCTACCAGTCGATTTTCCGATATTTTGCCGAGAATGGCCGCTGAATTCGAAACTAAATACCCCTGAACGGGGTTTAATATCCAAATCGGGAGCTATGAAGATTGGAATTGTTTGTTATCCCACCTTTGGCGGCAGTGGCGTAGTGGCCACCGAGCTGGGCAAGGCGCTCGCCAAAGAGGGGCATTCGATTCACTTCATCACCTATTCGCAGCCAAGCCGGCTGGATTTTTTGAGCGAGAATTTGTTTTACCACGAGGTGGAATTCCATTCCTACCCACTTTTTGAGTACCCACCTTACGAGTTGGCGTTGGCCAGCAAGATGGTGAGTGTGGTGAAAGATGAAAAGCTGGACTTGCTGCACGTGCACTATGCGATCCCCCACGCTTCGGCTGCCTACATGGCCAAGCAGATTTTGAAAACGGAGAGCATTTACATTCCGGTGGTAACCACGTTGCACGGCACCGATATTACGCTGGTGGGCAAAGATGCCTCCTACGAGCCCGTGGTTACGTTTTCGATAAATCAGTCTGACGGAGTAACGGCCGTATCGGAAGATTTGCGCAAAGAAACCTATGCGTCATTCCGCATCACGAATGACATCGAAGTGATCCCGAACTTTATCGATCTCGAAAAATTTAAAAAGCAGAAGAAAGATCACTTCAAAAAGGCAATCTGCCCCAATGGCGAAGCATTGGTCGTTCATATTTCCAACTTCAGAAAGGTGAAACGGATTGGCGATGTGATGAGCGTGTTCTATAATATTCAGCAGGAGATACCGGCCAAGTTGCTGATGATTGGTGACGGACCAGAGCGGGCAAAGGCCGAGAAGCAGGCACGTGAGCTCGGCATACACGATGATGTAAGGTTTTTGGGTAAACTGGAGGCAGTCGAAGAAGTGCTGTCCGTGGCCGACTTGTTTTTGATGCCATCCGAGAAGGAGAGTTTTGGCCTGGCCGCCCTGGAGGCTATGGCCTGCGAAGTACCTGTGATAAGCTCCAACACCGGGGGTTTACCCGAGCTTAATGTGCAGGGTATCACGGGCTTCCTGAGCAATGTGGGCGATGTGGAGGATATGACACGCAAGGCCCTGTTTATTCTCGATAAGAACAACCTGCCGGCCTTTAAGGCTAACGCACTCAAACGGGCAAAAGAATTCGATATTAGCCGGATACTGCCCCTGTATGAGTCCTATTATGAGCGGGTAATCAAACAGGTAGCCGGTAACGTTCACCTGACGGGCTTGTAGAAAAACGAACCCTCTTTTATTTTTGCAAACGAAAATTGTTGTTGTGCTATGGTAGCGGAAGTAAAACCTCAAAACAAGGGAACCAAAAAGCTCTTTGAAAGTCCGATCCTGGAGAAGCTCAGCCGGACTCACATCGCCATACCCCTGATTATTTTTGCGTGTTACGCAGCCGGTCTTTTGTATTGGAGCATCACCCACACGACATTGACCCCCGGGCTAACCACGGCTCTTTTTTTTGCAGGGGCTTTCTTCTTTACCTGGGTGGAGTACAACGTGCACCGATACGTGTTTCACATGCGCATTTACACGGAAACCCGGAAAAAAATCCAGTATTTGATTCACGGGGTTCACCATGAGTTTCCGAAAGACAAAGAGCGGCTGGCCATGCCCCCCCTGCTGAGTGTGACCATTGCCACCGTATTGCTGTTTTTATTTCGGTTAATCATGGGCGACTTTGCTTTTGCCTTCCTCCCCGGATTCATTATGGCCTACGCTTATTACTTGTGCATCCATTACGTGGTGCACGCCTTTCAACCCCCGAAAAATGTATTCAAACATTTGTGGATCAACCACAGCACACATCATTACAAGAATGGGGATGCTGTCTTTGGCGTTACATCGCCTCTGTGGGACTATGTTTATGGTACAATGAGCGGGAAGAAACAGGCAGAAACACAAAAAGCCGCGTAAGCAGCTTTTTTATTCAAATCCTTTCGAAAAAATCAAATTCGCTTTTGTTGCTCGGCCTTCACGGGGGCTTTTGAATAGGTTGGGCAGGTGTAGGTGGCACAAGAGGCTACCAACAGAGAAAGGGCTACCACAGCAATCAGAATTACTCGTTTCATTTTATAAACTTTGCGGTTCGAATGTACAAAAGTAAAAATTGCTTCCAATACCCAAAACTACCATCTCCATATTTTTATTTCCCCAGCTTGCCCAATTAACAATATACGACCGTAAAATTCGGTTATTTAGGCATATTTCCAACGATTA
>DAIPHR010000063.1:0-14965 GCA_036771215.1 Cyclobacteriaceae bacterium
CTGGATTAATTGAAGGTTGAACCGCCCGGGTATTCAATACCTTAATCGTCTTGCCGTTAATCATCGTCCAGGCACCCGGGTACGGACTAAGGCCACGAATGAAATTACGAACGGAGGTCGTGGGCTGATCCCAGTTAATCTGGCACGTCTCTTTAAAAATCTTGGGTGCGTGCGTGTTTTCGCGCGGCTGGGGTTGCGGTACCATCGGTGCATTACCTGCTTCGATGGCTTTCACGGTTTTCAAAACCAGATCAGCCCCCTTGTGCATCAATCGCTCATAAACCGAGCCAGCCGTGTCATGGTCCAGTATCGGTTCTCGTTCCTGGAAGATGATGCTCCCTGTGTCGATTTCATGTTTCAGGAAGAAGGTGGTTACCCCGGTTTCTTTTTCTCCGCGGATGATAGCCCAGTTAATGGGCGCAGCGCCCCGATAATCGGGTAACAGGGAACCGTGCAGATTAAAGGTGCCCAGGGCCGGCATGCTCCAGACCACTTCAGGCAGCATGCGAAAGGCCACCACCACCTGCAGGTTGGCCTGGTAGCTTTTGAGTTCATCCAGAAAGGCGGGCGATTTCAAATTCACAGGCTGCAACACAGGCAACTGGTGGCGCAGAGCACATTCTTTTACGGGCGAGGGCGTTAGCTTCTGCCCCCGGCCCGCAGGTTTGTCAGGAGCGGTAACCACCGCCACTACCCGGTATCCGTTTTGAATCAGGATTTCGAGGGAGGGCACGGCAAACTCCGGGGTGCCCATGAAGATGATGCGTAAATCGCGCATGATTTATTTCCTCATGAGTTGAATTAGTCGTGGATCAAATATCAGGCCATGGCTTTTTCCTGACTTTACATCTGCAATGGCAGAGTGTTCAGGATTGATCACGTAGTTAAACGTGTGAGACATGAGCGCGGATGGAACTTTCATCAGTAGGTATTTTTTTTCCCGCAGGAAGCTATCTCCGCGCGTCCGGGTTATAGTCAGGTTACTTCTCCAATTCCCGGGCAGTCGCGGTTGGTAAACATCAATTTCGTCCGGAATTCTAATGGGCGTCATCACATACTCTTCGCTGATTTTGGTCAGGGGGACTCGAATGGCAACTTCGAGGGCGGCCAATAGGTTGTTTTCTGCTGTATAGATGGCGGGTAGCCCCGGGCTGTTCCAGCGCCCTCCATACAGGTAAGCGCCTGTGCCCCGAAGGTCATGAGCCCACTTTCGCAAGGAGCAACGGTAAACGATCATGCCAGGATGCCGTGCTCCAGGCGGCCCAGAATGTTCATTAATTCATCAACTCCTTTACGTGTGTGGATATGGTCGATGGGTTGTTGACCTTGGAGATCAATCGAAGGGTTATGCAGCCATTCACCGAAATTATCGATGCTCCCGAAGACCTCTTTTCCCTTGGCATATAACTCTGCCAGGTGAATGAGCCGGTCGGAAATATACAGGCGCATTCGTTCATCCGGGCCGTAGTTGTCCAAACTGCGTTTGGTAACGTCAAGGTAGCGAAACAACCGAATCTCTTCGATGCGGCTTTCGCGTAAGAATGCCATCAACGCTTTTTTTGGCAGGCCTTCAGCCGCCAACCGCGCCAGACCGCGCGATTTCCCCAACGTCCGCGCTCCGCCCAAAAAAGATAAAATGTTTCGCTCGGGCATGTTAGAAAATTTTCGGTAAAGCTAACGAAAATTTTCAAAATCAGTCGAGCAAACTTCTTCGCATATGCGTCCGGCAAATGGGACATTCGCGCCAACGATGGCCTTTGGCCGGACAAAACGCCCGGCCGAAGAATATGATTTGCAGATGCGCCTTGTTCCACTTTTCTACCGGAATCAACCGCTTTAAGTCGCGCTCGGTTTGTTCCACACTTTTTCCGGTTGACAAACCCCAGCGGTAGGCTAACCGATGGATATGTGTATCCACCGGAAAGGCCGGCACACCAAACCATTGGGTCATCACCACCGAGGCCGTCTTATGGCCTACGGCCGGCAATGCCTCCAGCGCTTCAAAACTGGCGGGGACCTGGCCCTGATGTTGGTCGATCAGGATTTTGGACAACCCGTAGATGCCCTTACTCTTCATGGGCGAGAGCCCGCACGGTTTGATGATGTCACGTATTTCATCTACCGACAATTTGATCATATCGTATGGATTATCGGCCTTTGCGAAGAGTAGCGGTGTAATTTTGTTTACCCGTTCATCGGTGCATTGGGCCGACAGCAACACAGCAATCAACAGCGTGTAGGCATCCTGATGGTGGAGGGGTGTTTCTACTTCCGGAAAGTAGTGGTCCAGCAGCTGTAGGATAGCGTTGACCTTTCCGGCTTTTGTCATAGTATAAAAGTCGCGCGTTTCAGTGGCTTGCGCAAACGATAGGGGCTGGTTAGCGTCTTTCGTGTAAGAACATCCGATTGCGCAACAGTTTATCCGACTTTCTCCGGTGCCGTCAGGGCTACCGAAACCCAAGTCCGTCAACGGTATAGTTTGGAAGGTAATTTTATAACCTGATCCTTGCCGGGTTCAACACGATTTTCGAATTTTAACCGGATTATTTTTAGTCAGCGGGCATCACATCAGAGCAACAAGACACAAGCATGTATGAAAAAAGGGGAGGCCAAAAAGAAAACAACCATGAAACCAGGTAAGGGTAAAACCTGGATAGATAAAGTGAACGACCCGACCAAAACCTTCGTGGTGAAAAAGCTGGATAAAGATTTTGCCGACATGCCTTCAGGCGCCAAGATGCTGATTGCCACGCCAAAAATTGTGGATGCCTATGTGCGTCAAATTCCGAGAGGAAAAAGCAGTTCGCTGGCCACTATGCGGAAGGATTTGGCAGCCGAATATGGGGCGGACTACACCTGCCCGGTTACGTCCGGAATTTTTCTTCGAATCGTGGCGGAGGCTGCCCACGAACAAATTGAAAAAGGATTGGCGGTAAGTAAGGCAACTCCATTCTGGCGGATCGTTGACCCGAAGTCTCCGCTCAACACGAAACTTTCGTTCGGGCCGAAGTTTGTCAGCGACATGCGAAAGAAGGAGAAGATCGACCTATGACCGGGGCCGGAACGTCACCCCAAATCGTACTTCCATCATTTGAACGAAGCTATTGTACAGATAGCCTACATGGTGTTGGTGTACCACGCGCGTCTGGGTGTTGATGAAATTGGCCGTGACATCGGAACGCTGCCCGGTAGACATGGGCGGCACCGGGCCTTTCGCATTCATATAATCAACGCGCCCTCCCTGAATGAGGTTGAGGCCAAGGTCAAGATGCAGCCGTTTGGACGGGAGGCTGCCAAACACACTGGATAGATCCCACTGTATGCCTCCGCCTACACTCACAATGGCGGTGCCGTCTCGTCTCAAAATATCAGTTTCTACGGGCGCGCAGTTATCCCAATCGCGTGGGTCGTATATGTTCAGATCAGTTACAAACCAACTGTAGCCCACCTTGCCCTGAACATACGGCTTTATGACGCCATCGGGGCGAGGATAAAAACGTATCATCCCCATCAGATTACTGAACGAATTGGTCACCCTTACATCCATTTCGGTGGTTGAACCATCGCTGAACTGATACAACTGCCGCGAGTTATCTGATCCGTAGATCGAGTAATTCAGCTCAGCCCCGGCCAGCCATTTCCGGTTGGGGCTTACCACCCCCCCGTCAAAAGAAAATCCATGCGCTCGCTTGATATTGGTTTTCATCGTTCCCGAGGGAGCGGAATACAGATAATTCATTCCCCATTGCCATTTCAACTGCGAAAAGGCAGGTGTTGCCAGTAAGAGGATCGCGAAAACCGATATTGTCTTCATAAATTTGACGATTGTACTACTACAAGTTTACGGAAAACATAACACAATGTCCATTAAATGGCACAAATGCCAATGCTGGAACTTGAAGCAAAAGCTAAACAAACAGAAGATCTGTTTTCCCGCCTGGATGAAGACCTTGATACTTTTCGGGGCGCCACCACTCTGCATTGCAAGCGGGGTTGTGGCAATTGTTGTCTCAAGCCTGACATCGAGGCCACTGCGCTGGAATTTCTGCCGTTCGCTTACCACCTGTACAACAGCAGCCAGGCTGAACGTTGGCATGAGCGGCTGCAGCACGAACCCGGTAGTATTTGTTTGATTCTGGATGCTCAACAGTCGGGGGCCGGTTTGTGCTCCCAATACACGCACCGGGGTTTGATCTGCCGACTTTTTGGTTACTCCGCCCGCACGAATAAGTACAGCCAAAAGGAGCTGGTCACGTGTCAGATCATCAAGACCGAACAATCGGTGGCGTATGAAACGGCAGCGCGAAAGATTGAGAACGGAGAACTGGCGGTACCGGTGATGAACGAGTTCTATATGCAGCTTCGAAGTGTTGACCCGGATTTAGGGCAAGAGTTTTATCCCATTAACCTGGCTATTCGCAAGGCCATCGAACAGGTGCTGCACTATTTTGCGTACCGGAGCGCCTGAATGACTTTCATCGTGGCCTTGGCAGGCGAAGGATAATGTATTTTGGGCTTGCGTGTGTCAGCACCCTCGCGTTTCGGATACCACAGTTTGCAAACGTTGTAGCGGAGATCAAACAAAATACTTCACCCCCCAACTGACTAAATCTGGTGTTGGGTGAGGGTGCGTGCTTAATCTTTCTTCGTCATTCCATTTTGGTCAATGTATTGATTGCATTCAGTGTCTTTGCAACTAAAATTCAGCTTAGTCCAAGCCGTGCCTTCTTTGCCTTCAAGATTTATGGTGTCTTGAGTCCTTTGTACAACAAAGAGAAAGTTGGCAAGTTTGTCATCGTTTGACGGTTTGTGTCTGTCGACTCTTGTCATACCATATTGGTCGACAGCTTGAAACTTATTGTCTTTGAGTGAGAATGATAATTCTTTCCAGGCGCAGCCTGTTTCGCATTTGAGTTTTAATCCGCTGTCATTACTCTGGATGCGGATCAAAAATTTGCTGTCATTTGTTGTGGGTAGGTTCTCAAAATTTGAAAACGAAGTCAACGAAAAGACTAATGTCACGACTCCGATGATCTTTAATTGCGATCGAGTTTTCATAGGTCATTTATCTTTTATAGTCCATGATAATTTGTTGCACTTGTGCCCGATGACAGGGTAAGCGCCACCGCAATGGCCACCAGTATGCCCAGTATGATTAAAATATTGCGGTAAGGGTTTTTCATCGCTTTTCCAGTTACAAGATGAGTGCCACGCCCAAAAGGTTGCAATCTGTGCCAGATTTTTGTTTTCCTGGTGTTGAATTGTTCGTTTTTGAACATCCCTGGCCTGCTTTTTGAACACCGGGTTACCCGAACCCCTGTTTACTTGATACACTGCCGGGGAACTTCAAAACTTGCTACATTTGTTTCACAGGATGTTAAGAAACTACACCATGCGCGCGATTTTTTTGGTTTTGGCTACCGCCATATCCCTTTCGGCCGGGGCCCAGGAGGCTTCGGAGGCCGTAAACTGGCTGACCTTTGAGGAGGCGGTCGAGAAAATGAAGACCGAGAAACGGAAGATTTTCATTGACGTGTACACCGACTGGTGCGGGTGGTGCAAGGTGATGGATAAGAACACCTTTTCAGAGGCCACCATCGCCAAATTATTGAATGAAAAGTTCTATGCCGTCAAGTTTGACGCGGAGCAAACGGCCGATGTTGTGTTCAATGGTACCACATTCAAGTTCGTGCCATACGGCAGCAAGGGTGTTCATCAATTGGCGGCTGCCCTGCTCAACAATCAACTCAGCTATCCCAACTTCGTTTTCCTGGACGAAGAATTTCACATTGTGCCGATTTACTCGGGAATGACCTCTGTACCCGGATATAAGAAACCCGAAGAGTTCCACATTTTTCTCAGCTTCGTGAGCGAAGAGGGCTATAAAAAAGTCAACATCAACGACTATCAGAAGACCTACCGCTCACCGTATGGCCAGCCCCCCGCGAATCCGGGCCAGGGCCGTTAAGCCGGACAGTCATAAAATGAAAAAGCCATCGAATTTTCGATGGCTTTTTGCTTTTAGGTTATAGGTAGATCAATGCTTGGAATCTTCTTCTTTCTTGTTCGTACGCAGGTAATCCACGTAGCCCATGGCCGAGGCAAATCCGACCACCACCGCTACAATAATCACAAACCAATTGGCACCGTTAGCAACAACTTGTTCAAACATACGTGTTGGGTTTAAAGCGGATCAAAGGTAGATTTTTTTGCGGAACTTATGCAACTCTCAGATCCCCAGTTCTTCGCGGTTCTTTTTGAGTACGTCAATGATAAAGGCAATGTGGTCGTTCAGGTCAACCCCGAACAATTCTGCGCCTTTATACACTTCATCCCGCTCCACTTTGGCGGCAAACCCTTTGTCCTTTAGTTTTTTGAAAACCGATTTGGGCTCCAGCGTGGCAATGCCCTCGGGGCGCACCTGGGCGCAGGCCACAATAAAACCTGTAAGTTCATCGCAAGCCAACAGCGCTTTGTCCAGTACGGTATTGTAAGGCTTATTCCACTTGGTGTAGTGTGCCGACACGGCATTGGCGATTTCCACGTTTCCGGTTTCGAGCAAGTGCTCTACGATCACGTTGGGGTGACGGTCGGGGTGGGCTTCGTAGTCAGCATCGTGCAAAAGTCCGGCTATCGCCCATTGCTCCTTATCGTAACCGAGTTTTTCAGCATAAGCCTCCATCACCAGTTCCACCGTGCGCATGTGGCGCAGCAGGCTTGCGCTTTGGGTCATGGATTCCAGCAAGGTGCGCGCTTCCGTTCGTGTCATAGGTTAGCCGTCTTTCGCTTGGATAAGAATAAATTAATTCCGGCTGCAGCACTGAGTACGAGCAGCACACCCACCACAATGCCTAACCGGGTATTTCGTAATTGCAACGTCTTGATCTGGTCATCTTTCTGCAGCGCTTCAAAGGCTTCTTCCCGGTCACGAATGCTTAAAGCCATTTCCATCTGGGCGATGCGCGTGGTGCTTTCTTCGCCAAATACTTTTTCGCGCGAGGCATCATATTGCTGCATGGTTGCATAGGCCTCCGTCATTTTGTTTTGATTGGCATAGTTGGTGGCCATGCTTCGCAGAATGGCTGGCTCCATCATCAATGCCTGCAGCTCGTGGCACAGCGTCAGGGCCGAGTCGAGGTACAATTGGGCAGGCCGCGGTTGGCGCGCCTTGGTGAAAACTTCGCCCAGGCTGGCGAGGCTGCTCAGGGCCAGCAGGCGGTTGTTGTTCTGGTGGGCAAGTTCCAGCGCTTTTTTGTAGAACTCGGCTGCCCGCTGGTATTTCTCTTGCCGAAAGTAAAGGTTGCCCATGTTATTCACCGCATCGGCCAGGGGCTTGCCGTGCTTAATGGACAGTGCAAAGGACTCATTGTAGTATTTCTCGGCCTGATCATACAGGCGCAGGTCGTTGTGAAGGTTACCCAGGTTGTTGAGAGCACCCACCATGCGGGCCGTGTCGTTGGCGGTTTTGAAGATTTCATAGGACTGCTCAAAGTATTCGACCGCCCTTGAAAAATCTTTCTTCAGCGAATAGATGGTGCCAATGTTGTTTTGGGTGGCCGCTATTCCTTCCGGGTTTTCAATCTGCCGGTATCCGTCCAGGGCCTGCAGGTAATACTCCAGTGCTTTGTCCAAAGCACCTTGGGTGCGGTAGGCCACACCGAGGTTATTGTATGCAGCCGCCAATCCTTTCGTGTCGTTCACCTCGCGGGCCAGGTTGGCGGCCTGCCGGGCGTAGCCAATAGCAGTGACCGGATCCTGGCTTTGGGTCGCGCGAAACAGCTCGTTCAAGACTTTCACCTTTTGTTCGCCCTCGCTTGCTTCCAGCACCCGCGTCAGGCTATCAACCACCGGTTGTTGAGCCTGAGCAAAAGAAAACGCCCACCACAGACTGATCACGAGAATACGTCTCATATCACACATTCAAACCTCTAAAATAGAACATTCGATTCGAATTGATCTTTTTCGTTCCTTTCGATTATGATTCGACTTTACACGTTACTGCTTTTGTTGGTGCTTCCTCAGTCACACCTTTTGGCGCAAGAGGAAGCCCGCGTGCGGATACCGATTGATCAGTTGTTTGCCGGCATGGCGGCAGGCGACAGCGCGATGGTGCGCAGCGTTTTTACCCAGCAGGTGTCGTTGGCTACCATTCTCAAGGATAAAGACGGCAAGCCGATGATCCGATACGAATCGTCTATTCAGGATTTTTTGAAGGCGGTGGGCTCACCCCATCCTCAGCCATTTAATGAGCCGATTTGGGATGTGGAGGTGCGCGTGGATGGTGACTTTGCGCAGGTGTGGGCCAAGTATGCGTTTTACCTGGGCCGTCAGTTTAGCCACTGCGGGGTTGATGCGTTTCATCTGGTCCGCAATGCGCAAGGCGATTGGAAAATTTTTCACCTGGCCGACACACGGCAAAAGGAGGGATGTGTCATTCCGAAAGACGTGGCCGAACGCTATAAGTAGCGTTTGCTGATCGATCAAATATTCTTCTTGTACTTCAGCAGGGTGGCCTTAATCTGCTGACCGCGCTCATATTTCGTTTTACTTCCGAAGATGCCTAAGAACCCGCGCTTGCCGCCCGTTCCGGCTGCTGCTCCGCCCGTAGCTGTTCCCGTGGTCGTCAGGGCGATGTCATCAAACACAAGCGCATCCGCCCCTTTAAACTGAGCCTGCTTCATTAAACGTGCCTGTACTTTATCCGAACTCTTTTTTGCGGATACCTCAAATGTGGCCTTGCCCATCACTTCGTTGGGCTCCGTTACATCGCCTTCGCGGAAGAAAATGTCAACCTTCTCGGTAGGGGAATAGGTGCGGCCGTAGTAGATAATATTGTCGCTGCACGCGGAAAGGAGAATAGCCAGGAACAAAAAGGTGGGTTTTGCGATTTTCATAATAGTGTATTGGCACAAAGTAAACTCAAAATCGTTAATTTTCATTTTTTCAAGCTTCAACATGGAATACCGGAACTTAGGAAAATCGGGCTTGCCCATCAGCGCGCTGTCCCTTGGCTCGTGGCTCACCTTTGGTAAGCAAATTGACAACCGCGTGGCCGATGAACTGATGAGTATGGCTTACGACCATGGCGTTAATTTTTTTGATAACGCAGAAATTTATGCGCGCGGCCGGTCAGAGACGGTCATGGGCGAGATCTTGAAAAAGAAGGGCTGGGATCGCGACAGCTACATCGTTTCCTCGAAAGTATTCTTCGGCTACCTGGGCAAGGATGCACGGCCCACGCAGCGCGGCCTGCACCGCAAGCATGTGGTGGAGGCGTGCGAGCAAGCCCTGCAGCGCCTGCAACTCAGCTATCTGGATCTTTACTTCTGTCACCGGCCGGATAAGTCGGTGCCCATCGAAGAAACGGTGTGGACGATGCACAACCTCATTCAGCAGGGAAAAATTCTGTACTGGGGCACCAGCGAGTGGAGTGCGCAGGAGATTATGGAAGCCCATCTGGTGGCGCGGCAGCATCATCTCATCGGGCCGGTTACCGAACAACCCCAATACAACATGCTGGAGCGCGCCAAAGTGGAGGTTGAATATGCACAGATTTACAAGACGGTTGGACTCGGTACTACCATCTGGTCTCCGCTGGCCAGCGGAGTGCTTACCGGAAAGTACAACCAGGGTTTTGTGGGCGATACGCGGCTCAGCATTACCGGTATGGACTGGCTAAAAGATGCCGCGTTGGCCGAGAGCAATTTGCAGCGCGCCCGGAAAATCAAAAACGTGGCAAATGATCTGGGTATCTCGATGCCCGTGTTGGCCATTGCGTGGTGCCTGAAGAATCCCAATGTCAGCACGGTGATCCTCGGGGCATCCAAGGCCGCACAGTTGAAAGAAAATTTTCAGGCTTTGGAAGTAGTAAAACGACTAACACCGGAAGTGATGGAAGTAATTGAACAGGCGTTACAGAATAAACCCAAACATCCGGAGTATTAAACTAAATTTAAATGACGCGCTGCCTGATCCTGTTCGTATTGGTGGTGAACCATGCGGTAGCCCAACCGGAGCAACTGCGCAAAAGCATTTACTTCGATGGGGGCAGTTACTTCATTGACGAATTCCAGGTCAAAGAGCTTTCCGATTGGCTGGATTCCATACCCAATCTGCTGGAGAAGTACGAGATCCAGTTAATCAGTCACACCGACCCCGTTGGCGGAAAGCGCTATAACCAGTGGTTGTCGCGCATGCGCAGTGAAGCCGTGTTGCAACTCCTGATGGAGAAAGATATTCCTGAGCGGTTGATTCACATCAAAGACTGGGGTTTGGAAAACCCGGTTTACGCCAACGACAACTGGCAGGGCCGCGTCATGAACCGCAGGGTGGATGTGATTGTGCACCCGGTGGCGTTCTAGGTACGCCCGTTTCCGGACACCCATTGCTAAATTCGGACGATGAAAATGCAACCAATGGCGGAAATTCCCGTCTAATCACCTGTATATCGGCCTTGGCACCATTGTTGGCTAACCCACCCACTGAACCATGATCAAGCTAAAAGACATCGACAAGTACATTGACTCCCGCTTTCAGCGCACCTTCATTCTAAAAGGTATTGACCTGGAGGTGCAGCAGGGGGAGTTTGTGACGCTGATGGGCCCCAGCGGAGCGGGCAAATCCACACTGATGAACATCATCGGCATGCTGGATGAACCCTCGGCCGGGGAGTATTACTTCTTTGATGAGCCTGTGCATAAAATGCGCGAGAAGCAGAAGAGTGATATGCATAAGAATTACATCGGCTTCATCTTCCAGGCCTATCACCTCATTGATGAGCTCACGGTGTATGAAAATATCGAGACGCCCCTGTTGTACAAAGGGGTGAATGGATCGCAACGCAAGAGCATGGTGGCCGAAATGCTGGACCGCTTCAACATGGTAGCCAAGAAGGATCTTTTTCCGGAGCAACTCAGCGGAGGTCAGCAGCAACTGGTGGGCATTGCACGCGCCATCGTAGGTCAGCCGAAGCTCCTGCTCGCAGATGAACCCACCGGGAATCTGCATTCCGATCAAGGGAAACAAATCATGGACATTTTTCAAAAGCTCAACGAAGAAGGTATTACCATCATTCAGGTGACGCATAGTGAAGAGAACGCGAGGCGCGGCAAACGCATTGTTCGCGTAGTAGATGGTGCGGTACAATCCGATGAGGTCAATCAACAAAAGACATGAGAAATCTGGTAGCTCTGATTGCATTATTCATTCCCGCGCTTGTCCTGCGGGCACAAGAAACGCTGCCCAAAGCGCTCACCTTTGAGGAGGCGGTGAATATTGCATTGCGCAACAGCGTAACGTTAAACCAGCAGCGCAATCAGCTGGAAATAAATCAGATTCAAAAAACGGCTGCCATTGCGTCCATGGCACCTTCCATCAGTGCCAACCTCTTTGCGCAGCAATTCAATGGTAACTCATTCGATCAGCAACAAGGTCAGGTGGTGAATGGCGTTCGCGATGCCGTTCGGGGAAACATCAGCGCCAATCTCACGCTGTTCAATGGATTTAATCAATTAAACACGTTGAAGCAGAACAACAATCTGCTGGAAGCGCAGAGCTACAATGTCAAGCGCACACAAGAGGATATCATCAATACCGTCTCAATTCAATATCTGCAGGTTTTGCTGGATGAGGAGTTGCTGAAAATTGCCCGAGAAAACTATGAATCACAAAATGCGCAGTATAACCAGGTGAAAGAGCAGGTTGCGCTCGGTGCGCGGTCTCCGGTTGATGAATACAATCAACTGAGTTTAGCCAAGGGAGCCGAACTGCGGATGCTGCAGGCCGAAACAACCCTGAACAACGACAAGGCGATATTGACGCAAACGCTCCTCATTGATCCGTTCGAGGAATACCAGGTGGTGAAGCCCAACTGGGACATTGGGCTCATTACGGGCCATGCCATTACGCTGGAAGAAATGTACAACACAGCCAAGGAAAATCGGGGCGACTTTATTCGTGCCGAGCGCAATGAGACAGCTGCGCGATTTGGCGTGGCGGCTACACGAGGCGGCCTCACGCCCACGCTCAGCGCTTTTTTTGACTATGGATCGGCCTACAACTTTATCCGCGATGTACCGGACTCGGTGCTGGCGCAGAACCCCAGCCTCAATCGACCGTTTGAAGATCAGTTTGGCAGCGACAACCGGTACAAGACCTACGGGCTGAACCTGAGTATCCCAATCCTCAACGGCCTGCAGTCGCGCACGCGACTGGTTCAAAACAAAGTAGCGTATGAAAATGCGCGGATCAACACCCGAAATGTTGAGGTCACGTTGAAGGCCGATGTGTTGCGCACGTCCCGCAATTTCGACCTCGCCAAACGCTCGTACACCGTGAGCCAGACCCAGGCCGAGGCGGCCGAAGTGGCGTTTCAGTTCGAGAGCGAGCGGTACAACCTGGGGGTAACCAATTTTGTGGATTTTGCCCAGGCCAACCGGGCGATGGTGCAGGCCCAGACGGACCGCGCCCAGGCCGAATACCGGCTTCTTTTCCAGAAAATACTGCTGGAATACGCCATGGGCACCCTCAAAGTGGAGGGGTTGCAGCAATAAGCCGGTTTAGGCTTACCGTTGCCATAATTTTCCTACCTTTGCCGCCCGCTCAGGGTGAGCGGCCTCGTGGCGGTTGCCAGGGGTGATGTAAAACCAAAAAGTGGTCGCCACAAGCCCGGTGGCGCCATGTACCGAAGGGCGTTTTTTTATTTTATGGCAAAAGTTACCAAAGGGGCCGAACCTAAAGCTCCGAAAGCTACCGGCAAACCCACCAAAGCGGTGGGTGAAGTAGACGAAAAAGATGAACTGGCCGAGTTTAAAGCTGCCCGCAAGGCGGAAGAAGAAGAAGGCATAAGCCGCGTTATTCGCGATGTAACCGCCCGCAAGGCCGCCACGGCCAGCAGCGTGTCGCTCGAGAATTTTGACTGGGATGCCTTCGACCGCAAGGGATTTGGCGAAGGTTATTCCAAAAACGACCGCGATTCGCTGGAGAAATTGTACAGCGGAGGAGCAACCTCTGTTAATGAAGGGGAAGTGGTGAAGGGCCTCGTGGTCGGCATCAACGACCGGGATGTAATTCTGAACATCGGATTCAAGTCAGACGGCCTGGTTCCGTTGGCTGAATTCAAAGATATCGCAGACCTGAAGATTGGTGATGAGGTTGATCTCTTCATTGAAGAGCGTGAAAACCCGATGGGCCAGTTGATCCTGAGCCGCAGGAAAGCGAAGCTCGTAAAAGGCTGGCAGTATGTGCAGGAAGCCCTGGATAAAGATACCGTGATTGAAGGCTTTGTGAAGCGCAGAACCAAAGGCGGTTTGATTGTCGATGTATACGGCATCGAAGCTTTCTTGCCTGGTTCACAAATTGATGTGAAGCCGATTCGCGATTTCGATATCTACGTGAATAAGTCGATCGAGGTGAAAGTGGTGAAGATCAACTACACCAATGACAACGTAGTGGTATCGCACAAAGTACTCATTGAAAAAGATATCGAGCAGCAGAAGGCCGCTATCCTCACTAACCTGGAAAAAGGTCAGGTGCTGGAAGGTGTAATCAAGAACATGACCAACTTCGGTGTGTTCATCGACCTGGGTGGTGTAGATGGTCTGTTACACATTACGGATATTTCGTGGGGCCGCATTAACCATCCGGAAGAGTTGCTGAAACTTGACCAGACGGTGAAAGTTGTGGTGTTGGATTTTGATGAAGATAAAAAGCGCATCTCGCTGGGCATGAAGCAACTCACTCCTCACCCGTGGGATTCGTTGGCGGCAGAGATCACCGTGGGCTCGAAAGTGAAAGGCCGCGTGGTGAACGTAGCCGATTATGGTGCATTCCTGGAGATCATGCCGGGTGTGGAAGGTTTGATTCACGTATCTGAAATGAGCTGGAGCCAGCACCTGCGCAATCCTCAGGATTTTATCAAGGTAGGTGACGAGCGCGAGGCCGTGGTATTGACAATCGACCGTGACGAGCGTAAGATGTCACTGGGTCTGAAGCAACTCACCGAAGACCCGTGGACACGCCAGGAAGTATTGAGCAAGTATGCCGTGGGAACACGTCATACCGGTGTGGTGCGTAACCTCACCAACTTTGGATTGTTCATTGAGTTGGAAGAAGGTATCGATGGCCTTGTGCACGTATCCGACCTGAGCTGGACACGCAAAGTGAAGCATCCTTCTGAATTCACGAAGGTGGGAGAGAAACTCGAAGTGGTGGTACTGGAGTTGGATGCGGCCAACCGCAGACTGGCGCTCAGCCACAAGCATCTGGAGGAAAACCCGTGGGATACATTCGAGACCATCTTTACGGTGGGATCGGTTCACAAGTGTACCGTCATCAGCAAGAACGATAAAGGCGCCAGCCTCGAATTGCCGTATGGCATTGAAGGATTCTGCTCGGTTAAAAACCTGGCGAAGGCTGACAATGGCAAGGCTGAAGTAGGGGCGAGCCTGGATTTCAAAGTACTCGAGTTTTCGAAAGATGACCGCAGAATTTTGCTGAGCCATAAGGCTACCTGGAGTTCAGAGGAAGAGAAACCCGCACCCGCTCAGCAAGCAAAGAAAAAGGCAGCGGCTCCAAAGGGCAAGACGATCGATAAGATCAACCAGGAGACCGAGAAGTCGACCTTGGGTGACCTGGAAGCGTTAAGCGCCCTGAAGGAAAAGATGAGCGCCAGCAAACAGGCTGCTTCGGGCGAAGCCAAACCGGAGTAATATCGGATAGAACGATAGATGGAAAGGTGGCTGAATTTCAGCCACCTTTTTTCTTTGTTGGCGAATAATCGAGTAGTTTTGTGGACTGAACGCAGCCCGGCTGCCGAAGCTTTAGCGGAGGCTGAGTGGCGGTGAAGGAAAATAGAAATGGTTCCGTGGCCGACTTGTCAGCCGAAGCTTTAGCGGAGGCTGAGTGGCGGTAAAGGAAAATAGAAATGGTTCCGTGGCCGACTTGTCAGCCGAAGCATTAGCGGAGG
>DAIPHR010000064.1:0-14855 GCA_036771215.1 Cyclobacteriaceae bacterium
CCGCGATGTAATCGAGGATGAGATTCACCTGGGGGGCGTGCGCTGCAGGTTTATCGACACGGCCGGCCTGCGCGATACCCACGATGCGATAGAGGCCTTGGGCATTGCACGCACCCGCGAACAAATGCAGAAGGCCAGCCTGATTCTCTACCTCTTTGACCTGTCCCAAACCAGCCAGGAGGAAATCCAACAGGCTGAACGTGAGCTGGACAAGGGCGGAGGTCCTTACCTGAAAGTGGGCAATAAACTGGACCAGGCTCCCGCGGATCTGGCAACCGCATTGCGCGGGCGCGATTTCATTCTGATTTCCGCGAAAAACAAAGACAACCTGGCCGAATTGAAAGAAGCCATCCTGAACAAACTGGAGTTGAACCAGGTCAGGCCGGGCGATGTGCTGGTGACCACTCTGCGCCACTGGCAGCAATTGAACCTGACGGACGAAGCCCTGGCGCGGGTTCTGCAGGGCCTAGGCGGGGGTATCACCGGGGATTTCCTTGCCATGGCCATTCGGCAGGCCCTGTATCACCTGGGTGAAATCACCGGTGAGATCACCTCCGATGACCTGTTGGATACTATCTTTTCGCGCTTTTGTATCGGAAAGTAAACCCGACACGCCTTCGCTAAATTTTTTCTGCCGAAGCGATGCGGAGATTGAATTCATTCTCATAATTTTAGCTTGTCATTCAAGATCGACTGACACAAAAATCAAAAAGAAGAACCCACCTTAAACGTTAATGTGCTATTGCAAAAAAGAAAGCAAAAAAAGCAGCCAAGAAATCCAAGGCTAAAAAAGCAGTGAAAAAGTCTGCCAAGAAGAAAGTAGTAAAAAAGGCGGCAAAAAAGCCGGCTAAGAAAGTAGCGAAAAAAGTAGCGAAGAAACCCGCGAAAAAGAAGGCTGCGCCCAAAGCCAAAAAGCCTGCCGCAAAACCGGCTCCCGCTCCCGCTCCTGCACCGAGCCCGGCACCGAGCCCGGCACCGGAAAGCAATTTTGGCCTGCCCCAAGGCTGATATCGAGAGGCATTTAACGAAACCGGAAGACGACAAATCTTTGCGTAGTTTGAGGGTATGTCGAACTTCCGGTGTCGTGGTTTTCGGCAGCTAACCAAGCTTGAATTACAACGCGAAAAAGTAAGGGACTACCGCAACGTAGTTATTCTTCAAATACTTATTGTCGGCTGCGGGCTGCTTTTGTCCGAGCCATTGCTCACCGATTCCAAAAGCAACGTTTCCAAGTTTATCGTCCTGATTTTTTCCGGGTTTGGGGCCGCTTATGCGTTTTTGCTTTGGGACTTGATGCGAAACTTCACCGCCAACCGATACCTCATCGTAGGCATCTTCGGCATTCTTAGTCTTATTGTGCTGGTTGGGGTTTTAGTAGAGTTCCCCTACTACCAGCTACTCGAAGTACCCAACCGGCAGGTTTACCTGTTAACCATCCACGGGTTACTCTTTCCCATCGAGATTACGGTCATTGCCTTCGCCATACGCGACATTTTTGCTCAAGGCTACCTCACACGCGACAAACTTTGGGGAGCTGTGTGTGTTTTCCTCATGATCGGGATATCCTTTGGCAGCCTGTACGACCTGTTGAGCACTGCCAGGCCGGGCAGTATGGGCATAGCCATCGAACCAGGGCTGCCCAACTATGCCGAATGTGTAACCTACAGCTTCTGTGTTTTGTCTGGCATTGACTCGGGGCTTCAGCCGATCCGGTTTATCCGCAACCTCAGTGTACTGGAGGCCACATGGGGCACGTTGTATGGTATGATCATCATCGGTAACTTGCTGGGCCTTCCCAGGCAGGAAAACATTCCAAAAAATGAAAACCAATTATTATCATGAATAACCGCAAACTACCTTTCATCGTCTTGGGCATCATTGCCTTCATCGTATTTTTGACACTCTCCTCCAGCTTGTTTTTCACCATCGAGGCAACCGAGCGAGCCATCATGTTTTACCCGTTCGGAAGTGGCCTGGACAAAGAAAATATTATGGGCCCCGGGGTGCACATGAAAGCTCCCTGGAACGACTATTATGTTTACAAAGTCAACGAGATCTCCTCCGATGAGAATATGGACGTTCTGGACAAAAATGGCTTGTCCATCCACGTGGATGTCACTGTGCGCTACTACCCCATTCCAGATAAGATCGGTTTTGTACATGAAAAATTCACTAAAGATTATGAGACCGTATTGGTAATTCCGGAGGTTCGATCGACCGTGCGGCAGGTTATGGGACGTTACTCAGCCGAGGAAATTTACTCCACCAAGCGTGCTGAGGTCGAGACGGCCATTCGCACCGAAACCGAAAACATCCTCAACAAGAATTATGTACATGCCACAGCCGTGCTTATTCGCGGTATCGTGTTACCCGAGCAAATCAAGCAGGCCATTGAAAATAAACTCCAGCAAGAGCAGGAAGCACTGGCCTACCAGTTCAGGCTTGATAAAGAGAAAAGCGAAGCCGAGCGCAAGCGCATTGCTGCCGAGGGTGAATCGCGGGCCAATAACATCATCAATAACAGCTTAACCGACAAACTACTGAAAATGAGGGGTATAGAAGCCACCCTGGAACTGGCTAAATCGCCCAACAGCAAGATCATTGTCGTGGGGTCCGGAAAGGACGGCCTCCCGATGATCTTGGGTAACAATTAGCCGAAGTTTAGATAAATATTAAAATCAAACAATCATTTTTATCTCCGACCTGTTAACTTAATTTTAAACGAAGAATTCAATTCACTATGGCCAAGACCGCACAACTCATCATAGACGGCAAGACCTACACATTCCCCATCGTTGAGGGCTCGGAAGGCGAACAAGGCATTGATATCAGCAACCTGCTCGAAGAGACCGGCACCGTAACCCTGGACCTGGGTTACAAAAACACCGGTGCCACCAAGAGTGCCATTACTTTTTTGGATGGCGACAAGGGTATCCTGCGCTACCGCGGGTATGGGATCGAGGAATTGGCCGAAAAGTCAACCTTTCTGGAGGTTGCCTACTTGCTCATATTCGGTGAACTACCATCGCAGGATCAATTAAATAAATTCAGTAACGACATCAAGACCCATACGCTGGTGCATGAAGATGTCAAGAAAATACTGGACGGGTTCCCCTCCACCTCCCACCCCATGGGTGTGTTGGCCTCGTTATTCTGCGCCCAGACAGCTTTTTATCCTGAGTCGCTGGACCCTAATCGCTCGGCCGAAGGCGTGTACCTCAGCATCGTTCGCTCCCTGGCCAAGATGCCAACCTTTGCGGCATGGGCCTATAAAAATGCTGTCGGACATCCGGTCAACTACCCGGATAATGCGCTTGACTATTGTTCCAGGTTCTTAAAAATGATGTTCGCCTTGCCGGCCGAACAATACCATGCCGATCCGGTAGTGGCCGATGCGTTGGATAAGTTATTGATCCTTCATGCTGACCATGAGCAAAACTGCTCAACCTCCACCGTTCGGATTGTGGGCTCATCGAAAGCCAGCATCTACTCCTCCATTTCAGCTGGTATCAATGCGCTGTGGGGACCGCTGCACGGTGGCGCCAACCAGGAAGTTATCGTCATGTTGGAGCAAATCCGCAAGGATGGTGGAGACATTGAAAAGTGGATTAACAAGGCAAAGGACAAGAACAGCGGCTTCCGCCTGATGGGCTTTGGTCACCGCGTGTACAAGAACTTTGACCCGCGTGCCAAAATCATCAAGAAAGCCGCAGACGATGTGCTCGGCAAACTGGGCGTAAATGACCCGGTATTGGAAATTGCCTCGAAACTCGAAGAAGTGGCGTTGCGCGATCCGTACTTCATTGAGCGCAAGTTGTATCCCAACGTGGACTTCTACTCCGGTATCATTTACCGGGCCTTGGGCATACCGGTCGAGATGTTCACCGTCATGTTTGCGATGGGTCGCCTGCCGGGCTGGATTGCACAGTGGAAAGAAATGCGAGAAAACAAAGAGCCGATTGGCCGCCCGCGCCAGATTTACGTAGGCCAACCTCCGCGGAAGTATGTAGCGATTAACAAACGTTGATCATGGCGTTAGCCGATGACTTCAAGGCTGCCGTGGATCGCGCCCAGCAGCTCACCAGACGGCCTTCCAATGAAGAGTTGCTGGAGTTGTATGCGCTCTTTAAGCAATCCACCGAGGGCGATGTTAGCGGGGAGCGCCCAACGGGTTTCGACTTCAAAGGCATAGCCAAGTTCGATGCATGGGCTTCCAAAAAAGGTATGACCAACGAAGCGGCCATGCAGGCCTATCTCACCCTGGTGAGTTCGCTGGAGCAAAACTACAAGTAGCTGCATCCGCCTTTGGATTTGTTCTATCATCCACCGGGCTCCGACCACGTACTTTCTGAAGACGAAGCGCACCATGCGCGCGTGCTGCGTCTGGTGATTGGCGACCGCATAGTGCTGGTGAATGGCCGCGGCAAACGGATGGAGGCAGCATTGACCTCCGATAAGAAAGAGTTCCGGTTTACCATTATAAAAGAAGAAGCCGTTCCCCCCGCCCCCTATCACATTCAGGTAGCGATAGCACCCACCAAAAATTTGGACCGCATGGAGTGGCTGGTGGAAAAGTGTACCGAATTGGGGGTGCAGCAGATTTCGTTTATGCGCTGCAATCGGTCGGAGCGAAAAACAGTCAACCTGGATCGGCTCGGGAAAATCGCCCAAAGCGCCATGAAGCAATCGCAACAAGCCTGGCTGCCCGAGCTAAACGGAATGACCGGGTTTGACGAGATCCTGCTGGCAAAGGCTGACCAGCGGTTTATCGGATACGTGGATCCTCATAACCCGGTGCACCTCAAGTCAGTTATCAAACCCGGGGCGAGCTACCTGATGCTCATTGGGCCTGAAGGTGATTTCTCCCCGGATGAGATAGCAGCAGCCTTGAAAAGCAATTTTTCACAAGTATCGCTGGGTCCAACCCGATTGCGTACCGAAACCGCTGCACTGGTAGCGTGTACGCTGCTACAGTCCGCCAATGCGTCAACGCAATAAAAAAGAAAAGGGGCTTCCGCCCCTTTCTTTTCGAATCTTCAGATTGACTACTTCTTTCCACCACCAATTTAGAAGCCAGCCCGGAACCCCAGGTAGCTGTTATTCACATCCATTGACGAGCCGGGTACTTCAGATGACGGGATCAGGTTAAAGTCCACGGACATATTGAAATGGCCTAGATCGAAACCTACGCGCGGGTAAAACCCAAACTTATTTGAGGCTTCCACAGCGGTAACCACCGCTCCCTGGGCAGAACCCGAAACAGCCGCCAACGTAAAGAGGCCTGCCCCCGCTCCTACAAACGGACGGAATGAACCGGCTGAAAAATAATACTGACCGAAGGCACTGAACGAACCGATAGCAGCCACGTCAATAGTTCCCCCGCTTGTGAGTACATCCTCAGAAAATCCGCGGGTTACTGCGGCAGTTTCCAAACGAATACCAACCAACAAGGGGTCCGAAACGCGGTAGGCTGGCTCCAGGTAAAGAAGTACGCCACCCTTGGCGCCATCACCGGTAGTCATCGCATAGCCAAGACCGACACCGACCTTAAACGGCTTGTACTCTTGAGCACTGGCCACCAAGCCCGCGCACAACACGAGGAGAGAAAGAAGGGAAAGTTTTTTCATAAAAATTGGGTTAGTTGGTTTGAACTTTACAAAATATAGTGCCGGCAATCAAAAACATAACATACCTCCTTTAAACGAAGCTATATGTGCTAATTTAGCTCCGTTTATGACCCCAGCCGAAGCAAAAAAGCGGATCGAACACCTTACCCAACAGGTCAACTACCACAACGACCTGTACTACCAGAAGCATCGGACCGAAATCAGTGACTTTGAATTCGACCAATTGCTGGCCGAGCTCGAAAACCTCGAAAAACAGTTTCCGAATCTACGCCTGCCCGACTCACCCACGCAACGCGTGGGGGGCACGATCACCAAGGAGTTTGAATCGGTCACACATCAATACCCGATGTTGTCGCTCGGCAACACCTACTCCGAAGAAGAAATGCGTGATTTTGACGGTCGCGTGGCCAAAGGTCTGGCGGGCGCACCCTATGACTATTTCTGTGAGCTGAAATTTGACGGAGTATCGATCAGTCTGATTTATGAAGACGGGCTATTGACCAAAGCTATCACACGGGGCGATGGCGTGCGAGGCGATAATGTAGTAGCTAACGCGCGCACCATCCGGTCGCTTCCCTTGCGGGTATCGGCCAAGAATCGACCGGCCCGGTTTGAAGTGCGGGGCGAAGTATTTCTTCCCAAAAAAGAGTTCGATCGCCTGAACAAAGAGTTGGAAGACGTGGGCGAAGAAACGTATGCCAATGCCCGCAACACCGCCTCGGGCACATTAAAGCTGCAAGACAGCACTGAAGTGGCCAGGCGAAAGCTGGATTGCTTTGCCTATTACCTGTTGGGCGAAAATCTTGACATCGACACCCATGAGGAAGCGATCCATCAAATTGAAAAATGGGGCTTCCAGGTTTCGCCTACGTACCGCAAGTGCCAAAACATAGACGAAGTACTGACGTATATTCACCATTGGGAAAAACGAAGAAGCGACCTTCCACTAGAAACGGATGGTGTGGTGATTAAAGTCAACAGCCTCACCCAACAGCAACAACTGGGCTTCACGGCTAAGAGCCCCCGTTGGGCGATCGCCTACAAATACAAGGCCGAGAGCATCGCCACGCGACTGAACGGGGTAACCTACCAGGTGGGGCGCACCGGGGCCGTGACACCTGTGGCGGAATTGGAGCCGGTTTTTTTAGCCGGCACTACGGTCAAACGCGCCTCGCTGCACAACGCCAATGAAATTGCGCGGCTGGACCTGCGAATCGGAGACTTCGTTTTTGTTGAAAAGGGTGGCGAGATTATTCCCAAAGTAACTGGTGTAGACCTGGACAGGCGGCCTCCCAACCTACATCCGCTGCAATACACGCGCACGTGCCCGGAATGCGGAACAACGTTGGTTCGCGAAGAAGGTGAAGCAGCCTACTACTGCCCCAATACCTCCGGCTGTCCGCCCCAAATCAAAGGGCGCATTGAGCATTTCATTCAGCGCAAGGCCATGGATATCGATTCGCTGGGCGAAAAAACGATTGACCAATTGTTTGCATTGGGGTTGGTGAAAACACCGGCTGACCTTTACGATTTAAGAAAAGAAGATCTGTTGAAACTGGACGGCTTTAAGGATAAGTCGGCCAGCAATATTCTGGCGGGCATTGCCGAATCGCGCAAAGTGCCTTTTGAAGCAGTTCTTTTTGCCATCGGCATTCGGTACGTGGGCAAGACAGTAGCCGAAAAACTGGCGCGGCATTTTGGCTCCATGGAAAAATTACAAACGGCCACGTTGGAGCAATTGCTGGAGGCCCCGGAGGTGGGTGAAAAAATCGCGCAAAGCGTGGTACAGTTCTTCCAGGATAGACACAACCGTGAAGAAGTAGCGCGCCTGCGCAAAGCCGGGCTTCATCTGGAAGTGGAACAGCGGGTGGCACCGGTGAGTCAGGTGCTGGGGAACAAATCATTTGTTATCTCCGGGGTGTTCCGGAGCTATGAACGCGAACAACTTCATGATCTCATACTGGCCAATGGCGGGCGCGTATTGTCATCGGTCTCGGGCAAGCTTGACTACCTGTTGGCCGGAGATAACATGGGGCCCGCGAAACGCGAAAAGGCTGAAAAACTCGGAGTGCAGATTATCTCCGAAGAAGAATTTGAGCGCCTGCTCAAGGGTTGATGTTGCAACACATTTTAGTATTTTGCTGCGATGTTCAAGAATACGTTTCTGCGGTGGCGCACCAACAATGCCCGAAAGAAGAACAAAAGCATCCGGGCCAGTTTGCCCTACCCCCAAGCAATAAGAATTGGCGTTCTGTTCACCGTAGAGGACAAAGCCAAACACGATGAAGTGAAACGACTGGTCAGGTTGCTGGAAACGGAGGGAAAAAAGGTTCAAGTATTGGAGTATTTACCCCGTAAAAAAGAGAACTACGACTTTCTGTTTGATTTTTTCAACATTGATGAACTCAGTTTTTGGGGTTCGCTGCAATCGGACAAAGCCTTACACTTTGCCGACACCACGTTCGATTACCTTTTCAATCTGGATACGGAGCCGAACGATTTGGTCGACTACCTGATGGCCCGCAGTAAGGCTTACTGTCGGGTGGGCGCCTACCGCGAAAATCACACCGTTGATTTTGAGCTGATGATCGGAAAAAACGGAACCCGGCTCTCTCTGGCCGATAACATGCATCACTACGTAGCCCAACTTCGGTAATCGGCAGAGCGTAGGCGGAATCCTCTTTATATTGCATAAAATTTTCGCATGAAGACATTGCACGGTACCGGTGTAGCGTTGGTCACTCCGTTTAGTGAAAACGGTGATGTGGATTTCCCCGCCTTGAAAAAAATCCTACGCCACACCGCGCGCGGAGTGGACTATTGGGTCGTGATGGGCACCACGGGCGAGTCCGCCACCTGCTCCCAAGACGAAAAAAAGGAAATTCTGAACTTCGTTCGCAAGAACAACCCAAAATCGCTGCCGATTGTGTATGGTATTGGCGGCAACCATACAACGGCAGTACTCGATGAAATCGACAGCACTTCGTTTTCCGGTATTGCCGCGCTGTTGAGTGTGAGCCCCTATTACAACAAGCCCTCACAGGAGGGAATCTGCCAGCACTTTCAGGCTGTTGCGGAATTTAGCCCCGTGCCCGTCATTTTATATAATGTTCCCGGCCGGACTTCGTCAAACCTGACAGCCGAAACAACACTGCGGCTGGCGGAGCACCCCAACATCATCGGTATCAAAGAGGCCTCCGGTAACTTAGAACAGTGCATGAAAATTTCAGCCGGCAAGCCCCGCGGGTTCATGCTTATTTCAGGTGATGATATGCTCACCGTGCCGATGTACGCCATCGGTGGCGTGGGCGTTATCTCCGTGCTGGCTAACGCCTTTCCGGTGATCTTCAAGAAAATGACCGACCATGCAGCTGCGGGGAACTTTTCCCGCGCTTCTCAGGAAGTTTTCAAATTGATGGAGATCAACAACCTGATGTATGAAGAAGGTAACCCGACTGGAATCAAATACGTGCTCAGCCTGATGGGCCTTGGGGAACCGAATTTTCGTTTACCGGTGGTAGCACCAAGCGAAGTGCTTCAGAAAAAAATTCAGGCCGCGCTCGGAAAGTTTAAAAAATGATGTGCCGTTAAACGAAAAGGGATACCGTTGAGGTATCCCGTTTTAAAACATTGAACCTACCGGAGAGACTGACGCCCTAGCTGGTCTTATTCTTCAAATCCTGAACTTCTGAGCGTATTTGTTGAGCCGCATTTTTGACGTCCTGCATGCCCTTACGCAGGCGGGTTCCAGCAGCGCTGTTTCCTTTGTTGTAGAACTTGTCAGCATCCGGCTCGATGGAGGCAATAAGGGCTTTTAGCTCTTCAAATTTTTTCATTTTTATGATGTTTAGAGTTTTTCAATGAAATCCTTTTGTACGAAGTTAAACAAAAACCTTCAAAACCAAGCTAAAAAGGGCTTTTTTTACCTACCGGGTAACGGAAACCAATGCTTCTTCCCGGTAAAATCCGCTATCAAGCTTCGTTTTTAGGGCAGAAAACGCGGTTAGGGTCCGTTCCACATCCTCGAGGGAATGAGCCGCGGTAGGAATAATCCGGAACATAATAACGTCTTTGGGCACAACCGGGTAAATAACAACCGAGCAGAAGATACCGAAGTTCTCGCGCAGGTCCATCGCCATATTGGCGGCCTCGCCTACCCCCCCTTTGAACAGCACCGGGGTCACCATAGACGTAGTTGTGCCGAGGTAGAACCCGCGCTCCCGCAGTCCGGTTTGAATAGCTTTTACGATCGTCCAAAGTTTCTGGCGCAGTTCCGGTTTGCTGCGCAGCAACTCCAGGCGTTTCAACGCCCCGATCACCAGCGGCATGGGCATGCTCTTGGCATAAATCTGCGACCGTACACTGTACCGCAGGTAGGTCAGGATGTTCTTATCGCCAGCAACAAAGGCTCCAATGCTGGCCATGGATTTGGCGAACGTAGAGAAGTATAAATCAATTTGATCCATCACACCCTGCTCCTCGCCTGTGCCGGCACCGGTAGGGCCCATACACCCGAATCCGTGTGCATCATCGACAAAAACGCGAAAATTGTATTTCTTTTTCAGCTCCACCACCCCTTTGAGGTTGCCCTGATTGCCCGACATGCCAAAAACGCCTTCCGTAATAACCAGGATTCCGCCACCGGTTTCCTCTGCCAGCTTCGTAGCCCGCTGAAGTTGCTTTTCCAGACTGTCCATGTCATTGTGCGCATATACAAAGCGTTTGCCCATGTGCAGACGAACACCGTCAATGATGCAGGCGTGAGACTCCGCATCGTATACGATCACGTCCTTGCGGTTAACCAACGCATCAATGATCGATACCACACCCTGATATCCAAAGTTCAGCAGCATGACGTCCTGCTTTTTCACAAACTCGGCCAGCTCTTTTTCCAGTCGTAGGTGGCTCACCGAGTTGCCGCTCATCATGCGCGCGCCCATCGGGTACGCCAGACCATACTGAGCTGCAGCATCGGCATCAGCCTTGCGCACCTCGGGGTGGTTGGCCAAACCCAGGTAATTGTTCAAACTCCAGTTCAATACATTTTTTCCATTGAATATCATATGCGGCCCGATTTCCCCTTCCAGTTTGGGGAAGAAAAAGTAATCGGGCGGCAAGTGAGAATACTTGGCCAGCGGACCAGCCTCCATTTTAAGTTTTTCGAACAAATCGACCATGGTAGACTTAATTTTCTGTTAAAATTGCCGCAAAAATAAGGAAAACCAGCCGGAGTGCAATCCAGCCGTTTTATTGTAGCTTTTGCCAAAGTTTGACGATGGGGAAGATCAAAAAAATACTCGTGGCCAACCGCGGTGAAATAACCTTGCGCATCATGCGCACCGCGCGCGAAATGGGAATCAAAACCGTTGCCGTCTACAGCGAAGCCGACCGCCATGCGCTGCATGTGCGCTTTGCCGATGAGGCGGTTTGCATCGGTCCTCCCCCTTCTGCGCAATCGTATCTGCGCATGGAAAAAATTATTGCAGCAGCCCGGCACACCGGTGCGGATGCCATCCACCCGGGCTACGGCTTTCTGTCCGAAAATGAGGACTTCGCCCGTGCCGTTCGCGAGGCGGGCCTGATTTTCATTGGCCCCTCGCCTGAATCGATCGAACTCATGGGCAGTAAGATTGCCGCCAAGGAGGCAGCCGCACGTTTTGGCGTGCCACTGGTGCCCGGCATCAACAAACCGATTACCGATGTTAATCTGGCGCATGAAGTAGCCCGGGAAATCGGTTACCCGGTGCTCATCAAAGCCAGTGCTGGCGGGGGCGGAAAGGGCATGCGCATCGTTGAAAAAGAAGCCGAACTGGAAGAACAACTGCAGCGCGCGATCAGCGAAGCGACCAGTGCTTTTGGCGATGGCTCGGTGTTTATTGAAAAATATGTGACCCAACCCCGGCACATCGAGTTTCAGATTTTTGGCGATCAGCATGGAAATGTGGTTCACCTCTTCGAGCGCGAATGCAGTGTGCAGCGCAGGCACCAAAAAGTAGTGGAAGAGGCTCCTTCTTCGATTCTTACTCCGGAATTGCGTAAAAAAATGGGTGAAGCCGCGGTCAATGTGGCCAAGGCTGCCAAGTATTATAATGCCGGCACAGTCGAATTCATCGTAGACAGCAATCTGGATTTCTTTTTCCTTGAAATGAATACCCGCCTGCAAGTGGAGCACCCGGTGACCGAAATGATCACCGGTCTGGATCTGGTGAAACTTCAGATCAAAATTGCCGAGGGCGAAAAGCTACCCTTCACCCAGGAGGAATTAACGCTGCGCGGGCATTCGGTTGAAGTGCGGGTTTATGCCGAAGATCCGGCCAATAACTTTTTGCCCGACATTGGCACCCTGAAAACGTATGTGCGCCCGCAGGGGCATGGCATACGCGTAGACGATGGCTTTGAACAGGGCATGGCCATACCGTTCTACTATGACCCGATGATTGCCAAAATGATTTGTACCGCGGAAACGCGGGAACTGGCCATCGAAAAAATGATTCGTGCCATCGATGAGTATGATATAACAGGGGTGGAAACTACGCTCGGCTTCTGCCGGTTTGTGATGACGCACGAAGCTTTCCGCTCCGGTAATTTCGATACGAAGTTTGTCGAAAAGTATTTCAAACCCGAAATGCTGCACAGACCCGCTACCGAAGTATCCTCTCAACTGGCAGCCGCACTGGCCGTGCAGCTGCATCAGCAACAAAAGCCGGCAGCAAACCCGCCTTCGGAAACACCGGCACGGGCAGGCCGCTGGAAACAAAACCGTATCAACTCCTGACACTGTGGCTGACATTCGTCCCATTCGCCCATGGCGGTACAACCCTTCGCTGGTCAGGGAGCTGGACTCGGTAACCTCACCTTTGTTTGATGTGGTGTCCGAGCGGCAGCGGCAAAATCTGTATCAGCAACCGTACAACAGTATTCATCTGTCCGTTCCGCAAGGACCACAACCAGCCGACCGCGCTGCAGCCCGGCTGGCCGAATGGAAAAAAAGCGGAGTGTTGATTCAAGATAAGCTGCCGGCCATTTACGTGTATTACCAATACTTCAAACTTCCCGGAAGCGCTCAGGAACTTTGCCGCAAAGGGTTCGTTTGCCACATTCGTGTGCACGACTGGAAAGACAACGTGATTCTGCGGCACGAGAACACGATTCCTAAAGCCGTTAACGATCGTCTCGAATTATTGGAGAAAACAAACCTGCACGTAAGCCCGACACACGGCTTGTACACCGACACGCGGTTTGAGTTGGAGCCGTACATGGACGAGGCCATCCGCTTGCCCCTCTACGAGTCGGAGGACTACCAGGGGGTGCGCGATGTGCTGGCCGTGATTCAGGATGTGCACGCGATCAGCCGGGTTATGGAGGGGCTGCGCCCCAAGCCGGTAATTCTGGCCGATGGTCATCATCGCTACGAAAGCTCACTGCACGTGATGCACAAGCGGCAGGCTGCCAATCCGAAGGATACCGGTCAGGAGGCCTATCACTTTCACCTGATGTACCTGACCAACACCGAGGCGGGTGATTTGCGCATCCTGCCCACACTCCGCCGGAGCAAGGGCCTTAACCTGCCGGACGAAAAAGCAATCCTGAGGTCGCTCGAGGAGGACTTCATTATCAAACCGGTGGACGATCCCTATAGCCTGCCGGAAGTAATCTCGGGAAAGAAGTGGGCCTTTGGCTTGCTGTTCCGTGACAGTGCCTACAAGATCCGGTTGAAGGAGGAGGCATTCGAAACCCTGCCGTGGAAGTTTCCGGAGGAAGTAAAACGCCTCGACCTTACCGTGATGCATTATTTCATCATTGAAAAGGCCTTTGGCATCGCGGGAAAAGATCAGCGCCAGAGCGAACACATCGACTTCGATCGTTCCTTTCCGGATTGTCTGGCGCGGGTGCTCCGGCAAGATGCTCAACTGGCCATTATCACACAGGATGTATCCATTGAAGATGTCAAATCCGTTTGTCACAGCGGATCCACCATGCCACAAAAATCAACCTACTTCTACCCCAAAGTGATTTGCGGGTTTTTGTTTACCTCCATTCTCGAAGATGAGTTTCGAAATCCTGACTATAGCCCATTCTGATTTTTCGTACTTTTAACCCATGAATTCACTGCTTAGTCGGATTACCATTAACCCGGAGATTGGTCACGGCAAACCTACCGTTCGCAATTCGAGATACCTGGTTGAAAGTATCCTCGAACATTTGGCGGGTGGCGACAGTATTGAAGATCTCTTAGCGGAGTTCCCTGATCTCGAACGCGAAGATATCCTCGCCTGCCTCGCCTTTGCGACTGAAGTCCTGAAGCATAAGAAGCTTTCATTCGCAGCTTGATGAAATTCCTGATTGATGCACAGTTATCTCCTGCCTTAATCAAAGTTTTTGCAGCCAGAGGCCATATCTGCCTTCACACTCGCGACCTACCTCTCCAAAACCAGACTTCCGATCGTTCAATTAATGACCTATCTCTGAAAGAATCATTGATCCTGGTTACTAAAGACACCGACTTCTATTATTCCTTTTTGCTACACCGAAGGCCTTACAAACTGATATTTGTGAGTCTCGGCAACATGCGCTTAAAAGAGACCTTGTCGCATTTCGAAAGAATAATCGATCCGGTTCTTGATCAAATTGCGCAACACAACATGATCGAAGTTACCCCATCCGGGATCAACGTCTTAGCCTGATTTCATGAAAATTTCCCGCCCCCTGCTGCTCGCGTCCGGTTCGCCCCGCAGGCAATATCTGCTCAAACATGCCGGTTTTGAATTTACCGTGCGTGTGCCGGAGGTGTCCGAAGACTTTGCCGAGAGTATGCCGGCCGAGACGGTGCCTCGTTTTCTGGCGGAGCGGAAAGCCGAGGCTCTCCGGCCGTCCATTACCCAGGAAATTATCATTGCAGCCGATACCGTGGTGATCATAGATGGCCGGGTGCTGAACAAACCCGCGAATGCCGATGAGGCCTTTGCCATGTTGTCGATGCTGAATGGCCGTACCCATCGCGTAGTCACGGCCGTGTGCCTTATGGACAAGCAGCATCAGCGGACCTTTGCTGACCGCACCCGGGTTACCTTCGCGCGGCTAACCGATGATGAACTGCGCTATTACATTGAGTGCGACAAACCGTTCGACAAAGCCGGATCGTATGGGGCACAAGATTGGATCGGCATGATCGGCATCTCACGCATCGAAGGGTCGTATTTCACCGTGATGGGTATGCCCATGCATCGT
>DAIPHR010000065.1:0-14724 GCA_036771215.1 Cyclobacteriaceae bacterium
TTTGCAACAAGTTACTTTTTGTAATTTGTTGCGCTAAACTTTTGAATCGAAGTATATTAAAAATGGCACATCATACTCTACGATGTTTTTTTCTAGTGACAATATGGTCCTGCCAGTCACCCCTCACTGAACGAGACTATATCGACTGGGTTGAAGATACTCGCAATGGTTTACGGGTAGTTGAGTTTCGTTAACCATGTGTTTTTGATATCCTATTCAAACCGAAGTAATACGACCGATTGAAAGTCTTGAATGAATTGAATCATGACCAGCACAGCACGGAAATGGCCTTTTTTGAGCTTCAGATCAAGTCGACCGCGAATGGTGCTGATTGGTTAACCGATGGCCTCACCCATGCCGAGCTTCAACAGCGCATGTATTTCTTTTCGTACCTATTTGAGCAGCATATTTTTCTGGAAGTTGATCACGTTCGAATTCCGTGTCGAGCATTTCACTTCGAGCGAGCTGCTTACCACGGACTACCTCAGTGGTTCCATGTTGGTTTCGAAGCCAATATTGAACAAAAAAAAACTTATACGTTAATCGTTGATTCTGATTTTTTTTCGACATTGCCATTGGGCTTTCGGTTCTTGCCGAAGCGCCTACGTAGACTTAAAGGCAAATGAGTTTTATTAGAGGTTGGCAAAAACCGATTTCGTTTTTTTTAGCGCTGTTTTTGCTTTTGCAGCCCCTCAGCCCGACTGCTCTGTTCGCGCTGACATCTGGCCCGACACAGCCTGAAGTTCAATCTTTTCAACCTGTTGGGGCATCCGATTTGGTCGATTTGTTCTCGGGCGATTTCTCTTATAATATCCCGCTATTCGAATTGCCTGGTCCAAATGGAGGGTATCCGTTTAATCTTTCGTATCAGGCGGGTATTACCACCGATCAGGAAGCATCCTGGGTGGGTTTAGGTTGGAATTTACAGCCCGGGGCTATTAATCGGCAGGTACGAGGACTTCCAGACGAGTTTAATGGTGTCGATCGCATTGAAACCAAAATGTCCATATCGCCAAACGTAACGGTAGGTATTGGTTTGGGGGGTGCTGTAGAACTTCTTGGTGCCGATGGAGCTACCCTCGGCCTCCGTGTTGGATTTACGGCTTATCAGAACACTTACAGAGGAGCTGGTTACAGCATTGACGGGTCATTGGGTTTCTCAAAAGCGTCAACTTCCGGGGCCACCACCGGCATCGGTTTGGATTTCAGTTTGGACTCGAATGATGGCGTCAGCCTCAGCCCCAACCTCAGTCTGGGGGCCAAAAACGTAAACTTTGGATTAGGTCTTGGCTACAACTCAAGGGAGGGGTTGACAGGGGTGGCGTTTGACGCGGGAATAGATGTGCGCTGGGTTAACAGAAAAAACAGGGATGAGGGTAAACCGGGCAAGTTCGCTATGGGAGGTACCAAACTCAGTTTCACCCACCCCAGCTACGTGCCTCAAATCACAACACCCATGTATAGCTCAAGTATTTCAGCAACGCTAAAGGCTGGGGCTGCCTGGTGGGGCATATTTGGCGCCCCATATGTGACCGGGTTTTATAACGAGCAGAGGCTTTCAACTGACAAGCGTTGGGTGCAAGCGCCTGCATTCGGTTATCTGCATTATCAAAAAGCAACCGGAACAACCTCCGCTCTCCTTGATTTGAACCGAGAAAAAGACGGAGTCGTGACAGCGTTTTCGCCTAATCTTCCGATTCCTTCGCTGACATACGACATCTATTCAGTCACCGGGCAAGGAATTTCTGGGATGTATCGACCGTTTCGAAATGACTTTGGGGTTGCCCGCGATCAGGAGATGGTGTCTGAATCCAATGGCGGCTCGGGTGGTATTGATTTTGGCCCGGCACTAACTCACGCGGGCGCCAATTTATCGATCAATCACGCCCGTTCATCCAGCGGACTGTGGAGTAATCCCATGACCGCGCGCGCTTCTTTCACGAACGAGGATATCGGAAGTGCGTACGAGCCAACCTACTTCAAGTCTCACGGGGAACCATCCACAGAGGCTACAAAAAGACTGGACGATCTCGGGGGAGAACGGGCAGTTCGTGTGAAGTTGACCGGTGACAACGCCAGTCCGGATGCCACTACACAGATTCAGGTTAGTGATCGGGAACCGGCATTTGAAATGCCAACAGTAGATAAGAGTGCATCACGCAAATCGCGCAACCAGGCCGTTCAGCGTTATACCAACGGAGAAATCGTGAATGGAGCAAATGTCCTGTTGCCTCACTTTAAAGTACGTTTCTTAGATGAAACGGGTACAGAGTCGGAATTTAGCAGGTCCGATCTTCCAGCCCATCATACGGCTGCTTTTACCGCAACTACAACGGAAGGCTTACGCTATAATTATGGTATACCCGCCTACAATCATAAGCAAGAGGAGTTGACATTCTCCGTCTTAAAAAGTCCCTCGGATGTCAATCGTGTATCTGTTAATCCGTCTACTACGGCTGGTATACCGGCCGATGACGAACCCAACTATAATATTCCATCAAGTAATGAGAAGTATCTGAGGCGGGTTAAAACCCCGCCTTACGCCCATTCGTATTTGTTAACGTCAATTCTCGGGCCCGATTATGTCGATGTCACAAGTGACGGAGTTACGCCTGATGATCTTGGCTATTGGGTGAAGTTTACTTATCAGCGGACGGCCACCAAGGCTAATCACTACAAATGGCGCGACCCCTTTTCACGCGCTCATTTGCAGGAAGGGTGGAAGAGTGACCCGCGGGATGATAAGGGCTCCTTTGTTTATGGCGAAAAGGAAGTTTGGTACCTGCGTCAGGCGGAGACCAAATCGCATATTGCAGCTTTTTCCATTTCGCAGCGCGATGATGGCAGGGGAGCCGCACAGAAGTTACAAAATAGCGACAATACAGGGCAATCGGTATCCAAGCTTGATCGCATTACTTTGTATACACGCTTTGCCGGAGTTGCTACGCCAATTAAAACGGTTCGCTTTGAGTATGATTATTCGCTGTGCGCCAACACATTCAATAGTGTCAGTTCTGCTGCCAACCCGTCACGTGGAAAGCTAACGCTTAAAAAACTCTGGTTTGAATATGGCGGTAGCCAGCGGGGACGGCTTAACCCGTATGTTTTTCATTACCCGACTGGATCCGGCAACCCGACTTACGAGGTGCTTCGGTCGGATCGGTGGGGGACTTATAAACCGCAAAATGCCGGGGTTTCAAATTTTGATTTCCCATACACAATGCAGGACCCCGACCCCGCTCGCAAGGCTGAATTAGATCAAAATGCCGCGGCCTGGAGCCTTCAGAAGATTGATTTACCGTCAGGTGGATCCATTCTGATTGACTATGAAGCAGACGATTACGCTTATGTGCAACATAAGCCTGCAATGCAAATGATCGAAGTTGTCAGTCCTGAAGGTCCTGCTTCAGGTGTTTACAACCTCGCTGACGGTCAATTGAGGGTGAAATTTAAACTTGAAAGAAAGATACTCAAGAGTTCAATGCCTAACCACGCAAATGAAGTTAAAAAGTATGTCGACCTATCAACTCCATTGTACTTTAAGTTCCTTATGGCTTTGCGCGGACCATCGGAAGGCATCAATGAATACATAACTGGATATGTTGATATTGATCCGAATGAGAATCAAATGAGACTGGAAGGAGATGGAAGTTACTTCGACTACGGCAGTTTTTTAGTCAAATCAGAAAGTGGTCGAAACCCATTTTCACTTCGCGCATGGCAGCATCTTCGTACCAACCAGCCCGAATTGGCAAACCCAGGAGGAAAATTGCAGCCGACTAACTCGGCTGCGGATCGAATCAAGCAAATTCAGTCTACGGGCAGCATTTTTGGTCAGGTGAAACAGATGTTCACTGGATTTAATGCGTATTGTGATGGCAAGGGTTGGGGTCGCCAGGTTGCTGTGGGCAAGTCATGGATTCGATTAAAGTCGCCTGACGGAATGAAGTACGGTGGCGGCCTGCGCGTAAAACAAATTACAATTAAGGACAACTGGCAAAACGATGAAGAGGGCGTATATGGACAGACTTATGAGTACACCACCGTTCGTGATGGCGCTACTCTCAGTAGTGGTGTTGCCTCGTACGAGCCCTTTATAGGTGGCGATGAAAATGCCCTAAGGTATGCGAAAAGATATACCGAGAGTGTTCCTCTTCGGGCAACCAATAATTTGTTTTTTGAATATCCCGTGAACGAGTCTCATTACCCCGGTGCCCAGGTGGGTTACAGCAGGGTCACAGTTACCAGTCTTGCTTCAGCTGCCCTGGCCGGCAAAACCCTCGTGCAAGGGCAAACCGTGTTTCCCTCTGGCACAGGAGTAAGCTTCGGAACCTCCGGTCAAACCATTCATGAATTCTACACAGCTCGCGATTTCCCGGTCATTACCGATGAAACCGACAAGGACAATCGACCCTATCGGCTATCGGTACCCGTGCCTTTCATTGGTACAATTAATATTTCCAGACTGACAGCCAGTCAGGGCTATAGCATTGTCACCAATGATATGCATGGAAAGCCTAAAAAGGTGAGCACCTACCGGCAAACCAAAACAGGAGAATTTGAGTCTGAGCCGATTTCGTGGGTGAAGTACAACTATGCCAGCGAGGCACGCTACTACCAGCAGGAAAAGGTAAATATCCTGACTAACTTATTTGTTGATAGTGATGATGGTAACGTAAGGTTACTGAGAGCCGAGGATCCCCCGGGGCAGACGAAATACACCCTGGGCCAGGAGGTCGACTTCTTCATGGATATGCGCCAGTTTGAGGATAATGCCTATACAGGGGGCGTTCGGCTAAACGTAGATATGTTGTTCTTTTTCTTTTTCACCTTGCCAGCCTTTATGCCTTGGCCCAGCGTAAGCAAGACGGAAAACCAATTACGCACGGCTGTAACCAATAAAGTGATTTATAAATCCGGAATTCTGGAAAGTGTAGAGGCGTATGATGGCGGCTCGCTGGTTAAAACCAAAAATGAGAAGTGGGACAAACAAACTGGAGCTGTGGTACTCACCTCCGTGAACAATAACTACGATGCCGAGATATTTTCCTATAATATTCTGGCCTACCGAAAGTATCAGGGCATGGGAGCGGCCTACCAAAATACGGGGCTTACCTACACAGCTGTTAATGTGCAGGCTGTTCCTAATCAGAGCGGTTACTATCAGTTTACAACGCGAGAAAGTTTGCCGCAGGGGTCGCTGTTTGCGGGTGATGAAGTGCTGTTGTATGCGAACTCCACGGCCCCATCGCCACCCCTGGCCAGAGCAATTTATATGGGCGATGGCTCGGGTATAAAACAATGGTTTAGTGAGCAGGCCTTGGTAGCTACCAGTTATAAAGTGATGGTGGTGCGCTCAGGATATCGTAATCAATTAAGCGTGGCAGCCGGAAGCATTTCGGGATTGGAGGATCCGTCACGTAAGGGTTCGGTAGTCAGGTTTTCGAAGACCATTAGTGTTCCAAAATAGTTGTTATGAGAATACTGTTGATTTTACTGGTATTTACTTATTTCGGTTTTGATGCTCATGCTCAGCGAAAAGAAGATCTGATGAGCTCGAAGCCGCAGTATGGTTTTATAGAAAACAAAGGGCAAGTAAAAGACCAGAATAATAATCCACGTGCTGACGTCAAATTTATTCTGGCCCTGCCCAATAACAATGTTGTACTAACCGCTAAAGGCTTTAGTTATGACACTTACGTTACAGAAGAAAAGATGAGACTGAAATCGAGCCAAACCTTAAGCAGGCTTGAATTGCGCGACAGCCTTGAGAAGGATGTTAAATTTAAGTTTCATCGGGTAGATGTGGAGTTTGTTGGAGCTAATGCCAATCCTGATATCACCACAGAAGAACCTTCCAATGATTACATTACCTACTATACTGATGGGGCAGAAGTAATTGTATATCATTATGGTAAAGTAAGGTACAAGAATATTTACCCTGGAATAGACGTTGAATTTATAGCTCGACCGGGTAAAAGCAAACCGATTGAATATAATTTTATCGTACAGCCTGGTGCTGATTTGAACTTGCTGCAGTTAAAATACAAGGGAGCACATGCTAACCGGTTGGTGAATGGTAATTTAGAACTTAGCATAGAGCATGGTACACTTTCCGAGAGCATACCAGCCAGCTATGGGGAAAAGACGGGGAAAGCTGCAAAGGTTAGCTATAGAGAAATTAAAAGCAGTAATTCACGCTTAATAAATAGTGCAAATGAAATTACGATTGGATTCAGCGGAACTGCTATGCGTATGAAAGAAGCATTAGTTATTGATCCAACGCCTAGTATCAATTGGGGCATTTATGTAAATAGCTTGGGAGGTACATATGTTTGGGGTTTGACTTGTGATGATGCCGAGAATGTATTTATGGCAGGTCAAACCACATCTCATTCATTGATTGCAACTTTTGGGTCTTATCAAAGCGTATTTGGCGGTTCTATTGATGTCTTTGTTCAAAAATACACTGCAAACGGTATACTTGAGTGGGGGACGTATTTTGGCCGTGCACAGCAGGAAATAGCCCGTGGCCTAACCAGAGATCTACTTGGTAATCTTTATATCATAGGTGATATCAGTACAAATGTAGGATATCAAAATATCAGCACACCTGGGGCAGACCAAACTACTATTTCAAACATTTTTTTGGCAAAATTTACCGAGGGTGGGAATCTAATCTGGTGTACGTATTATGGGCTGTTGAATAGCGGTGTTTCAGGGGCTTCTATCATCTACGACAAAGTCTCAAATAATATTTATGCGACAGGAACTTCCATTTTTGGAGGCAACGTGGATGGTTTTGTTGTAAAATTTAGCTTAGATGGAATTAAGCAATGGGATGTGAACTTTGGAGGAGCGCATCAGGACTGGTTTAGGGATATTACTACTGATAGGTTAGGTGATGTAATAATCTCGGGATATTCAGACTCAGATTTGTTAGCTACCCCTGGAACTCACCAAACTATAAAATCGCCCTGGTATTCTGACGCTATAGTTGCGAAGTTTAGTTCAACGGGCTCACTGAGATGGTGTACATATTTTGGTGGAAGCTCTCAAGATGATGGACTGGCGGTTACAACTGATTCAGATTCATTTATATATCTTTCAGGAAGGACATTTTCGTCCGATAATGTTTCCACTAACAATGTTAAGCATACGGCTGAATTTCAAAGTGAGGGATTTTTACTTAAGTTGAATCCCTCAGGCACTAGAGTATGGAGTACATATATTGGTGGTAGTCAGTCTGACGATGTTGCAATAAATTCTTCAAATGGCATTTATGTTGCTGGTTCTACTCCTGCTACCCCAGTGTTCTCCACAACAGAAGCATTTCAAAGGAGTTTTGGCGGGGGGGCAAGCGATGGCTTTATATGCAATGTAAAACCAGATGGCACATTAAACTGGTGGACATACTATGGGGTGGATTTGAGAAATGAACTTAATTTGTGTTTAGATGTATCTCAAGGAAGATTAATTGTTGCGGGTAATTTTCAATCTGCGGTTTTCCATTCTGTACCATTCTTAGCTTCGTTCTCGGACACTTGTTCAATTGACATACGACCAAATAATGTATTAACTACTCAATATTTATGTTCTGTTAAATTTAAGGTAGATAAAGACACTGGTTGCCAAACTAGCTATTTATGGAGTTTCGGAGATGGGTTTACGTCTAATGAGGCTCAACCTATTCATGTGTATAATTCTTCAGGATTATATGATATATCTGTCAGAGTAGTCACCAATTGTAGTTATTGTCAAGATGAAATCACTTTGACTAAGCAAATTACCTTCTCACCAACTTCTGTCATTATCGAAAACAGACTTCTCGAGGCTGATACTGATATTAAGAATCAAATTATCACCGCCTCCGCCTCCACCTTCTCCGATAGCTGGCCTCTGCCGCATGATAATTCAGTTCTGAGAGATAAGAATAGTTTTGTTAACGGAACCGAAGGCGTGTGGCGTAATGATGCCACTTATGTGTATGATTCACCCCGGCAACTTTCCGCCCCCACAAACCTGGCGCAAGACGGAACGTTTACACTTAATCACTTTGATTGGGGTAGTGCTGAATTCAATATAGTGCCTAACTGGATACGCGCTAATACGATGACGCAATACAGTCCGTACAGCTACGAGTTGGAAAATCGTGATGTTCTGGGTGTATACTCAGCCGCACTCTACGACTATGGCGGCCACCTGCCCTCTGCCAACGGGGTAAACATGCGCAACACCGAAATGGCGTTCACCAGTTTTGAGGTGAACGATGGCAAACCCACGGGCAATTGGATGTTCAACAATGCCGCGCAACCGGCCAACATGTTGTACAAAGTGCCGGTGGGCAGTGGGCATCTAGTCGTGGTGGATGCGCCCGTAAGTGAATTTGATGCGGTTAGTAAGGTTGATGTGAGCGCTCAAGCGATTAGTTTTTTTGGATTCTTAGTATCGGGCAAGCCAACTACTTTTTTGCAAGGTGTAGATGTTCTTTGCAAGCAAGCGCATCCTTCGGATCCGAAGCGTTCGATCCTGGTGCTATCTCGTGCCCCTTTTGAATCGCTTTGGTTCGGTCAACTCACCGTAAACAGGTTAGCCTCTCCGGCTGTAACGCCCTTGTTAGACAACACCGTGTTTCACAGTGGAAGGCAAAGTTTGAAAATCGTTGGCGAAATGACCTTTCGGCAGGAATTGCTCCAACTCGAGGCGGGCAAATCGTATTGGATTAACGCCTGGGTTTCGGTCAATAATCCTCTTACACCCACCCCAGTACTGGGAACTAACTTAGGTATCGAAGTTGCCATGAAGAACCGGCAAGGTACAGTAGTGGGTACGGCATCGTTCCAACCTGTGGGCCAAGTCATTGAAGGTTGGCAGCAGGTAAAGGGCACGTTTGTGGCGCCCGCCAACGCGCACACGCTGGAAGTCAAGTTCAAAGCCGGCTCCGCAGGCACAGCCTGGTTCGATGATCTGCGCCTTCAACCCGAAAAAGGGAACATGAAAGCGTATGTATATGACCTTAAGGACTATCGGTTGAGGGCCATTTTGGATGAAGAGAATTTTGCGTCTTTATTTTTTTATGATGCCGAAGGGAATTTATACCTGACGAAGAAAGAAACGGAGCGTGGAATAAAGACGATAACGGAGAATGTAAGTTATCAAATTGAACGATGATCAAATGAAGTCTGGATTCACGAGTATGGGCGGATTGTTGATTATGTTGAGTTGCATCTCGGCATCGGCTCAAACGCTGAAAGAAGCATTGATAACCATGAAGCAAGAGCATGGCGAATTTGAAAGACTGCATGTGGTCATGATGATTGAAGCCTTTGAAACATCGTCTTCACAGACACCTGTCTATAAGCAAAGGGCGGAGGTAAAGCGCGATAACGATTTATATTATTATTCTCTGGGTGACACCGAGATGCTGTTGAATAAGGGACTATTGGTCATGGTCGATCATCGGGCAAGGCAAATCAGTTATACCAAAAATCAAACGCTGGGAAAAGAGGTTCTTGATGAACGCGCAGGTTTTAACCTGGATAGCATGTTGCAGGCCTATGGAGAGAGCAAATACATGGGGCGTGAGGATAAGGCGGATCACTTTCAGGTTGTTCACCCTAACGGGTCTATTATCAAAACGGATTTCTTCTTTGATGTAATTAACCAGCATCTTCAAAAGATTATCTATCGATACGCCTCTGATCAGGTGGTGACAATACGCTTTGATGTATGGGAGAGCAATCCGGATTTTACAACTTTGGTTTTTTCTGAACAAGCCTTTGTTCAAATCACGGATGAAGAAGTCATGGCAGTCGGTCGGTGCTCGGGTTACCGAGTTATTCCAATTGACCAAAACGAAAATTCAACGCCATGATATGGTTTTTAAATTATATTAAGAAGACTGTTACAGCCCGGTTCCTTTTCGGCCTTGGATTTATTCTCCTGACCAGTTATGATGCGTTGGCGCAGTCATTGACCGTATCAGGCTCTAATCCGACCTGCTTAACGGGCAGCGCAACTGCCAGCTATAATGTGAACTACAGTGGTAGCGCTAATGTTAACTGGACCGTGGTCGGGGGTACCATTCAAAGTTACCCTTGGAGTCCAACGATAACCGTGCGATGGGATCGAACCTCATCTCAGGGCACAACCACGGTGCGTGCCAGCGTAACCGAAACGACATGCTCGATAATTGATGATCCGCCATATGAAGAATGTGGATGGGTGTTTGATCCTGGCTATGGCGAGGACAGGTGGCAATGCTGGTGGGTTGATCCCCCGCCATACGAAACATGCAACACTCAAACTTATACGAGCAACACACTTAGTGTGAATGTTGCACCCGTTCCTAACTGGGTATCATTTACATACTCAACAAACGCAGCTTGTGAGGGGAGCTTAGGCAATCAATACAACGTAACTCAAACACCGAATACTTACTTGTGGTCGGTATCAAGCGGTGGAACTCTGGAAGCGGCCAGTGGAAATGCGGCCCTTGTTCAATGGAATGTTCCGGGCACTCAGTCAGTAACAGTGAGTGTTACCAATGGAGTATGCACATCCTTACCAAATACAACTACCGTTAACGTTAATCCACTACCTGCCTCTTATTCGGTTAGTGGTGGTGGCTCTTTTTGTTCTGGTGGAGCTGGTGTGAGCGTGACGTTGAGTGGCTCACAGGCTGGTGTTAATTATCAGTTGAGATTGAACGGTGGAGATACCGGTAGTCCGATTGGTGGAACTGGAGGTGCCCTTACCTGGTCCAATATAACTGCTGCAGGTAACTATACAGTATTTGCGATGAACAATTCAACCAACTGTTTCCGGGATATGACTGGAAATACAACGGTAGTGATAAATACGAGTCCAACGGTCTATGAGGTTAGTTCATCAGGCTCTGCTTTTTGTGCAGGTGCTAATTTCTCCATCAGTTTAAGTGGCTCTCAATCAGGAGTAAATTATCAGCTTAGACGGGATGGTGTTAATACCGGATCATCTATTTCTGGTGACGGGAGTCCGATTAGTTGGCCGGGCTTGAGCCAATCAGGAGTATACTCGGTCTTGGCAACTCACACTTCGGGTTGTTCTGCATGGATGTCTGGTTCGCCCTCAGTTTCGGTTGCTGCTCCAATTTCTGTTTTCGGCCTAACTGGATTTGGGGCGTTTTGTACACCTGCCACCCTTATCCTTAACGGCTCTCAACCTGGGGTGAACTATCAATTACGTAGAGACGCTGTGAACGTAGGGTCGGCTGTTACTGGCACTGGCGGTTCTTTGAGTTGGCCTGGATTGAATACTACCGGTACGTATACTGTCATGGCAACTCACGCAACTACCGGGTGCACACAGTTAATGGGTGGGGGAGCATTCCTTACTATCAACACATTACCTTCCTTATTTACAGTTGGAGGCAATGAGACAATATGCTCCGGTTCAACCACCACGGTTACCTTGAGCGGTTCTCAAGCCGGAGTCAACTATCAACTGCGCAGAGACGGTACGAATGTAGGTGCGGTCGTTGCAGGCACAGGTGCGGCATTGAGTTGGCCTGGGCAGAACATGGCTGGCAGTTACACGGTAGTGGCAACCAATGCCAGTACAACGTGCAGTCAGGCCATGACGGGTGGTGCAACGATAACGGTGAATCCTTTGCCGACTTTGTTTACTGTGGGCGGTATGGCCTCAATCTGTTCAGGATCGACAACGACCGTTACGTTGAGTGGCTCGCAGACGGGAGTGAACTATCAGCTTCGAAGAGATGGTACCAATGTAGGCACGGCTGTTGCCGGTACGGGTGCGCCACTGAGTTGGGCCGGTCAGAACACGGCTGGCAGTTACACGGTGATGGCCACGCACGCTACCGGGGGGTGTACGCAGTTAATGAGCGGAAGCCTGCCGGTTACGATCAACCCGTTGCCTACACTATTTACAGTAGGTGGCACCGGTACGATCTGTTCAGGCTCATCTACCACGGTTACGTTGAGTGGTTCACAGACGGGAGTGAACTATCAGCTTCGCAGAGATGGTGTTAATGTAGGAACAGCCGTTGCGGGCACCGGTGCCACCTTGAGTTGGTCAGGTCAAAATGCAGCCGGTACTTACACAGTGATGGCGACAAGCGCAACCACCGGCTGCACCCAATTGATGACCGATAGTTTACCATTGGTGGTCAATCCATTGCCTGCTCTGTTTACGGTGAGCGGGGGAGGTACGATATGTGCAGGCGCGTCAGGTGTAACGATCAACCTGAGTGGCTCGGTAACCGGAGTGAATTACCAACTCCGGAATGGTGCCACGAATGTGGGAACCGCGGTGGCTGGCACAGGCTCCGCGATCAGTTGGTCCAACCAGTCAGCAGCAGGCAGCTACACGGTGGTAGCAACCAACGCTACCACCACATGCAGTCAGCCGATGACGGGCAGCGCAACGATAACGGTGAATCCTTTGCCGACTTTGTTCACTGTGGGCGGCACGGCTTCTATCTGTTCAGGATCGACAACAACCGTTACGTTGAGTGGCTCGCAGACGGGAATGAACTATCAGCTTCGCAGAGATGGTACCAACGTAGGTACGGCTGTTGCCGGTACGGGTGCTGCACTGAACTGGGCGGGGCAGAATACAGCCGGCAGTTATACCATCGTGGCCTCGAATGCCTCTACGACTTGTACCCAACTGATGACGGGCAGTTTGCTGTTGACAATCCAGTCGGCACCGTCTGCCTTTACCATTACGGGAGGAGGTACGATTTGTGCGAGTAGTTCGGCCACCATTTCGTTAAGTGGTTCGCAGACGGGAGTAAACTATCAACTCCTCAGAGATGGTGTTAACGTGGGTGCGGCTGTTGTGGGTACCGGTGCGGTAATGAATTGGGCTGGGCAGAATATGGCTGGCACCTACACCGTGGTGGCCACTAATGTCCTTGCTGGTTGTACCACCACTATGACCGGCAGCGCGGTGATAACGGTTAATGTATTGCCCACTTTGTTCACACTTTCTGCTACAGGTGGTGCGTGTGCGGGCACGCCCGTTACATTATCGATCGGAGGTTCACAAACGGGCGTAAATTATCAATTGCTGAAGGATGGCGCAAATGCAGGCGCGGCTTTGGCAGGCACGGGTGCAATCCTAAGTTGGCCCAACGTGATAGATGCTGGTGTTTACACCGTTCGGGCAACAAACGCGTCAACCGGATGTACGCAACTCATGACGGGTACTCATACGATTAACTCTTTACCCGCAATGTTTACGGTAGGCGGTACCGGTATAATCTGTTCCGGCTCATCTACCTCGGTCACGCTTGGCGGATCGCAGACGGGCGTGAGCTATCAACTTCGCAGAGACGGCACCAATGTGGGAACGGCTGTTACCGGAACAGGTGCGGCACTGAACTGGGCTGGGCAGAACACGGCCGGCAGTTACACGGTGATGGCCATGCATGCCACCGCGGGGTGCACGCAGGTGATGACGGGCAGCTTGACGGTTACGGTTAATCCGCTGCCCGCGTTGTTTACGGTGAGCGGGGGAGGCACGATATGTGCAGGCGCGTCAGGTGTAACGATCAACCTGAGTGGGACGGAAACGGGAGTGAATTACCAACTCCGCAATGGCGCAACGAATGTGGGAGCCGCGGTGGCCGGTACAGGCTCCGCGATCAGTTGGTCCAACCAGTCAGCGGCAGGTAGCTACACGGTGGTAGCAACCAACGCTACCACCGCATGCAGTCAGCCGATGACGGGCAGTGCAACGATAACGGTAAATCCCCTTCCGACCTTGTTTACGGTGGGTGGCACGGCCTCCATTTGTTCGGGACAAACAACGACCGTTACCTTGAGTGGTTCGCAGACGGGCGTGAACTATCAGCTTCGCAGAAATGGTACTAACGTAGGTACGGCTGTTGCCGGCACAGGTGCGACACTGAACTGGGCGGGGCAAAACACAGCCGGCAGTTATACGATAATGGCTACGGACGCCACCACTACCTGCGCACAGCTCATGACGGGCAGTTTGAATCTGGTCGTTAATCCGGCCGCTGTTGCGCCTACCATTACTGGTGGAACCCGCTGTGGTACCGGCAGCGTCACGTTAACTGCGTCAAGTGCATCCACTGGTACGTTCAGATGGTATTCTGGCCTAACCGGGGGCAGTCCACTGCAAACCAGCTCCGCTGCGGTTTCCAGTAACACCTTTTCACCCACGGTGTCGGCCACCACTACGTACTATGTTACGTTTACTACCAGTGCTAATTGTGAGAGCAACCCGCGAACAGCCATTGTCGCCACGGTTACGCCATCGCCCGCCATGTTCACTGTTTCCGGAGGAGGTAATGTTTTCACCGGGTCAAAAACCGTTTCGTTGAGTGGCAGCCAGACCGGCACAGCATACCAACTTCTTCTTGATGGAGCCAACTCGGGTGCTTCTGTTAACGGAACTGGAAGCACATTGCAATGGACGGTGACTCAGGTGGGAACTTTCACTGTGAGAGCCTCCGTTGGATTTTGCTCTGTCGTGATGACAGGTAACGCTATCACGGTCAATCGCGATATTAGGCAAATCTTACAAGTCGATTCAGCTCTAGCAGTTCATATTCCGGAGAAGGTCAAAACATTTGCATTTGGTTGGGTTCCGGTTGCATCAGCCGCGCCACAGTTTCAACTTACTCAGCTTAACTTGGGAGCTACGAAGAACGTTTTCCCTGCACCACCCTGCCTGGTCGGTAATTATTGG
>DAIPHR010000066.1:0-5579 GCA_036771215.1 Cyclobacteriaceae bacterium
GCAAGGTAGCGATCGTTGCCGCAGTAAAGAGGTGGTAAATCCAATATCGCCTGTCTTTTAGCATGGCTATTCCGGCTGAATCACTTTTGTTTTCTGTGCAACCTCATTCACCCCAAAGTAACCAAGTGCAGGCTTTCGCGGGTCTGTCAGATTAACCACATTACCGCGGATGGCTGCCGGAGGCACATCGATCAACTGCCCGGTTTGTCCGGTTTGCTCAAAAAGCTGGAACAGAAAATCGTATTGGCTCCTCGAAATTCCGATCTGCCGCAGCGTGACCTCTGCTCCAGGCTCAAAAACTTTTTCTTCATTTGGAAAGTACCCGATCACTTGCATACCATTAAAAAATCGATCTGAGGAGATGATGTTTTGGCTGTTGCCCGGATCCGCTTTTATCACGTTTTGGCCCTCCTCTAACAACTCCCAAAAGTAGTAATTTGTTTCGTTTGCAGGATCGGAGAAGTCGATGGCTACCTTAATGCCGCCATCCTCAAAAGTGTTTTCTGCCTCGAACTGCTGATACAGGCTGTCGATATCCGTCACGCGCACAAGCGACTCCTGCGCCTGGTAGGTATTCCCGCGCCAGACAATGGTGAGGGTGTAGGGCTGGTTGAATTCCGGCACCAGTGAGGTATTCGTATAGGTGCCTGGTTGTTGCGTGTCATGATTGAACGGGTACACGGTACCATTAAGATCACGAATGGAAACTTGCGCATCAGTTACGCGCGGGGTGGCGGTGCCGCTAAAGTAATTGGCCAGCGTACTGAGGATGATCAGCTGGGGCCCATTGGGAGCTCCCTTTAGGCGTTCCAGTCGCCCCTCCACCACTAATTGATCCGGTGGGTTGGGTAACGTAAGTGTGATCTCCTTTTCGCACCCGCTTGCGAGTAACGTGAGCGCAGCGAAGAATGTATATTGAATAGATTTCATATGGGTTTATCGATTGAGTTGGAATGATTGTATAGAGAGAAATGATTTAAAATTTAAAGTTGTAGGTCACACTGGGCAAAACACCCAGCAGATAGCTTTGAAGTGCACGCACGTTGCCCGGGTTTTCCGGATTGTCATTGAAGTAAATGCTGGTAGCATTCGCGCGGTTGTAGATGTTGTAAACCCCAAATACCCACTCATGGCCACCGTTTTTCCAGCGCTTCTTTTTACCCTTCAACGTAGCCGACACATCAAGGCGGTGGTAGGCGGGCAGGCGATTGTTGTTTCGCTCGGCAAAGTGAGGTACAATCATGCCGGCAAACTCATATTTGCCAGTTGGAAAAGTAGCCGGTATACCCGTGGCCAACACAAAGTTGGATGAGAACGACCACCGGTCATTCAATTTGTAACTCGTCACAACAGCCAGGTTGTGGGGCTTGTCAAAGTTGGCAGCATAGTACTGGCCGTTGTTGATGCCCGGATCTTCTGCCGTGAGTCCTTTTATTTGTCGCTCAGCCCTCGAAAGGGTGTAGCTTACCCATCCCGTTAAGCGGCCGGTGTTTTTACGCACAAAGAATTCAGCGCCATAGGAACGGCCACGACCGCGCAGTAATTCCGTTTCGATGTTGTTGTTGGTGATCAGGTCTGCTCCGTCAACATAATCCACGAGGTTGTTCATGTCTTTATAGAACACCTCGAGTGATGCTTCGTAGGTGTTATTCCTGAGGTTACGGAAGTACCCAAACGCATACTGATCTGCTTCCTGTGGTTTGATGAAAGGCCCGCTGGGGGTCCAGATATCGGTGGGCGTGGGCGCGGTGGTGTTCGAGATCAGGTGGAGGTACTGATATAGCCTGTTGTAGCTGGCCTTAACGGAACTGATGTTGTTGATTACGAAAGTTGTGGAAAAACGCGGTTCAAAGTTCCGAAACGTGCTGATTGGATCACCCTTTTTAAAATCGGTGTAGCTGAGTACGCTGCCGTTTTCATACATCCCCAATACCGGATTGTAAATTACCGGTTGGTTGTTCTCATACACGGGTATCTGTTCCTGACCCTGACGTACAAACAGGGAGTACCGCAGGCCGGCATTGAAGGTGAGTTTGCCTATTGTTTGTTCGTAGCTGACATAAGCGCCTGCCTCGGTGGCAAATTTTCTGTCGAGTGAACGTTCAGCTACTGCAGAACCACGTATCGGAGTAATGTTACCGGGTTGAAACTCGTAGGTTTTTGCATCAGCACCAAACTCGAGTTGTGCATTCCGGCCCACAAAGTAGGAGAAGTCTGCTTTTAGGTTTTGGGTGATGATGCGCGACTTCCAGTTGTACTGCGCGCCAGTGGTGAGCTGGTCGAGCGAGTAGTCATAGTTGGAATAAATGGCCGAGAAATTGGCAAACAGCTTCTCCGAAAATAAATGGTTCCACCGCAGGGTGGCCGTAGCATTACCCCACGAGCTGTTAAAAATGCTCCCGAGTGAAAACCGGTCGCGGCCGAAATACCCGGACAAAAACAGGCGGTTTCGGTCGTTCACGATTAGGTTGGTTTTCATATTTAAATCGTAAAAGAAGGCAGTGCTTGTGTTGTCAATCAGGGGCAAAAAGAGATCTCCATACGACCGTCTGGCGGCTACCATGTACGAGCTCTTGTCTTTAATAAATGGGCCTTCGACTAACGCACGGGCCGAAATCAGCCCGATGCCAGCCTCTCCGCTAAATTCTTTCATGTTGCCCTCACGCTGGCGAATATCCAAAACTGAGCTGACGCGCCCACCATACCGAGCAGGAATACCCCCTTTGAAGAGTTCAACGCTTTTTACCGCATCGGGATTGGCCACTGAAAAGAGGCCAAATAAATGCGATGAATTGTACAACGTACCCTCGTCCAGCAATATCAGATTTTGATCAACGCTGCCCCCGCGAACATTAAAGCCTGCGGCACCATCGGCAACGGTAGTTACTCCGGGTAGCAATTGTAATGAGCGGATAACATCCGGTTCCCCTAAAACAGCCGGGAGTTCTTTCACCAGTTTCGGCTCAAGCCGGGCAACACTCATTTGATTGACCGTAACATTTCTGTTATCCGCCTCGGCTTTGACAACTACTTCCTCCAGTTCATTGGCATCTGGGGTCAGTTGGAAGTTGAGTGTTTGGTTGCCGGTTAGATTCATCTCGAAGATGTAGGGGTTGTAACCCACATAACTCACAACAAACCGGTAGCTACCTGCCGGTAAGGTCAAGGAATAGAAGCCATAGGCATTGGTAACGGTTCCGGTGGAGGTACCCTGCACCTGAATCGTAGCCCCGATGAGTTCTTCCCCGGTAGACTCGTCCTGAATGTACCCACTTAGCGTAACGTTGTTTTGTGCTGTACCCGCCAGTGCGAGGGACAGTGCAATTCCAATCAGAATTAATTTCCGTTGCATAGTTTTTTCTTTTGCACACAAACCAAAAGCAACGTGGGTAGTGAAGAAAATCGATGTTACCGAAACCGGCAAAAGGGCGGATCAAACCTGCAGGGTGTGTGCCCAAAAGGAAGTCCGGCTCGGAGTAAGCGTCATCGGCCGGTCCTGACGTGGCCACGGGCGTCTTTGCACTAATACATGGAATTTCCAGTTCGTGATGATTTTTTTCTCAAGCACCCCAAACCGGTCCTTTTCATCGGATGGTGTACGGTCGCTGTTGGGGGCAATCCGTTTCGGCAGGCGGCAGCAGCGGCACGACACCTTCGGGAATGGCCCGTCTCAAGAATGCCCCGGCTGTTTAATTTTTGGCGGGCGTTAAACCTTGAGAGGGTGGTGTTATCTAACTAATTCCAGTTAAGAGTTCTTTCTAAAACAACCGATGATGACCCGTACCCCGTTTCTTCCAGTCCTTTTTCTTTTGCTTGCCTGCCAGTCGAATTCAACAGAAGATGCTGCTCCTCCGGTACCCTACCCGGTGGGCCTCACCGACCAGCAGATTACGGTCAATAACACCGTTCGGAAATTTCGCATTCACCGGCCGGCCGGGGATGCACCAACAGCGCTTGTTTTTATTTTTCACGGTGGTGGCGGTGCAGGTACGGATGTTGCCAATGAAGGAACGCACCCGCTGTGGGTTTTTCGGCAGTTGGCCGACACTGAAAAATTTGTCGCGGTATACCCCGAAGGAAGTTTAGATGCACAAAACAGCCCCGGGTGGAACGACTGCCGGTCGGACGATAAGTCGGGCAGCCAGGGCGATGACATTACCTTTTTAAAGGCATTGGTGGACAAACTGAGTGCTGATTTTAAAATGCCCGCGAGCCGCCTGTTTGTAACGGGTACCAGCAACGGAGCAGTAATGGCCTACCGGTTTGCGTTTACGTACGCCACCTCGTTTCGCGCTTTAGCGATTTCGGCCGGCAACCTGCCCGCCATCCCCGAGGGAGGAGCCTGCACCAGCGGACCGGCCGCAGGGATCCCCATCATGATTGCCTACGGCACGGCTGATCCAGCCATGCCGGTTGCCGGAGGTTGTGTAGCCAACCTGGGCGGTCTTTGCAACCGGGGCACCGTGATTTCGCAACAGGCTACCCTCAATTTCTGGTTGGCTGAAAATGGTTTGACCGGAGTGCAACCGACCGTGAGCACATTTGATGTGAACAAAAGCGATGCGGGCGATGTGGTGAAGCATGTATATGGCGGTGCCAACCCGATGGTAATTTATTGGATGACAGATGCCGGCCATTCTGTGCCCAGCAAAACGGTATTCACTGCTCCTTCCGCAGCTTCGGGCGTACAAAACCGCGACATTGAGTTTGCCGAGGAAGCCTGGGCTTTTTTCAAGGCGCGGCTCTGAACGCCTCAAAGTCATTTAAAGTGTATTTCTGAAATGGATCATCCGGATAGCTCTAATCAGTACGATGGGCTGCCAGCAGGCTAAACAGTTTTTGATTGAAGGCGGCAGTTTGTTTTTGAAGTGATGCAAAGAACTTTTCGTCAAATTGTTCCACAGTCCTGCAGCGACACAGCGTGGTTTAATTTGGAAATGGCTGAGTTGAACTCCCCCTGATCGAAATCAACTTTGGCCAGCAGTATCATAATGTCGATATCTTTCTCCTGTAAGTATGCCAATGTGGTTACGAATAGAAGATAAGCTATCGGTTTGATCAAAGTCATGCAACTGCACCTATTTGCGTTTTTTCTCTTCCTATTTTGAAGTCATCTAGACAAGCGTTTACGCCTGACGCAGTGGGCCGTATTTTTTTTCGGAGCCGGTATTGCGTCAGGGATAGAGGTGGAAAGGCCGGCAAACGTGGGTTGGTGAGTTGGCGCAGACACGGAACGGCCCTCCCTCGCGAGGGCGTCCACCGCCACTGTGTTTTGGTGGACGAGTCGGAGGGTAAAAAGGTAAAGCACTTTATTCTGAGCGGGTTTTCGGGTTTGTGCCTCAACCACTTGGGTATTGTTGGTTATCCGGTTCAGTATTGTTTGAGGGGTAGCGAAGAATCCCCCAATCGGGAGCTCAGGACAAGTGATAACCTCGGTGTCCTTGAGAGGGTGATCCTTCCCGCCTGTTTGGTGGGCGAGCGGCACGCGAGATGCGTTCCTCAGGATTGGGTCGAGAAAAGAAGAAAGGCGGGCAAACCCTCCTTCGTCCCGCCACTGCGGGACTACGGAGGGCAACCCT
>DAIPHR010000066.1:5679-14686 GCA_036771215.1 Cyclobacteriaceae bacterium
CCTTCGCTTAAGCTACGGAGGGCAAACCCTCCTTCGCTTAAGCTACGGAGGGCAAACCCTCCTTCGCTTAAGCTACGGAGGGCAAGAAAAAAAGCCTTCCCATTTGGGAAGGCTTTGTGAAAAATCAAGGGTAAGGGGTTACACGAGCTGAGCCTGCAACTTGGAGGCCAGCACCGATTTGGGCACGGCACCAATCTGCTTATCGACCACCTGGCCCTTTTTAAACAGGAGCAGGGTGGGGATGGAGCGCACGCCAAACTTGGCCGTGGTCTGCGGATTTTCGTCCACATTTAATTTGGCCACTACGGCTTTGCCTTCATACTCATTGGCCAATTCTTCTACTACCGGCCCAATCATTTTGCATGGCCCACACCACTCGGCCCAAAAGTCAACCAATACGGGCGTGTCGCTGTTTACGATTTGATCGAAGTTGGAGTCGGTGAGTTCAATAGCTTTTCCCATGTGTGCGGATATTAAAGGTGATTAGTTTTCAAGTTCTGCCAGTTCCAACGCAAAGGTAGGCGAAATTGTTCCCACTTCGGTTTTGGCGGTTTCGATTTTTAGGGGCAGGGCGCCAAGCCAGCGCACTTCGCCCTTGTCGGTAACCACGCCTACCTCGCCCAGTTTATTCAGTAGCTGGATCAGCGGGTTTTGCGCCTGCACGCGCGCCTGTCGAGCTATGGCATCGGTTTGAATACCACTCGCCTCATCGCGCAGCACCAGTTTGAGCGAGGCCTTGCCGGCATGCTGGCGGCACAAGGTCTCCAGGCGGGCCACCCACTCGAGCGTGATGGCTTCGGGTGCTGTTTTCAGCGCCAGCCCCTGCACGCGCTTGGTGGCCAGTTCGTTGAGCAACTCCACGCTGCGGATTTTGAATTCGAGGTTCATTTCGCCCCAGGTCTTGCGCACTACGTTGCCTTCGATGTACAAAAACAACCCCGGCATGAGGAAGGATTTGTACTTGAGGTAGTCATCGCTCCACAACGTGAATTCGGTTTTGCCGGAATAATCCTCCAGCACGAGTTTGCCGAACGGCCTGCCGGTTTTGGTCATGCGGTGCTCCACGCTGGCCACAATGCCGGCTACTTTATATTCTTTGCCTTCGGAGGCGGTGATGTCGTTGAGCAGCGAGACGGGAGCATTGCAAAAAGCCGACATCTCGAATTTGAAATTGTCGAGCGGGTGGCCGCTGATGTACACGCCCACTACTTCTTTTTCGAAGTGCAGCTTTTCAATTTCTCCGAATGGTTCAATGGGGTCTACTTTCGGGGGCGGCATTTCGGTGCCGGTGCTGCCGCCAAACAGGCTGGCCTGCGCACTTTGCGCTTCCTGCTGCACCTTGCCGGCATAGCGGGTGATTTTTTCGGTGAGCGATACATCGCCCTCTTTCGCGGCCACGTATTGCCTGCGGTGAAATTCGGTGAAGCAATCGAACGCGCCCGACAGCGCCAGGCACTCGTATGTTTTTTTATTCACCGCCCGGTTGCTCATGCGTTTGGCGAAGTCGAAGATGGACGCAAACGGGCCGTGCGCCTCGCGCTCTTTAATCATGGCATCAACCGCGGCATCGCCCGCGCCTTTGATGGCCCCCAGCCCAAAGCGAATCTTGCCCTCCTTGTTCACTTCAAAGTACACGCCCGATTCATTCACGTGCGGACCCAGCACTTCGATGCCCATTTTGCGGCTTTCGTCAATGAAGTACGTGACGTTCTCCAGATTGCTCTGTGAGTGGGTGAGCACGGCCGCCATGTACTCGGCCGGGTAGTTGGCCTTGAGGTAAGCGGTGTGGTAGGCCACCAGCGAGTAGCACGTGCTGTGCGATTTGTTGAAGGCATACTGCGCGAAGGCTTCCCAGTCTTTCCAGATTTTTTCGGCCACGCGTTCGTCATGGCCGTTGGTGCGGCACCCCTCGATGAACTTGTCTTTCATCTTGTCGAGCACGTCCTTCTGCTTTTTGCCCATCGCTTTGCGCAACACATCGGCATCGCCCTTGCTGAAGTTGGCCAGCTTTTGCGACAGCAACATCACCTGCTCCTGGTACACCGTGATGCCGTACGTGTCCTTTAAAAACTCCTCCATCTCGGGCAAGTCGTAGCGGATGGCCTCGCGCCCGTGCTTGCGCGCGATGAAGTTGGGAATGTATTCCATCGGCCCCGGCCGGTACAGGGCGTTCATGGCGATGAGGTCTTCGAACTTATCCGGCTTCAGTTGGCGCAGGTAGCTCTGCATGCCTTCACTTTCAAACTGGAACGTTCCAGTGGTTTCGCCCCGCTGGTACAGTTGGTAGGTTTTGGCGTCATCCAGCGGCACCCGATCCATGTCAATATCAAGGCCGTGCCTGCGCTTAATATTTTTTAAGGCCGTCTTGATGATGGTGAGGGTGGTGAGCCCGAGGAAGTCCATCTTCAGCATGCCGGCATTTTCGACCACGCTGTTATCGAACTGCGTCACCAGCATGGTGGAGTCCTTGGCCGTGGCTACGGGTATCAGCTTGGTCATGTCCTCGGGCGTAATGATTACCCCGCAGGCATGGGTGCCCGTGTTGCGCAGCGAACCTTCGAGAATGACGGCCTGGTTCAGCACCTGGGCTTTCAGGTCATTACCCTTTTTGATATCGGCCAGCTCGCGTACCTCTTCAAAGGCTTTGGCCAGTGACGTGCCGGGACGTTCCGGTATCAGCTTGGCCAGGTTGTTGGCCTCGGCCAGCGGCAGCTCCATCACGCGCGCGCAATCGCGTATGGAGGATTTGGCAGCCATGGTACCATAGGTGATGATTTGCGCTACCTGGCTATGCCCGTACTTTTCAATGACGTAGTTCAATACTTTATCTCGTCCTTCATCGTCAAAGTCGATATCAATATCGGGCAGCGACACGCGGTCCGGGTTCAGGAAGCGCTCAAAGAGCAAGTCATACGCGATGGGATCCACATTGGTAATACCAATGCAGTAGGCAACCGCGGAGCCGGCAGCGGAACCCCGCCCCGGCCCCACGCTCACGCCCATCTCGCGCGCTTTGCCGGTGAAGTCCTGAACGATGAGGAAGTAACCCGGGTAGCCGGTTTTTTTGATCGTTTCCAGTTCGAAGTCAAGGCGCTCCTGAATTTCCTGTGTTAGCTCGGGGTACTTGCGCCTGGCGCCCTCATAGGTGAGGTGTCGCAGGTAGTCATCCTCGGTTTTGAATTCCTTCGGGATGTCGAATTTAGGAAGGAGCACGTTGCGCTTAAGATCGTAGGCTTCCACCTTGTCTACTATTTCGCTGATGGTTTCGATGGCTGCTGGCAGGTCGCGAAAGAGATTTTTCATTTCGGCCTGCGGCCGGAAATAGTAGTTGTTGTTGGGCAGGCCGTAGCGCGTGCCGCGCCCTTCGCCAATGGGGGTCGATTTGAATTCACCTTCTTTGATGCACAGCAGAACATCGTGGGCGTTGGCTTCGTCCTTTTCTACGTAGTACGTTTCGTTGGCGGCAAAGTATTTTACGCCATATTTTTCGCAGAGGCGCAGCAGCGTGTCGTTCACGCGGCCTTCTTCGGGTATGCCGTGGCGGTTAAGCTCTGCGTAGAAGTCGGCACCAAACAGGGTATGCCACCACACGAACGCTTCCTCGGCCTGGCGTTCGCCAACGTGCAGGATGAGGTAAGGAATTTCGCTGCCAAGTCCGCCCGTGGTTGCCATTAACCCTTCGCGGTATTGCTTCACCAATTCCTTGTCGATGCGCGGGTAAATGCCATACAATCCTTCGATGAAGCCGATGGAACTCAGCTTGGCCAGGTTATGATAGCCGGTCTTATTTTTGGCGAGCAGTACCTGCGTGTACCGCTTGTCCGGGTTGTCTTTTGTGAATTTCAGTTTCTTGCGTTCTTCCGCAATAAAAAATTCACAACCCACAATGGGTTTAATCTGATGTTTGAGCGATTCACTGACAAACTTGAAAGCTCCGTATAAGTTACCGAAGTCCGTAAGCGCCACCGCGCTCATATTTTCGGCTTTGGCTTTTGCGACCAGTTCCTGCACATCGGGTGTAGCCTGCAACACTGAGTACTGCGTGTGCACGTGCAGGTGCACAAAAGGGGCTTCGGTGAGTTCGCCTTCGGTGGCCGTGCCGGCATAGTCGCCTTTCTTTTTCTTTTCGCGTTTGGCGCTGTTGCCCGCTTCCAGGTTGGGCTCTTCGTATGTAATGTCGGCCGGGGCAATACCTTCGGCCGGTTTCACCACTTTTTCGCGAATGAGGCCGAAGAACGAGCGAGCCGTGGCGGCTACATCGTAGCTGGCATCGTGCGCATCGTCAAACCCTTTGCCGAAAAGCTTTTGATGCAGTTCGGTAAGGCGCGGCATTTTCAGTTTGCCGCCAGGGCCACCGCCCAGCTGGCAGTAGTCGATGGAAACAAGGCCGGTGTCAATCTTTTCGAGGGCAAGAAATTCTTCCGTGGGCAGTTGCTGCCGGATCAATTCCGCACCGAGTATGTTGATGTCGAACTCGATGTTGTGTCCCACCAGCACGCGGGTTTTGGCCAGGTCCGCGCGGAAGTGTTTCAGCACTTCATCCAGGCCAATGCCTTCTTCCTGCGCCCGCCTGGTGGAAATGCCATGTATTTGCTCGGCTTTGAAGGGAATGTCGAAGCCATCGGGCCGCACAATATAATTATGGTGTGACAGCAGTTTGCCGCGGGCATCGTGCAACTGCCAGGCGAGTTGCACCACGCGTGGCCAGTTGTTCAGGTGGGTGATGGGCGCAGTCTTATTGTGCGGAACCCCCGTGGTTTCCGTATCAAAAATCAGGTACATGTCAGTTCGTAGTGGATGTGCAAATTAGGAATTTCCGCATTTCTGATACTAGAAAAGTTCGGGTGAAAACATTCGGGTACAATTGCAGTTTGGCCGATAGTCAACTGATTATCAAATGAATAGAAACCATGCCCTGTTTTGTTTCATCCGGTGGGTTGGCCCTTTAGGTTCAGGTTTTTTGGGCTTGAGCCGGGCTGCCGGCAAATCGGGTTGTGGTTGCTTTGCAAGCCGGGTTTGGTGCCTGAAAGAACTGAACCCTCAGCGTTGGTTTGAGAGCGGTTCTGCTGCCCCTGCGGATTGCGTTTTTGTTCAGGGTGAGGTATTGATCAATTATCTCCAACACCTTGGTGGTTATCGGATGGGGCCCTAACTTTGACCAAAACCGGATAACTCCTTTTTATGAAGTGGATTGTTGACATGTTCACGAGCACCCTGGGTCGCAAGCTGCTCATGGCCCTCACGGGTTTGTTTCTCATCTTGTTTCTGGCTGTTCACCTGGCGGGCAACCTCCAATTGCTGAAAGATGACGGAGGCCGTGCCTTTAACATCTATGCCGAGTTTATGAGTACCAATGCGCTCATTCAGGTTGTCTCGAAGGGCAATTTCTTTTTCATTTTACTACATACGTTTATGGCCATTGCACTCACGATCAAAAACCGAAAGGCCCGAGGCCCGGAAGGCTATGCCGTGCTCAGTGGCAAGTCCTCGCATTGGACATCGCGGAACATGGGCATTTTAGGCACCCTCGTCCTGGCGTTTATCGTAATCCACCTCTACCATTTTTGGGCCCAGATGCACGGGTACTGGGGCAACATCACCACGCTGGACTACGATGGAAAGCCGGTTCGTGACTTGTATTCGCTGGTTGACATGTGGTTTCAAAAAGAGTGGTATGTGGGGCTTTATGTATTCTGTATGGCCGCCATCGCGTTCCATCTGTGGCACGGATTTGCCAGCGCTTTTCAAACTTTGGGCTTAAACCACTTGAAATATAACGGTGTTATTAACGTGGTTGGAAAGGTGTTTGCCGTACTGGTACCGGCAGGCTTTGCCTTCATTCCGTTGAAGATGTACTTCTCGTAAGTCGAAAAAAGTTAAACAAAAGAAAACAACAAGGCTCATGAAGCTCGATTCTAAAGTTCCGGAAGGTCCGATTGGTGAGAAGTGGACGCGCCACAAGTTCAACCTCAAGCTGGTAAACCCGGCCAACAAGCGTAAGTACGATATTATCATTGTGGGTACCGGCCTTGCAGGCGCTTCTGCAGCCGCCTCGCTGGGCGAGCTGGGCTACAATGTAAAAGCGTTTACCTATCACGATAGTCCGCGGAGGGCCCATAGCATCGCTGCACAAGGTGGTATTAATGCCGCCAAAAACTATCAAAATGATGGCGATAGTGTTTACCGCTTGTTTTATGACACCATTAAAGGAGGAGATTATCGTGCACGTGAAGGCAACGTACACCGCCTGGCGGAGGTTAGTGTTAACATTATTGACCAGTGTGTAGCACAGGGCGTGCCGTTTGCCCGCGAGTATGGCGGGTTACTGGCCAACCGCTCATTTGGCGGAGCACAAGTATCGCGCACGTTTTATGCCCGCGGCCAAACCGGACAACAGTTGTTGCTGGGGGCCTACGGTGCACTCAACCGCCAGATTGCCAACGGCAAAGTGAAAATGTACACCCGATCCGAAATGCTGGATGTAATCGTGGTGGATGGAAAAGCGCGCGGTATCATTACCCGTGATTTGGTGACAGGAAAGGTGGAGGCCCACAGTGCTCATGCGGTATTGCTGTGTACAGGTGGTTATTCCAACGTGTTTTATCTGTCTACCAGCGCTAAGGCCTGCAATGCTTCAGCCGCTTGGAGAGCCCATAAAAAGGGTGCATTCTTTGGCAACCCCTTCGTTACGCAGATTCATCCCACGTGTATTCCGGTTTCTGGTGATCAACAATCGAAGTTGACTCTGATGTTAGAGTCACTGCGCATCGATGGGCGCGTGTGGGTTCCCAAAACAGCCGTAAAAGGGTTGAAGGCGAAAGAGGCGGCCAATATCAAAGAGGAAGACCGTGATTATTTCCTGGAGCGCAAGTATCCTTCATTTGGAAACTTAGTGCCCCGCGATGTGGCTTCACGCAATGCGAAAACGGTGTGTGACGAAGGTCGCGGAGTAGGCCCAACCGGGCTGGCGGTGTTCATGGATTTCTCCGATGCCATTAAGCGCGATGGCCGCAAGGTGATTGAGCAAAAGTACGGCAATCTGTTCGACATGTACCAGCAAATTACAGGCGATAACCCGTATGAAGTTCCCATGATGATTTTTCCGGCCGTGCACTACACGATGGGCGGCTTATGGGTTGATTATAATTTGATGACTACAGTACCCGGTTTGTATGCACTCGGAGAGGCCAACTTCTCCGACCACGGTGCTAACCGGCTCGGGGCCAGTGCGCTGATGCAAGGTCTGGCCGATGGGTATTTCGTGATCCCCTACACAATCGGTGACTACTTGGCTACCATTGGCTGGAACGATAAGATCGCTACGGACCATCCGGCCTTTACGGAAGGCATCGAGAACGTGAAGGCCGGTGTTGACCGCCTGTTGAGTATTAAGGGCAACAAGACAGTCGATGAATTCCATCGTCAGCTGGGGTTGATCATGTGGGAGTATTGTGGCATGTCGCGCAGCGAAACTGGGTTGACGAAAGCAAAGAAGATGATTCAGGACTTGCGTTCCGAATTCTGGACCAATGTGAGTGTGCTGGGTTCAGCCAATGAACTGAATCAGGAGCTGGAAAAGGCGGGTCGCGTGGCCGACTTCCTGGAACTGGGTGAACTTATGATTGACGATGCACTTAACCGCAATGAATCCTGCGGAGGTCACTTCCGCGAGGAGTCAGCAACCGAAGAAGGCGAAGCCAAACGTAATGATGACGCATTTGCTTACGTAGCGGCCTGGGAGTACACCCGTGAAAACCAACCCGAAAACCTTCACAAAGAAGAACTACGTTTCGAGAATGTGAAGTTAACGCAACGAAGCTATAAATAAATGTATGAAGGTGTTGAGGTCTTGAAATAGGGATGTATTTCAAGACCTCTCCACCTGAGCACCTCAACACATTGAATTATGAAGATTACACTGAAAATCTGGCGCCAGACCAGCCCGGCAACAAAGGGGCAATTCAAAACCTATACATTAGGGCACGTTTCCCCCGATATGTCCTTTCTGGAGATGCTTGATGTATTGAATCAGGACTTGATCAAGAAGGGTGAAGAGCCGGTGACCTTCGATCATGACTGCCGTGAGGGAATTTGCGGAGTGTGCAGCCTGTATATCAATGGACGCCCTCACGGGCCTTTACAAACTACTACCTGCCAGTTGCACATGCGCACGTTCAGCGATGGTGAAACCATCACCATTGAGCCCTGGCGCGCAACGGCTTTTCCGATCATTAAGGACCTCATGGTTGATCGGTCGGCATTTGACCGAATTCAACAAGCAGGGGGTTTTATTAGTGTCAACACCGGTGGTGTGCCCGATGCCAACGAAATTCCGATTTCGAAGAAGATTGCCGATGAAGCCATGGATGCTGCCCAGTGCATCGGTTGTGGCGCCTGTGTAGCGGCCTGTAAGAATGCTTCGGCTATGTTGTTTGTGAGCGCGAAAGTTTCCCAGTTCGCTTTATTGCCGCAAGGCAAGCCCGAGCGCAAGGAGCGCGTGGAGAAGATGGTGGCGCAAATGGATGCCGAAGGCTTTGGTGCCTGCACCAATACGCGGGCTTGCGAGGCCGAATGCCCGAAAGGAATCAAGATTACCAACATCGCCCGGATGAACCGCGAGTACTTCTCCGCTATGGTGAGCTCGTATGAGGTGGCTGCCGGTGATGGTGGTGCGGGGTAGTCATGTAGGGGTTCGGAGTCAGAACACTCTCGTCACGATCATATCGATTACTTCCACGAGGATCAATAGGATGATGATCCATTCGAGCAGACTGCTTTCGCGCTGGTGAGAGATTTCGCGGAAAACGTGTAGGTTATCTTCAATAATGCGCAAGGTGTATTCGATCTCGCTGAAACGTACGCGCAGGGCAAAGTGCTTCATCAAACCCTTTTGAATCTTATCCAGGTACTCATCATCCCAAGCCAGTTCGGGGGCATCAAAAATGTAAATGTTTTCTGCTATGTCGTTTTGGGTGTTGAGCGACTTGCCGATAAACTTCATCATATT
>DAIPHR010000067.1:0-14634 GCA_036771215.1 Cyclobacteriaceae bacterium
AAAAGAAGGTTTGATTCCCACGCCCCGCTATTACGACAAGGCATACCGTAGCACGGCCTGGAAATTCTCAAACATTTTTTCTCTCTCGATTGGTGAAGGCGAAAACCTCGTTGTACCCCTGCAAATGGCTAACTTTGCAGCTACAATTGCCAATCGGGGATTTTTTTATACGCCCCATATGGTCAAGGCTATTGGTAAAGACGGCAAACCTTTGCCGCAGTTTCTGGAAAGGCACTATACAACCATCGACTCTTCCTTTTTTAATGTTGCCGTTGATGCCATGCAAGAAGTAGTCGAGTCGGGAACGGCCTCGTACCGGGCCAAGCTTCAGGATATTGTGATTTGCGGCAAGACCGGAACGGTTCAGAACGAGCCGCCACTGAAAGACCACGCGGTGTTTATTTGTTTTGCACCCCGTGAAAATCCAAAAATTGCCATCGCAGTGTATGTAGAGGATGCCGGTTTTGGCGGGCGTGCTGCCGCATCGATTGCCAGTCTCATGATTGAAAAGTATCTGCTGGGCAAAACCCAGCGACCGTTGATGGAGGCCTATGTGTTAACCGGAAAATTTGACTGATGAGACGAAACGAAATCAGCAACTTGGATTGGGTTACCATTCTGATCTACCTGATGATGATTGCGATGGGTTGGTTCAATATCTATGCGGTGGTGTACGATGAAGCAGCAGGTCGCAGCATCTGGGATCTCAGCCTTAATTCGGGCCGGCAATTGATTTTCATCGGGGCCTCGTTCATCATTATCATGGTGATTGTTATCATGGACCTTCGTTTCTATGAAGCCTTCGCTTATGTTGGCTATGGTTTAATTGTCATACTGCTTGTGCTGGTGCCGGTGATTGGCAAGGAAGTGGGCGGCAACAAAGCCTGGCTCGGCATTGGGCCGTTTGGCGTGCAGCCCTCGGAGTTTGCCAAATTTATCACCACACTCGCAGTTGCCAAATACATTGCCACCGTGGGGTTTAAGATGGACAATGTTCGAAATCAGGCGGTGCTGTTTTTTATTATCGGGCTGCCCATGGCACTCATTTTACTTCAAAAAGATACCGGGACAGCTCTTGTGTTTACATCTTTCATTTTGGTTTTTTACCGCGAGGGTATGTCGCCTTTCCTCATCATTTTGGGTGTCGGTGCAGCAGTGATTTTTATCTTGACCTTGCTTGTACCCAATCAAATTTACCTGTATGCAGGTGTAGCTCTTATCGCGTTGGTAATCATCTTGCTCGGTAAAAAGAAAGTGGGACGCATCGCCTTGGTTTCAGTGGGTGCTCTTATGATATCCGGTGTAATTGCCAGTGTGGACTACGTGATCACGGATGTACTGAAACCCCACCAACAAAACCGAGTTAAGGCACTCATTAATCCCGATGCTGACCCGCTGGGATATGGCTGGAATGTGACGCAATCCAAGATTGCCATCGGCAGCGGAGGTTTTTGGGGTAAGGGATTTTTGGAGGGAACGCAAACCAAGTTTGACTTTGTACCGGAGCAAAGCACAGATTTTATCTTCTGTACCATCGGTGAAGAACACGGCTGGGTGGGAACGTTTTTGGTGGTGAGCCTTTTTGTTGCATTACTTTTGCGTATTGTTCATTTGGCGGAGCGACAAAAAAACCGGTTTACACGTGCGTATGCCTATGGTGTGCTGGTCATCTTTTTCTTTCATTTCACAATTAATATTGGAATGACCATCGGGCTTTTTCCGGTAATTGGAATTCCGCTACCCTTTTTTAGCTACGGTGGTTCGTCCCTGTGGGGTTTCACCGTATTGCTTTTCGTTCTCCTGAAATTGGATTCTCACCGGGGCGAGGTACTGCAGCGGATTTAGGCGTACCGCATCTTCAAGATATTCAGAAACTCTTCGTATTCCTCGCTTTCCAGATCCCATTCCGGGTATGATGCCTCGATGTATTTCAATGCCTGATGGAGATTGTCAAAGGAATCCAGCCGGTCAATGGCCTGGGTAAAAATTTCAAAGTCGCCATGAAAAAGAATCTTGGTGAACATGAATTTCTGATTAATGGTCAGGCTCTCTTTGATCTTCCGCACTTTTTCTTTTTGAAAGCTATCGGCCAATGAACCTCTCGTTTCCGGTAGGGGCTCCTCAAACAGGGGCGCGGTGGCAACTGCCGGTAGCGCCTTTGGCTTTTTTGCTTTAACGGGCGCATCGTAGAAACGCTCGAACGGAACGGGCACCACTTCGCTGAATTTGGAGATATAACCCTCTACGTCTTCGGGAGCAAAGTTCACCTCTTCCAGAATCTTGTCAAGCAGGCTGAATGCTTCTCCGCTGGTGATGGTGGCCCGGTTACTCACCTCAATGTTCTGTAATAGTTTTTCAAGCGGTGCCCGGTTTATTCGAAGGTACTTCACCTCCTGCTTTAATTCGTCCACATCCAACTGATCCCGACCGGGCTTTTCCAGCACACGCGCGTAGAAATCATAGGGATCAAGAATCAGGTAAAGTGTTTGACGGGTGGCTTTTTTTAACAGAGGTTGAAAGTTTTCCCGCGAAATGGAAATATGGTTCGACAGCAGGTTTTGAAATTTCGATAATTCGGCAGCTACATCCGGGTGCGTATAGTCGAAATAGGGACTGCGCAATTTCTGCAATTCGTGCTTCCAGGCATTCAGCAGTTCACTTACGATAAAGAGATTAACCTGAGCAACACCTGAAAGCTTTAAAATTTCCGGGCCGGAGATACGGGCATCTTGAGCGAAAAAGCCTGCGGTTACCTTGCTGGCATAGTCATCACTGTAGTCGTCCAGGGCCTTTATACTGATTTTTTCGTCCATGCCGGTAAAGATAACGATTGGCGGTAACCCCAAAAAACCACCCGGTGTGGCAAAAACACGGGGTTTGCCTAATTTGCACACATGTTTGTTGAACCCCGGCTGCCGAATCCGCAGGAGCCTCACCGCAGCGGTTGGATTGAGGTGATTTGCGGTTGCATGTTTTCGGGCAAAACCGAAGAACTGATCCGCAGGCTCAACCGGGCGCTGATTGCCCGGCAAAAAGTCGAGATCTTTAAACCTGCAGTTGACAAGCGCTATCACCAGCAGAAGATTGTATCGCATGCGGAACGCGAAATTCGTTCAACCCCGGTTCAATTTGCTTCCGATATCCTGCTGCTGGCGGGCGATTGTGATGTGGTGGGTATTGACGAAGCGCAGTTTTTCGATGACTCGATTGTGGAGGTTTGTAACAAACTGGCCAACAGCGGTAAACGTGTGATTGTGGCTGGGCTGGATATGGACTACGAAGGCAAACCGTTTGGGCCCATGCCATTCTTGCTGGCCGTAGCCGAATTTGTCACCAAAGTACATGCGATATGTGCGCAAACCGGGGAACTCGCTTCCTTTTCATTTCGCCTTGCAGACGATAAGTCCAAAGTATTGCTGGGTGAAAAGGATGCCTATGAGGCAAGAAGCCGAAAGGCTTTTGTAGATGGAATGAAAGCGCGGGATGCCCAATAACACATGATTCATAAAACCCGTGGTGTCGTTTTTCGGATGACCCGTTTCGGGGATACCTCGGTGATTGTTAATGTTTTTACAGAGGCCTTCGGATTGCAAAGCTATTTGGTGAATGGTGTGCGCAGCCGTTCAGCCAAAGGAAAGGCTGCCCTCTATCAGCCGTTGACGCTACTCGATATGGTGGTGTATCACAAAGAGCATGGAAATATCATGCGCATCAAAGAAGCACGTTGTTGGTATGCGTACCAACACATTGGCAGGGATATGCGGAAAACCTCTATCGCGCTTTTCCTGGACGAAGTGATGAACAAAGCGGTACGGGAGCAAAGTCATACACAGGAACTGGCAACGTTCCTGATGGAGTCGTTGGTCGCGCTTGATCAAACGGATGTACCGGAGAATTTTCACCTTTATTTTCTTGTCCAGCTTGCCCGTCATTTAGGTTTTGGCGCCCATGCCCCACAGGAGATACTGGAAGGGCGATGGCTGGATGACGCGGGCGAGGAGTCGTTAAAGCAGTTATTGGGGGCCTCCGATCATGCCCAGGTAAAGCTAAACCAGGCACAGCGGAGAGTGCTGCTCGATGAGTTATTGTTGTTCTTTCGGGGCCACCTGGAAGGGTTTGGCGAAATGAAATCGGTAGCCGTGCTGCGGGAAGTAATGAGCTAGTCGTGTAGCTCCAGGCGGAAACCTACCCCATGGTAGTTGGTAATCTGAATGCGCGGGTCGCTTTTTAAGTACTTCCGTAATTTCGAAATGAACACGTCCATACTGCGACCCATGAAGTAATCATCGTCTCCCCAAACAGCCTTTAAGATTTCTTCGCGTTTCAACACCCGATCCTGGTGGCGGCACAGCAGTTTGAGTACCTCGGCCTCCTTTTGTGTTAATACCTTTTCCTGGCCAGCCTGTGTAAGCGTTAAGTTCTGGCAATCGAATTCGTAGCTGCCAATCGAGTAACGGACGTTGGGCGGAGCTGCGATGATCGACCGCTTAAGAAACACATCGATCCGGTGCAATAGCTCCTCCATGCTAAATGGCTTCACAATGTAATCGTCACCTCCGGCTTTGAAGCCCGAAAGCCGATCCTCCAGCATGCCTTTGGCCGTCACAAACAGGATGGGGACCTCCTGATTTTTGGAGCGCACGGCTTCCGCTAAAGCAAATCCATCCTGCCTCGGCAGCATAACATCAAAAATGCATAGATCGAACAGGTGATTCTGAAACGTTTGTTGTCCCGAATAGCCATCCGTGCATAAGGTCACTTCAAACCCCTTACGCGACAAGTTGTCTTTCATGACAAACCCGAGGCTGGGATCGTCTTCAACCAGGAGAATGCGCTTGTGACCACCGTTGATCATGCCGTGAGCGGAAGTTCAATGGTGAATGTGGTTCCTTCGCCCTTCCGGCTCTCAACCGAAACCCGGCCCTGGTGAAGTTCAACCATTCGTTTGACATAATACAAGCCCAGCCCGAATCCCTTCACATCGTGCACATTGCCCGTGTGTACCCGGTAAAACTGTTCAAAAACTCGTTTTTGATCTTCGGTTGAGATGCCCATTCCCTTGTCGGATACGGAGATCAACAGTTTTTCGTTGCGGTTAGCGGTAACAACTTTTACTACGGGCGTATCCAAACTGTATTTGACGGCATTATCCAGAAGATTGCGAATGATATTGCCCAGATGAAGAGGGTCGCCTGCCACAACGAATTGTTTCGCCTTCAAATCGTTGACCAGCTGGCCTGCCCGCCATTCAAGGGTTGACAGAACCTGTTTAGTGGCCTCTTCGATCACCTGGTGCATATCGACCTGATCGCACTTGAGGGAGGCCTCCCGTTGATCAAGTGTGGCGATTTGTAGCACCCGCTCCACCTGGTCGCGAAGGCGGGAATTTTCTTTTTCGATAATGGCCGTGTATAGTTGAAGTCGTTCCGGGTTTTCGATAATATCCGGTTGTTTCAAAACTTCGGCTGATAGCGCAATGGTTGCAATCGGAGTCTTGAATTCATGGGTCATGTTGTTGATAAAATCTTTCTGCACCTCCGAAAGTCTTTTTTGCCGGAGAATGACCAGCAACGTGTAAACAAAAAAGAAAATCACCACCAGCATGACGGCCGAGGAAAAGCCCCAGATGCCCATTTGACTGATCAGGTCGGCCGTTACGAAAGGAAAGTGAACCGCAAAATAGTAGCCATCCGTCTCCAGTCTCGGAGTCTCTGGTAGCGTAACTGCAACTTTCGTTTTCTTCGGAGAAATATAGGTGGTGCCCACCATGCATTTATCCATGCAGTCGTATATGCTATACTCAAAGTCGGCTGTAACGTGGCGCTTCTCAAACTCATTGACTAACAAAAATTCCAAAAGCCCCGCGTCAACCGGGCTATTAAGCGCAACAACAAAATAGTTACCGGAAATTTGTGAAACCGGATTGTTACTGGGCGAGGGTGTTTTGTTTACCTCGTACACCTTGAGCGCGACATTCGGCAGTGCCGTATTCACATCGCGGTAAAAATGATTTTCACGTAGGTCGAACGCTTTGCGCACCCAGTAAACCTGGGTAGTCACGATGCCAACGATGCTCATGGCAGCCAATACAATGACGAAGCGAAGGGCGGATCGACTCACGCAGTAAAAATACCGCGTTTTTGACGTTCAAAAGGGACTTTTAACAGGTTGTTAACAGCATTTACCAATTGGTTAACAAAACCGCAGGTAAAGTGGAAGTAGGTTTGTATTCTCTTTAATAAGCCCGTATTTTTAAACCGTTAAATATAGAATCCAAATGAAAAAATCATTTTTGCTTGTTTTTGGGATGTTGGTGGCGGCCTTTGCCTATGCGCAAGTGGCTGCCGGTACAGCTCCAAAAGGCGATGTAGCCGCCTTTACCTGGACTACCCAGGTGCACGATTTTGGAAAAATTAAGCAAGGCGTACCCGTTACTCATGAGTTTACGTTTACCAACAGTGGTTCGGTACCGCTGGTAATTACGAACGTTCAGGCGTCTTGCGGCTGCACTACGCCCGATTGGTCAAAGGCACCCGTAATGCCGGGCGGAAAAGGCTTTATCAAAGCTACCTACAGTGCAGCGTCCAGCGGGGCGTTCGATAAATCTGTAACGGTGACAGCAAACGTGGAAGAAGGATTTGTGTCGTTGCGCATCAAGGGCGAAGTGGAAATGCCCAGCTTACCGAATAATTAATGCTGAGAGCATGCAATTTAGAAAAGGTCGCTTGCTCAAAGCGACCTTTTCTATTTCAGGCGTGCTGGCTTCAGAGTTCGCGTAGCCAGATATTCCGGTAACTCACCGGGTTACCGTGATCTTGCAGTTTTATCGATCCCTTGCTGTGCGCCAGATATAACGGCACGCCCTTAAATTCGGTGGGGCCCCAAATGGCTGCGTGATTTTGGATTACTACCCCGTTGTGTAAAACAGTCATATAAGCTGGAGTAACCAATCGGCCGCTGTCTCCAAAACGGGGTGCAGTGTAGATAATGTCGTACGACTGCCATTCACCGGGTTTGCCCGTGGCGTTTACCAGCGGAATATGCTGTTTGTAAATTGAACCTGCCTGTCCGTTAGAGTAGGTCGTGTTTTCATAGCTATCGAGCACCTGCAATTCATAACGTTCCTGCAAAAACACACCACTGTTACCGCGTCCCTGGCCCTCACTTTCGATCACAACAGGCGTTCGCCACTCCAGGTGCAGTTGTACATCGCCAAATAGCCGTTTAGTTTTGATGTCACCTTTTCCTTTAACCACAGTCATCGCCCCATCTTTCACTTCCCATTGTGCAGGGCTGCCATCGCCTGAAGTCCATTCGCTGAGATCTTTACCGTTAAAAAGCAGAATGGCATCTGAGGGTGCCGCCAACAGAAGGGGCATGGCCGTGACCTGCTTTGGTTTTGGGTCCCAAAGTTCGGTTACCCTGGGGTCGAACGTATCGCGGTTTTGAGCATGGCCCAATATTGGGCTCAGGCAGAGAATTATTGAAACAAGGTTCTTCATATTCGATTGATTGTATGGCTAAGATACAATTTGCTCATCGGTTTGGCGATTGCTTTTACACCACTGGTAACATCCGTTGTTCTGATTGGATTTAGCTACCTTACAGCCCAAATCCCAGTAAGTATGGTGGAAACGATCAACCGAAGTCAACAGGCCATCGCCCTGGAAGATGAATACGGAGCCCATAATTATCATCCGCTACCGGTGGTATTGTGTAAAGGTGAAGGTGTGCATCTGTGGGATGTTGAGGGAAAACGCTATTTCGATTTCCTTTCTGCCTACAGTGCTGTTAACCAGGGACACTGCCACCCCCGCATTATTCAGGCTTTGGTGCAACAGGCAAAGGAATTGACGCTTACCTCCCGTGCCTTCTATAATGATAAACTCGGGCTGGCCGAAAAGTACGTATGTGAAACGTTCGGCTACGACAAGGCGCTGTTTATGAACAGTGGAGCGGAAGCCAACGAAACGGCTATCAAGCTGGCTCGCAAATGGGGATACACGAAAAAGAATATTCCGGAGAATGAAGCCGTGATTGTGGCGGCCCGCAAGAACTTTCATGGCCGCACGACCACCATTATTTCGGCTTCAACCGATCCATCATCCCGCAAAGGGTTCGGTCCGTTTATGCCCGGATTTGAGATTGTGGATTATGATGATGCGCCTGCGCTGGAGAAGGCGCTTGCCAACCCGAACGTGTGCGGCTTATGGATTGAGCCGATTCAGGGGGAGGCCGGGGTTTATGTGCCGGCAGAAGGTTATCTGGCGGCTGCCGCTGCCCTTTGTAAAAAATACAACGTACTGCTAATGATGGATGAAATCCAGACCGGTATCGCCCGAACAGGAAAAATGCTGGCCAGTGACCATGAGGGCGTTCGTGCCGATATTCTGATTTTAGGGAAAGCGCTTTCCGGTGGCGTGTTTCCTATTTCGGTTGCGTTAGCCGATGATGACATTATGCTGGTGATCAAACCGGGCGAGCACGGTTCAACATTTGGTGGCAACCCCCTTGCGGCAGCCATCGTCATGGAGGCCCTCGAAGTAGTAAAAGATGAACGATTGGCAGAAAATGCGGACCGACTCGGGCAAATCTTCCGCCAGCGCATGGGCCGGCTGACTCAGAAAACCAAATGGGTAAAGCTGGTGCGCGGTAAGGGGCTGTTGAATGCGATTGTCATCAATGATACGCCCGAAAGTGAAACAGCCTGGAACCTCTGCCTGAAATTTGCAGCCAACGGCTTGTTAGCCAAACCCACACACGGGAATATCATTCGACTGGCACCGCCTCTGGTAATCACGGAGGAGCAGTTGCACGAGTGCTGCGACATTATTGAGAAAAGTGTGATGGAGTTAGCCTAAGCGGCTTGCCACTTCATTCCAGTTCACCACGTTCCACCAGTTGGCCACGTACTCATTTCGCTTGTTCTGGTATTTCAGATAATAGGCGTGTTCCCAAACGTCCAAAGCCAACAAAGGAGTACCCTTGAGATCGCTCACACTCATCAACGGATTATCCTGGTTGGGTGTGCTGCCCACTTTTAACTGGTTTCCTTCTTTCACCAGCCACGCCCAGCCTGATCCAAAACGCGTCATCGCAGCCTGGGTGAATTGCTCTTTGAACTTATCGAATGAACCGAACGATCCATTAATGGCATCCAATATCTTTCCGCCCGGTGCCGTGCCGGCTTGCGCGGGCGCGAGATTGAGCCAGAAGAAATTGTGGTTCCAGGCGCCACCACCATTGTTGCGTGCCTTAGCCGAGTATTTCTGAATGTTCGAAAAAAAGTCTACCTCCGAAGCATCCGTAATTTTTTCCTCGTTTATGGCATCATTCACATTTTTCACGTAGGCGGCATGATGCTTACTGTAATGGATATCCATCGTCATTGCATCGATTGACGGCTCCAGGGCGTCTTTGGCATAGGGCAGAGGTACCTGCGAAAAAGACAGTGCGGCCAAGGGCGCACCCAACACGGGTCCTGCCACAGCCGTGAAGGCCGCCAGTTTCACCGATTGCTCAACAAATGTTCTTCTGTCCATCCCGTTTTAAGTTGGTTCGTGAATGTAGGCAAAAACCATGCCTTCGTTAAAATTAGGCAAAATTCTGTAGCTTGCCATACCCTCCAAACCACTGCCATGGCCGAAATCCTATATGACACCATACCCTCGCTGGATTTGGCTGACTTCACCTCGGGCGATCCGCAAAAGCGGAAAAAATTTGTTGATGAGCTCGGAACCGCCTACCATAATATCGGGTTTGTGGCCATTCGAAATCACTATCTCACCGATGAGTTATCCTCGCGCCTTTACGCGGCCATCAAAAAGTTTTACGCCTTGCCGGATGCCGTTAAGCAGAAATATGAGATTCCGGGCCTGGCCGGCCAGCGCGGCTACATCGGCAAAGGGAAAGAACACGCCAAAGGCCGTAACACCGGAGACCTCAAGGAATTTTATCATGTTGGGCAAGAAGTTACCGATCCGCACGATCCGGTTAAGCACGAGTACCCGGATAACGTGTGGCCGGCTGAAGTGCCCGAGATGAAGGAAATCGGATTGGAGGTGTACCGCAGGCTTGAACAAACCGGAGTACAAATGCTGAGAGCAATTGCATTATACCTGGGTTTGGAAGAGCGTTACTTTGACCGGAAGGTAAAATTTGGTAACAGTATTCTACGGCCTATTCACTATTTCCCGATTGAGAATCCGGATGCCGTACCAGCCGATGCCGTTCGGGCAGCCGAACACGGTGATATAAACCTGATCACCTTGCTGATGGGTGCCAGTGCCGATGGACTGCAGGTACTTAGACGCGATGGAAAGTGGATACCCATTACCGCACTGCCTGAACAACTGGTGGTAAACGTTGGTGACATGCTCGAGCGCCTGACCAATAAGAAATTGAAGTCAACCATCCATCGTGTTGTGAATCCACCGCGCGAGGCAATGAACACACCTCGCTACTCCATCCCGTTTTTTATGCACCCACGTAGTGAAATGAGCCTGGCCGCCCTCCCGGCCTGCGTTGATGCGCAACATCCCAAGCTTTGGGATGATATTACGGCAGGTGACTTCCTCAATCAGCGTCTTCGAGAAATCGGACTAAAAAAATAGAACGCTCCGGATGATACAGCGCATCCGATACCGGGTATTCCTTCGGGAGGTGGCGTATCTCTCCATCACCTGTTTTGGAGGCCCCCAGGCCCATATTGCTCATTTTCAACATCGGCTGGTAGACATAGGGAAGTACATATCAGAAGGTGAATTGATTGAGCTGAATGCGTTGTGTCAGGTATTGCCCGGGCCCACCTCCACCCAGACGTTAACGGCCATCGGCTATAAATTGGGTGGCCCTAATCTGGCCTACCTCACGCTGCTGCTGTGGATGCTACCCTCTGTCGTGATCATGACAGTTGCGGGTATTGCCATCAGCCTTTTTGCCTCACAGAATGTTTCGCTCGGGTTCACCAAGTTCATTCAGCCGATGGCAGTCGGGTTTATTGCTTTTGCTGCGTACTCCATCGGGCTCAAGACAGTACGAACAAAAGCAGGGGTAGTGATCATGCTTCTGGCCGCTGTTGTATCATTCATTTTTCCCAGTCCGTTTATTCTGCCTTTTATTCTTCTGTCGGCCGGGGCGCTGACGGCCTTGAAGTATCGCGCGCACCCCAAAGAAGAAAAGGTAAAGATGGATGTGCCATGGTCAAATTTTCTGCTGTGGGCGGGAGTCTTACTTGTGGCTGCTGCACTGGGCGGAATTACACAGGCGCTGCCAATCAAATTATTTGAAAACTTTTATCGTAACGGCAGTCTGGTTTTTGGTGGGGGTCAGGTGCTGGCTCCCCTTTTGCATAGCGAGTTTGTTCAGTATGCGAAGCCCTTGCATCACCCCACATCACACCAGGAGTTTTTGACCGGTTATGCCTTTGTGCAGGCATTACCCGGGCCCGTATTCTCGTTCAGTTCTTACCTGGGGGCATTGTCCATGCGCGACTACGGCATAAGCGGGCAGGTGCTGGGCGCGTTCATGTCTGCTGCTGGTGTTTTCTTACCTGGAACATTTCTGGTGTTTTTTGTGATCCGCATCTGGGAAAGCTTGAAAAAATTCCGCCCCATTCGTGCTTCATTGGAGGGGTTAAACGCGGCTAACACCGGGCTGGTAGCGGCTGCAGCCGTTTTGTTGTTCCAGCCGTTGGACATGAGTATTCTTAACTTCAGTTTTGCCTTTGGCACATTCAGCCTTTTGTTGTTTACCAAAATTCCCTCTTGGCTGGTCATTGTTTTAGGATTGGTGCTGGGGGTGCTGCTATGAAAAAAGCCCCGCAGTTGGCGAGGCTTTTTTGATTCTGCAACAGGAGGTTTATCCCAGCTTAAAGTTGATCGGAATCGTGTATCGCTGACGAACAGCTTTACCACGTTGTTTACCCGGATTCCAGGCCGGAGCACTTTGTACCACGCGCACGGCCTCTTCATCGCAACCTGCGCCAATGCCACGGCCGTCTACCACTTTCACATCGGTAAGGCGGCCATCGCGCTCAACCACAAATTGCACGAACACCCGGCCTTCAACACCCATCCTTTTGGCCTGAGCGGGGTACTTCATTTTTTCACCAATATACTTGTAAAAAGCTTGCATACCACCCTTGGGGGCGGCTGATTCCTCTACCACTGAAAAGATTTGCTCGGTGTCTTCTTCTTCAACTTTCGTTTCTACGATCACGTCTTCCACTTTGGTATCTTCCGTTACCTCGGTGTCAAATTTAATCTGGATATCTTCCTTGATTTCTTCTTCATCCGGCACTTCCACAATTTGCGGCTGCTGTATGACAGGTGCCGGTGGCGGGGGTTGCTCGGTGGGCGGCACTTCAATAACCTCTTCAAAAGTGTTGGCATTTTTGCCCTGCAATTCGATGAGGTTGTCATCGTACTGCTTCCGCTCAAATGCATACAACACGATCGACATAGTCACCAGCAATCCGATGCTGAAAAAAAGCCCTGTTTTTTTGGTTAAATCGGCTTTTTTGGTCTTTTTAACTTCCATTCTTCCACTGTTTAGAGTTCCAAATATAATAATTGAATGCGCGCGTGCCCAACCCGTCACAAAAAAGGCCAAATTTTTTGGCCCTATTTCCGGGTGCCGTAGAACAGGGTGAAATACACCGTGGGGAAAACCGAATAATTATTGGTGCTCGGCATCAACTCAATTTTATTCAGATAGGCGTCCAGCAGCATACCCACTTCAAAACCGGTTACCTGCGTTTTAAATGTACCAAGTTCAAAATTGAACCCCAGTTTGATGTTTCCGCCAAACTGAATTTGTGAACTGCCGATGCCCTCCAGCAGCCCGCCTGTACCCAGAATGTTTGGAAAAATGTGCTTGGGATTGTTTGGATCGTACTGCTCCCGAACAGTAGAGAAAAGACTGTTACCATCGAGGGATCGCTCAATAAAATAGGGAGCCACGATGCCGATTGACGGCCCAAGGGCGCCCACTGCCTTGATTTCAACACCCTGCTGGGGAGCTTTTGTAAACAATATAAAGTCGCGCCCATATTGCAGGCGGATGGCATAGAGGTAGTTACTTTTTCCGTAAATGAAAAGGTTGCCCGTTTGAAAGGAGTTATACCGCACCTCCTGCGGATGCTTAACATTCATAATTTCCAGGCCAAACGTTTCCAGCATCCGATCATCCAGTTTCCGGGCTTTTTTGAACACCAGCCCGCCAATGAGGCCACCCGAAGAATTCTTGTTGATTCCCCATGTGAATTCCGAGTTGTATTCGTATGTATCGCTGGGCTGCGCCTGAACTATCGTAAAAAAGGCGGATACAAGAACCAGACAAAACAGGCGTATTTTCATGCTCGGCAGAAAGCGAAATTTAAAGGTTAATATTGTAACACAAAAATTGTAACCCGGTTCCATGGTTTCGATGAAAGGCGAGTATTTGGGCGGACTGCGTACACAGGTTCAGCACTTAAAATCCGGAAATCGGGTGGTGACGGATGCGCCACCCGATAATAACGGGCGGGGTGAAGCGTTTAGCCCAACCGACCTGGCCTGTGCCGCCTTAAGCAGTTGCATGATGACGTTGATGGGTTTTGTAGCCGAGCGTGAGGGCATTGCGTTGACGGGACTCCGCTCCGAGATTGTTAAAATTATGACCGCCAACCCGCGAAAGATCGGAGAGATTCAGATTCGGTTTATCCAGGAAAACCTGGCGGCAACGCCCGAGCAAAAGCTTAAACTCCAGCGGGCCGCCTTAACCTGCCCCGTGGCCCTTAGCCTGGGCGCAGATGTAAAGCAAACCGTAGAATTTAATTTTTGACGCCTGTACGCGCAGCGCGCAGCAAGTCACTCCAATCGATCGAAAAATGCGAGGCATGATAGACCACCTTCCCCTGCTGAATCACGATGGCTTGCGGTGACTCATGAGCCACACCCATTTGCTCGGCTACTGCGTTGGAAACATCCCGAAACCGTTTCAGGTCAATAAAAAAAGCCTCGAGGTCAGGTACTTGCCCGGTCGCCCAGTTTCGCTCCAGCCGGTCTAACGCGGTGCGGCTGATGGAGCACGTGGTGCTGTGTTTGAAAAACAAAACCGGGTGGTTGAATGACTGCTCCCGGGCCTGCTCAAGTTCGTCCAGCGTGGTAAGGTGTTTCCAGTTCATGTATACCTAATGATATAAATCCTTCCAAAGTTCCCGCTCGCGTTTATCATATTTAGGTTTTCGAACGGGCTCTTTCACAACATTCGGTTGGTTGGCGTTGCGCTTGAACAATTTGGAGAACAGTAGTTTCACATTCATCATCAGGGTTCGTTCACTTTTCACGTTGTCCTGACGCGAGTTGGCATAGCGCCCATCCGGGTGAGCCTTGCGGTCATATTGCTTTTTCATTTTCACGTTGCCTTGATAGTCGCCAAGGCGCGCATAGGCTTTGGCGGGGGCCAATACCTTTAAAGCATCCCGATCACTGTTTGGGTTGTGCCGGTAATTGGCCCTGAGTCTTGCTTTACCCGAGAATTCCGTAGCCTCGCGGAACGACCGCCCACCTGCGCGCACATCCAGCGCGGCTTTGGCCGAGCTGGGGTTATGCCGGGTTTCCCAGTATTGCTTCATACCCCGCGCATACGCAC
>DAIPHR010000068.1:0-4620 GCA_036771215.1 Cyclobacteriaceae bacterium
GCAAACGGGATGGCCGTGTCCAGGCTGGCCACCCGCATCACGGGAGCATCCAGGTATTCGAAGCAGTGTTCGCTAATCCACGCGCTGATCTCGCCCCCGATGCCACCGGTTAGCGTATCCTCATGCAGGAGAAGCACACGGTTGGTTTTCTTCACGGTGGCAGCCACGGCTTCCTTATCCCAAGGTAGTAACGTGCGCAAATCCAGTACATCGGCTTTCAGGTTCGACATTGAGGCTAATGCTTCTGTGGCCCAGTGCACACCCATGCCGTAGGTGATAATGGAGAGGTCATTGCCTTCGTTCACCAGTTTGGCTTTGCCTATCTCCACGGTGTAATAGTCGTCCGGGATGGTATCTTTTACTGACCGGTACAAAAGTTTGTGTTCAAAATAGAGGTAAGGGTTGGGGTCAGCCAGTGCTGCCGTCAGCAGGCCTTTGGCATCATACGGGTTGGACGGATAGACAATCTTCAATCCAGGTGTATGAAAAAACCAGGCTTCATTGCTTTGGCTGTGGAATGGGCCTGCGGCCGTGCCGGCACCGGTTGGCATCCGCACCACTACGTCAGCGGCCTGGCCCCACCGCCAATGGGCTTTCGCCAGATTATTCACGATCTGATTGAATCCTTCGGTGACAAAATCGGCAAACTGCATTTCGACCATTGCCTTCATTCCCTTCACCGACAATCCTAAGCCCGCACCAACTATCGCGGCTTCACAGAGAGGTGTATTCCGCACGCGGTCCTTGCCAAATTTTTCCACAAAGCCTTCGGTGATCTTGAATACGCCACCATACTCTGCGATATCCTGGCCCATGAGGACCAGATTAGGGTGGCGCTCCATGCCTTGTCGCAATCCGTCACTAATGGCATCAATAAATCGTTTTTCGCTTTGTGAGGAATCACTGGGGGTAACTACAACCGATTCGCCCGGAGCGTACATATCCCTCAGTTCCAGATCGGTGTCAGGGACCGGGTGCGTTTCGCGGAAAGCCACCTCCAGGCCCGCTTCGATTTCTTTTTTGATTCGCTTGCGGGTTTCGTCAACGAAGGCTTTCGATATCACTTTTTGGTCGAGGAGGTAGCGCTCATAATTTTCTACGGGATCTTTCTTCGCCCAGTCCTCCATCAGTTTTTTGGGAACGTACTTCGTTCCACTGGCTTCCTCGTGCCCGCGCATACGAAAGGTGAGGCATTCCAGTAATACCGGCCGGGGACTTTTGCGCAGACTCTCGCTGATCGTCTTCACGGTGTCATACACTTCGAGTACGTTATTTCCATCCACCTGAATGCCTTCAATGCCATACCCGATGGCTTTGTCGATAAACTGTTTGCATCTAAACTGTTCCTGGCTGGGTGTGGAGAGCCCGTAACCGTTGTTTTCAATGATGAAGATCACGGGCAAATCCCAGACTGCGGCAACGTTCACCGCTTCGTGAAAGTCGCCCTCGCTGGTGCCGCCATCTCCGTTGAACACGGCCGTCACCTTTTTTTCTTTTTTTAGTTTGGAGGCGAGCGCAATACCATCCGCAACCCCGTTTTGTGGCCCCAGGTGCGAGATCATGCCTACGATGTGATGTTCGTTCGAGCCGAAATGAAACGAGCGATCGCGACCCTTGGTATACCCCATAGGTGTACCTTGCCATTGAGCAAACAGCCGCTCAAAGGGCATGTTGCGGCCGGTGAACACGCCCAGATTGCGGTGCATCGGCAAAATGTATTCGTCCGGATCGAGTGCTTGCGTAAGGCCGACCGAAATAGCCTCCTGACCAATGCCGCTGAACCACTTGCTGATGCGGTTCTGCCGAAGCAGGATCAACATCTTTTCCTCAATCAGCCGCGGTTTAACCAGGGCTTCGTATAACTGAATCAATACGGGGTCGCTGTATTTTTTGCGGTTAAATTTCATAGCTCGCAGAATAGGCTCGAAGGGCGCAAGTTACTCGGAAAATCGATTACGCACGGGGGGCCCGGGCTGCTCTTCTTTCCGTAATTTTGAACTTTTACCACATGATTAACTTTTCCTCGTTCGCGCTTGATAACGGACTTCGTGTAATCGTTCACGAAGATACTTCAGTGCAGATTGCCGTGATGAATGTGCTCTACGATGTGGGCTCGCGCGATGAACATCCCGATAAAACGGGTTTTGCTCATTTGTTTGAGCATCTCATGTTTGGCGGATCGAAACACATACCGAGTTATGATGAGCCCCTGCAACGGGTAGGGGGCGAGAACAATGCCTTTACGAGCACGGACATCACCAACTACTATCTCACCGTGCCGGCTGCCAATCTGGAAACAGGTTTCTGGCTGGAGAGTGACCGCATGCTGAGTTTGTCGTTTGACCCCGAAGTTCTGGAGGTTCAGCGAAAGGTGGTGATTGAAGAATTCAAACAACGCTACCTCGATCAACCTTACGGAGATGTGTGGTTAAAATTGCGCCCGCTGGCGTATAGAACACACCCGTATCAATGGGCCACCATTGGAAAGGAAGTGGTGCATATTGAACAAGCGACCCTTGAGGATGTAAAGAATTTCTTCTTTCGACATTACGTGCCTAGCAATGCCGTGCTTGTAGTAGCGGGCCACGTCAAGATGAATCAGGTTAGGCAGCTGGCCGAAAAGTGGTTTGGACCGATTCCGGCCGGAAATCGGCCACAGCGAAATCTGCCTGCCGAGCCACGTCAGGAGCAAAAACGCCAGTTGACGGTTGAGGCCAATGTGCCCGCCCACGCCTTGTATAAAACCTGGCATGTACCGGGGCGCTTTCACTCCGATTACTACGCGACTGATCTGTTGGGCGATATTCTGGGGCGGGGTCATTCCAGCCGGTTGTACCACCGCCTGGTGATGGAAAAGGAGATTTTCTCAACCCTTTCGGCCTACAACATGGGCACGCTGGATCCGGGCATGCTGGTGATCAGTGGCCGTGTCAACGAGGGCATATCCGCGCAGGATGCCGAGTATGAGGTTGACCAAATTTTACATGATTTGCTGCGCGAAGGCCTCCGTGCCGAGGAACTTCAGAAAGTTAAAAATCTCGCCATATCTTCCATAGCCTTTGGCGATGTGGAGGTTATCAACCGCGCCATGAATCTGGCCTTTGCCAGCTTATCGGGCGATGCAGATTTGGTGAACCGCGAAGAAGAATTGATAAACCGGGTTACCCGCGAGGATGTCATGCGTGTGGCTGATGAGATATTGCAAGAACGCAATGCCAGTGCGCTCTACTACACGCGTGTCAGCTAAGATCAGGAACCGAAAACGAAAATGTGGTGCCATGCTCAGGTACCGAATGAACGGAGATGCTGCCACCTAGCTTCTGCAGGGTTTCTTTCACAATATAGAGACCCAAACCCGAGCCTTCGGAGGTTTCAGATGCCCGATAGAACATATCAAATATGCGATGCTGGTGTTCCGGTGCAATGCCAATGCCGTTGTCCTCAATGTGAATCAATATCGCTCCGTCCAGCCGGCCGGCAGCGATTTTGATAAATCGTTCTGATTTCTTTTGATCGTGGTACTTGTAGGCATTCGAGATCAGATTATTCAGTACCACTTTTAACCGGCTGGCATCCGTTGTTACCACCAAGTCATCAGGCACATTCCAGATCAAACTCACTTTTTTGCTTTCAACGGAATAGGCCAATGCATTGGCAATTTCGTGCAGGAGGTTTTTTAGCTGGATTTCCGAGGGTGCAATGTCAAGCCGGGCGTTTCGAGAGTAATCGGTTACTTCCCGGATAAAACCCTCCATGGTTTTTATTCGCTCTTTCATCATGGTCAGGTACAGGTGCAACTCCTCCGGCTGATTGGTTTTTTCACCGAGGTGAATGAGACCTAACAACGAACTTAATGGTGCCCGCATGTCGTGCGAAGCACTGTACACAAACCGATCCAGTTCTTCGTTCGTCTTGGCCAGTTGCATATTTTTATGACGAATTTCCTCTTCGGCTTTTTTTCGTTCGTCAATATCAATAATGGAACCTACTACCATTTCCACCCGGCCTGCCTCTGATCGCCTGACCACACCACTATCCAAAAACCATTTATACTCACCCGATTTGGTCTTGAGCCGGAGTTCACTTTGGTAGGTGGGCGCCACTAACTCGGGATGGGCGAGATTCTCGCGTTTGAGAGCCAGGTCCGCGGGGTTAACGTCCTGGGCGAGGTAAAAATCAGGTGTTAACTCTGCCAGTTCGTCATCGTGGTAACCCAATAGACTTTTGTAGTAGGGGCTTATGAACATCTGATTATTGGCCAACTGCCACTCGTAAATGCCGGCTTTGGTGCCGCGCAGGGCCAGCGCATACCGCTCCTGACTTTGATTTAAATCTTCAGTTGTCTTTTTCAGTTGCACGGTGCTTTCCATGGAAGCACGCTCCGAGTCATGATTGCGTTTGATTAGAAAAAAAACTACGAAGGAACTGGTTAAGATGCCAATGACGAAATTCGAGATGAAGTTGCGCATCACGGCCTCCGGTTGATCGGAGGGCCGATCGATCAGATTCAGGTCAACCTGATAGGCCAGCAGTCCCAATCCGATCGAAAGCAAGGCAGTGCTGATGCCCAGATACCGTTGTTGGTAACCGTAAAGGAGTAAGGCCGCCACCGCGCAGGTG
>DAIPHR010000068.1:4630-14549 GCA_036771215.1 Cyclobacteriaceae bacterium
CAAAATAGAAATAAACGCCCCCGTGCGGCTGATCCACATCTGCAAAAAGAAAAATAACGGTGTTTGTCATCAACAGCAATAAGACAGACGAGGATGTGTATTTCCCGATTCTGTTCAGATGAAGGCAAATAGCGGAAATGACTACCATCATGAGGTAGTACGGAATGAACTTGTACGCGCCATTGAATAAATCGAGGCCAACATAGTACAGGGCGACCAGTATGGTCAGCAGGATAAACTGGGCGCGCAGCAGGGCATACTTATAGGTCCTGCGATCGGGAATGTGTTTTCTCCCGAGCAGAGCATTTCGGAATGACCAAGAATAAGGCATCGGCCAATATTAGGTAAAGGAAGCCGTGAAAGGCGGCCAGTGTAAGATTTAGTGTGTAATTGATTGGAAAAATGTGACGGAAGTAACCGTTACCTTTGCGGTCTTACATTCCCTTGTTGTATGAATATTCGCGTAGGTCTTGGTTTTGATGTGCACCAGTTGGTGGCTGGCAGGCCCTTTTTTTTGGGCGGTGTTGAATTGCCGGGTGCCCCGAAGGGCGCGGTAGGACACTCCGATGCCGATGTATTGATTCACGCCATTTGCGATGCGCTGCTGGGTGCCGCTAACCTGCGCGACATTGGCTTCCACTTTGCCAACACAGATAACCGTTGGAAGGGTATGGATAGTAAATTCTTTTTACGAGAGGTAACACGCATGATCCACGAGCGTGGCTGGAAAGTAGTGAACGTGGACTGCACGCTCTGCCTGGAGAAACCGAAAGTGAATCTGCATATTCCAGCCATGAAAAAATCACTGGCCCCGCTCATGGATATCACCGAGGAAGAGGTCTCGATCAAGGCGACTACAACCGAGACATTAGGGTATGTGGGCCGCGAAGAAGGGGTCAATGCCATGGCGGTCGTCCTCATCGCCAAGACATGAGTAACCTGGAACTGCTGGTAACCGGTGATGGATCACACTCGCTGATCAATCGCGAGCTTGATGAGACCTATCATTCACGACATGGGGCAGTTCAGGAGTCCAATCATGTATTCATCCGTCAGGGGTTCGATCTGCTTGACCTGCCATCTGCTCGCATTCTGGAAATTGGATTTGGAACGGGCCTTAATGCGTGGCTAACCTGGCAAGCGGCTGCCTCCCGGAAAGTGGTGGTTCAATATGACACGCTGGAAACACAGCCGCTGCCTTTGGGTATTTGGAAGTCGTTGAACTATGCGGCTGGGGGCCGCCAAGTCGATTTTCAGCGCATTCACGAAGCAGCCTGGGGGACTTCGGTAGTGCTTGATTCTTTCTTTTCCTTACACAAAAGAGAAGTCTCGTTGCTAAGTTGTGTGTTGCCGGAATCAGCGTATCATTTAGTGTATTTCGATGCTTTTGCACCGAATAAGCAACCCGAGATGTGGGCACAACCGGTATTAGCCAAGATAGCTCAGGCCATGCGTCCTGATGGCGTATTCGTAACCTATTGTGCCAAGGGCCAGGTAAAGCGCGACCTGCGCAGTTCAGGATTCGATGTGGAGGCCGTGCCGGGGCCGCCCGGAAAGCGCGAAATGATCCGCGCGATTAAAAGGTGATGAGCCCGTTGGGTGTTACCACGGCATCCAGGGCAACATCCGTATCATCAAATCCCTCAATAGCTGCTGCTTCGAAATAGCTAAGCCCCACTTTACGGCAATGGCGTTTACACTGCGCCAGGAACCGGTCATAAAATCCTTTTCCGTAGCCAACGCGCTGACCGTTCGCGGCAAAGGCTAAAAGCGGAACGATGACAAGATCTAGTCTCGCGGGATCAGCCGGTACACCCGTTTGCGGCTCGGGTATGCCCCAGGCATTTTCTTTGAGCTGATGGAGGCCTTCAAAAAAAATATGCTGCAATTCACCATTGGCCGACACCTTGGGCACCACCAGCCGGATGTGACCAAACTCTCTGCGCAGCCGGTCAAGAATGGCCCAGGTATCGGGTTCATGACGGGCCGGAATTGGGAGATAAAGATGAAGGATATGGACGCCATTCAGATCCACCTTTTGAAAGAAGTGATTATACAGGCGCAAATCGTAATCTGAGCGCACGGCATCGCCAAGAAGGTTTCGTTGCGCCAGGTAATGCGATCGGGCTTCTGTCTTAGTCATACCACATCACATGCATGCGGATGTCAATCGCATTGAGAGTATCGACCAGCTCGCGGAGCAACTGGGGCCTGGTATGAAGGAAATTCAGGACGTTGTCGGTTCGTTCTTGCAATCCTCCATTGGGGAACAGGGCGGATTTGATTTCCTCCAGTTGACGCAGGGTGTCGGCATGCTTCCGCTTCTCGGCTTTCAGCATTTTCTTTTCAATCTTCGCCAGGCTCTTTTCGGCCCGATGATGTTCAGCATCCACCAGCCGATCAAGACTGCTGTCGATGCGACTCGTTTTGAGGCGAATCGAATCAAATTGCTCGCGCAGACGAATCTGTTCCTCCTCGAGCGACAGCGAATGATCAGAGAGTTTGCGCGTGAAGGAATTGGTGAGCGCAAGAGTATCGAGAAAGACTTCGTTGTGCGTGAGGCCGGTCTTCTTCATCTTTCGCTCAATTACCGGATCAATGATCAATCCGAAATTGCGCGGCAAAAGTATGGGGAACGGCACCTTCATGTCGTCAAACACAGGTTTGAGTTGAAGCCAATAAACCATTTCGGCAGGGCCGCCCACGTAGGCGAGATTGGGCAGAATCATCTCTTGGTATAGGGGCCGCAACACTACATTCGGGCTAAAGACTTCGGGCTCTGTCTGAATGAGCTTATTCATTTCTGCAGCCGAAAAACTCAGCGAAGTATCGACTACCGAGAATCCGGTGCTCGTTCGTTCAATCCGGCTTCGCAAGTTATTGCGCAGGTAGAAGAAGTTAATCTCACGCGCATTTACCTGCGTGTGGTAGCCGAGCGATTGGAGTTTTTGGGTTTGGGTTTCAACCCGTTTGTGAAAGGCCTGATGCAGTACATCCTGTTCGATGGCCGGCACGAAGACTTTTTTCAGTTGGGCGTCATCCCCATCCACTACGAGCAAGCCGTATTCGCCAAACAGCGCATTGACGTACGATCGCACGGCATCGCTCAGCCGCTTGTTTTTCGAATACGCTTCAGCAAAAGTGCGGTTGTCTCCGGGCAGCGCATTGGCCAGATCAGCTAACCCCGTTGTATCGAAACGGCCCACGGCCCCGCTCTGTTGGGTTTCCCACGTATACTTTTTTCCGTACAGCCGGAAGGACTTGATCTCCTCATAGTCGTGGTCTTCGCTCGCCATCCAGTATACCGGAACAAAATGAAATCCCGGGTATGCGGCAGCTAATTGCCGGCACGCATTAATGACGGTGACAATTTTAAAGACAAAGTACAGCGGCCCCGTGAATACGTTTAATTGATGCCCGGTCGTCACGGTGAAGGTGTTGGGTTGGGCCAGAAGCGCCAGGTTCGCGGCCACCGGCTGGGGCAACTTGAGTTGGGCATATTGGGCTTCGAGAGCCTTCTGCAGCAATAGACGATGCTCAGGGGAAAAGGATTTTTTATCACCAATCTGAGCTGCAAAAGAGTTGAGGCTGGGCGGATGTCCGTAGAACGGGCGCAGATTCTCGCGGCCCGCCACATAATCCAAAAAAAAGGAGTTGAAGGCGTGCGTGTCTTGCAGATCAATTTTTTCAGCCTTCATGCAGGAAAGTAATGACAACACATAGTGCAAATAACGTAAAGGCTGCGCATATCGTTAGCGCCTCTGGTCAGATTGCCCGACCGTGCAAATCAAATTCCGAAGCCGACTCAATTTTTACTTGCACAAAATCGCCTACCCGCAGGTACTGGTCGTCCGAGTCAATAATTACTTCATTATCCACCTCGGGAGAGTCAAACTCGGTTCGCCCGATGTATTGGCCCTCTTCCTTGCGGTCTACCAATACCTTAAATGTCTGGCCAACTTTCTGTTGGTTGAGTTCGAGCGAAATGCCCTGTTGCAACTCCATAATGGCATCTACCCGCTGTTGCTTTACTTCGGCCGGCACATCGTCTGCCATCGAGTAGGCATGCGTGTTCTCCTCGTGTGAGTAACTGAAAATGCCGAGTCGGTCGAAGCGCGATCGTTCCACAAAGCCCATCATCTCGGCAAAGTCCTCTTCCGTTTCGCCCGGGTGGCCGCCAATCAGCGTGGTGCGAATGGCGATGCCGGGTACTTTTTCGCGGATCGTAGCCAGCAGTTGCTCGGTTTTTTCACGAGTCGTGCCTCTGCGCATGAGTTGCAGCATGCGCGTGGACCCGTGTTGAAGGGGTATGTCGAGGTAGTTGCAAATATTCGGGCGGCTCGCCATGACATCTAAAACGTCAAGCGGAAAGCCGGTTGGGAAAGCATAATGCAGACGAATCCAGGAGATACCCTCGACATCGGACAACCGGAGTAGCAGTTCGCTCAGATTTCGTTTTTTGTAGAGATCAAGACCGTAGTAGGTGGAGTCCTGCGCAATCAGCAATAGTTCGCGGGTGCCGTTGCGCGCCAGGTGCTGCGCTTCCTTCACCAGTTCTTCCATTGGCCGCGACACGTGCTTGCCGCGCATCAGCGGTATGGCGCAAAACGAACACGGGCGGTCGCATCCTTCTGAAATTTTCAGATAGGCAAAGTGTGCAGGGTTAGTGAGAATGCGCTCTCCAACCAATTCGTGTTTGTAGTTGGCATTCAGCTGTTTCAGCAATCGCGACAAATCGCGCGTGCCGAACCAAGCGTCTACCTCCGGTATTTCTTTTTCCAGATCGTCCTTGTACCGCTGCGACAAACAACCGGTCACATACACTTTTTCCACCACGCCTTCCTCCTTGGCATCTACGTAGCGCAAAATGGTATCGATGGATTCTTGTTTGGCGTTGTCGATAAAGCCACAGGTGTTGATGATTACAATGTTGGCGTCATCGGTTTTGGACTCGTGCGTGGCATCAATGCCATTACCGCGAAGCTGCGTCAGCAGCACTTCACTGTCCACCTGGTTCTTGGAGCAGCCCAGCGTCACCAGGTTTACGCGAGCCTTTCGATTGCCTTTGGTTTTCAACGTCTTTTAAACAACTTGCAAAGGTAAAAGAAAGCAATGACGGGCGTGCGTAGCTTGGGAATAAAAACGTGGCGATTGTTCTGGTTCCCCTGCCTGGCTGTGCTGGGTGTCCAATGCTTTTCGTATCCCGATTGTGTGCAAGACGCCACCTCTCAGGTGACCTTGGCGCTGAAAACAGCAAATGGCTCGGCTGTGCGCGAAGTCACGTTTACACGCGTCACAGTAGCGGGTTCGGCTGAAACCTTTTATGCCAACCAGAAAGTGAGTAGCCTTCAACTTCCGTTGAATGCCAACACGCGCGAAGTGAGTTATACCTTCGAGTATGAGGGGTTGGTGAAGAATCTCACGCTTTCCTACACCACCGAATTGCAGTTGATTTCACCGGAGTGCCCGGTGCAGACGTATTTCCTGGATTTGGCGGTAGTGTCCAGTTCGTTTGGCGATGGTCAGGTACTCGTTTTGAATCCGGTTGTTTTGAATAATGGTGCCGTGCATGTGGAGATACGTTTGTAGTTGCTGGCTAATAGCCGTGGCGGCCCACGCCCAGACGACCGACTCGCTCGCCCGCAAGGATTTTCGGCCTACCGGGTTGCGCCTGGGCACCGATCTGATTCAATTGGGTAAAACGATGGCGGGTTCCAGTTTGCAGGGTTTTGAACTGAATGCCGATATCGATTTCTACCGCTACTACCTGGCGCTGGATCTCGGACAATGGCAACGCGAGCACCAGACTTTGGACGGAACGTATAGCAACAACGGTCAGTATTTCCGGTTGGGCGTGGATATTAACTTCCTCACCAAAGACCCCGAGGGCAATATGTTTTTTATGGGTTTTCGGTATGGCCGCAGCCGTTTTGATGAAAACTTACGGTACACGGTAACGGACACCGTTTTTGGTGACTATACCAACGATCGAAGCCATGTCGGTCTCACGCGCGGCTGGGGTGAATTAGTCACCGGCTTGCGGGTAAAAGTCTGGAAGGGGTTGTGGATGGGCTACACCGCGCGGTTCAAATTTGCGCCCGGCTCATCGGCCACACCCGATGACTGGGCTGTGTACGAGATACCGGGTTACGGCATTGCCGAGGATAAGTCCTATTGGGGATTTAACTATCAGATCTTTTGGCGTATACCACTTCGCATTTCCAAATAGTCAGTTTTTGGCTTTTGACTCAAAAAAATCGGATAAATCAATTCCATGAATAGCTAAGATTTGATCCATCACCCAAGAAACTATTTAGCAAATTTCCAATAAATGACCCGGAACACGAGGTAGTTAAAATTTATGTTCTAAGGCCAATCACTCAACTGTTCAGTGGGTATCCGATCACGATTACTGGTAAACAGTTTAACGATTATGTTCAAGATTTAGTCAAGTACGCATATAAAAAATTAAGTGAGGGGGTGAGGAAAGAACTTACTCCAAAGAATGCCGTAATCATGTATACTAGCGCGGATTCTAAGAAGCTATACTTTCTATATTTGAATTGGAGTAAGTCAAAGCTTAATGAGAACAAAATTGTAAGTACTTTTGATTGGAACAGTGCAACAATCGGCTTTAAGTCAACCGGCTATAATGCTCCAAATATCAATAGTTTTGATATTTCAAAATCCTATAAGAAATATCAAAGTATTTGCTACGGAATCGGCAGGCGGGGCTCAGTTTGGAGAGGTGGCAAAATTGTTTTGGATGATAGCAAGTGAGAATTTTGACGATGAATCTAGAAATCAAAAAGATATATGAATGGGAGTGGCAGGAAAATTTTGCGTTCAACTACTCGTGATTGTTACTTCAATCTCTCAGGGATTATGCCAAGCCGAAAAAGAAGCTAAGGTCAAACATTTCGTTGGGATCGTTCAGGTCGGATATTTGTATGGGATTGGCACGTTTAATATTGACAGTGACATAACGGCCTTCAATCGCGGGAAAGCGCTAAGGCTCCGACTAACTGCTTCAAAGCCATTTGGTAGGCACCTTATGATTGGGATTGGTGCGGGACTTGATGGGTACCATGACCCGCAGTATAACACGTTGCCAGTCGTATTGGATGCAAAGTATTTTCTGACAGAGAAAATTAGATCGCTCTTTGTTAGCGTAAATTCCGGGATGGCGCTCAAACTTTCCGAGAACTTCACCTCGGGATTCACCGGTGCCTTTAATGTTGGTTACCGCGTCCCCTCGGGCAGAAGGGCAAGAATCTGCCTAGAGATTGGTTTAAATATCCAGCAGTTCAGCCAAGTGAACATTACGGTGCTAACACCTTTTGGGCCCGAATTCAGAAATGATACGTTCATACTCAAGACATTCGCGGTCAATGTTGGCATCTTATTTTGACTGTTGGCACCAACGGGTCAACTTAGTTGGAGTAGCCCTTTTTTTTTCAGCTCTTTTTAGTTGCAGTTCAACCCGACATCAGATTTTTTTTCAGCGCGAGTTTGGTGCGGGTAAAAATCAGACAACCTTAATGCTACCGGTTCGGGGCCTGAGCGAAAGCGACTCGTTCCTTTGTTTTCAGGAGTTGCAAAGCATCTATGAGAAAGAGGGCATGATATTGAGATACCTGCCAATGGAAGAATGGAATCTTTCCGCCAGCATGGTAGCACCGAATGGCGATACTTTTGTCAAGGACCTGTCGACCGCAGGATATACCTATCTACTTGATATTCGGGTAAACGAACAGTACAGTGGTAGTGCCTATGAGTATTATACTGCTTTTGAGGTGAGTCATCGGATAAATAACCGTTTTGACTACCGAAATCAAGCCGTTCGGGAGCAGGAGAAGAGGGGGGAAATTTTCCTTCATCTGGTTGCCACACAAAACGCAAAGATTGTTTATCAGGCAGCCACAAAAACGATCATTCAGCCCCTGGCCTTGCCCGGGCGCGATGGTGATGAAACACAGATTAACCTGGCCTCCTCCTATGCTGCGGTGGCGAAGGCCATCCGCAAGGGAACTGATAAAATGATTGACCGGTGCTTTCAATAGCTGCCGTTTACTTTCCGCGATTTTAAAACTCGAAAAACAATTTCTTTATTCGCGTTATTAACCTATTAACCTATGTTACTCTTCTTCCTAATCATCGTTGGATTTGGCGCTATCTCGGCCGTTATTAATGCCATGCTGGGGGCCGAGCGCGGCCTCAGTTATTTTGACATGATGGTGATCGGCATCATCTTCACTCCTTTGATGACCCTGCTCATTTGTGTTTCCGCGCTGTTGATGGACAAGCGCTAGATTTCTTGTTTAAGTTTAACTCAATGTAAACTGGTACGGATGGGTTATTTTGGCCCCCATGCGCGTCCATTTTTCGGTTTTATGCTTCATTTTGGCTCCACTGACCGTTTTTGCGCAGGGCTTGCAGGTCGATGGCCGGGTGCTTGATGCCGAGACAGGGAAACCCTTGCCTTTTGCTAACCTGCAGATTGAAGGCACCCGATTGGGCACAAATACCAACGTTGAGGGATACTTTAGCCTCTTTGTTCCGAATGAATTTCGGGATCGTAACCTGCTGATCTCCTACATCGGTTACGGACTATTCAAACAGTCGGTTCAAAAAATACCTCGTGTTGTGCGGCTCGCACCGGAAAGTCGGCAATTGAAAGAGGTAGTTGTAATGCCGGATAGTTCCCTGCTTATGTTCCTGAGGGAAGCCTATCGGAATATTGAATCCAACTACACGACTGAACCCTACCAGCTTCGGGGCTTTTACCGGGAGTCGCTGAAGTTAAGAACTGGTTCCTACTACTATTTTGGTGAGGCCGAGCTGCTTGTACAGGGGAGCGGGTACCAGTTTACATCCGAAAATGGAACTGTCAAGGTGCTAAAATCCCGAATCAATCATTTTGCTCCGGCTGATTCAATTCGGGCTGTTCTTTATTATGGGGGTCCCTTTATTGGTATCTCTAATGACCTGGTAAAATACCGGCCGGAGTTGCTCCGCCCGGACAAGAAAGACTTTACTTACCAGCTTATAGGTACTGAGAAAAACCTGGGTAATGAAATTTGGGTGATAACGTTCACAAAAAAAGACGGCACGATTCGTGGAAAGTTGTATGTGGAAAAGGACAGTAAAGCATACGTCCGTACCGAGATAACGCGGGCATATAAGGACTCGGCCAACCGAAGCTCATGGTCCAGAGTGCACGACATCAACACGACTGTGCAAAACACTTATGTTCGGAATGGTGGAAAATGGTTTTTGGCCTACAGTGGCATTCGAAAAACACAATTTAATACACGACTAAAAAAACACACCGCAATTACGGGTGAATTCAGCACCAGCGAGATTATTTCGGACTCCGCAAAAAGGATCAGATTTGATGATGAACTTGAATACACGGGTATTTTTTCGCAGCTTCAAAACGCTTTCTCAAGCGACTTCTGGAAAGGCTCAAGCACACTTCTTCCGGACTCAAGCCTACAAGCGCAAGTGAAGCCCTTGATGGATTCAGTGCCGTTACCGCTTACAAAAAATGATGTTCTGGAAGAGGGTAAAGAAAAACAAATCGAGAATTTTGAAAAACTCCAGCGTAAGGTTCGCTTCCTAACCCGCTTTGGTCAGGGTTTGGGGTTAACACTTTTACCCGTCATACCTCGCGGTGCGGATGATCAGATGCAGTCCCCGATCGAAAGTCAGTCGCTTTCGTTTGTAATGCCTGTGAGCCAATCTGATTTTCCTTTACTCTTCTCTGGCGAAGCAGCTTTTGCTATTAACAGAAGACTGCAGGCTTTCGCAAACTTATCTGGCGACTTTTCTCCCCGGTATGAATTTCGGGGTGTTAGTCTCGGTATCCGCTACAGCTTGAAATTGAATACACGCGGAAATTCCCTTTTGCTCAGGC
>DAIPHR010000069.1:0-14485 GCA_036771215.1 Cyclobacteriaceae bacterium
CGGCACCACCGCGGGTGCCGGTGCCCCCTCGCTGCCGCTCCAGGTGAGTCCATAATCGGGTAAGGCGGGGCAATAGATATTGATTTCGGGCAAGTGCCACCTGGGTTCGGGCCTGGGCCGTTTGGGCACGCATGAGGAAAATGTCTAGAATGAGCAGGCTTCGGTCATACACGCGCACCTGTACCTCTCGGTCGGGGGGATTAAACTCCTTTTCCAGATTGCGCAATTGACTGGCGGACAGGTCATCGTCAAAAATCACATGGCCAATATCCGGGTTGGCCATAACCTCAGCCCTAATCTCAGCCAACTTCCCCTTGCCAACAAACGTGCGGTTATCCGGGTGGGGCAGCTTCTGAACAAATTCCCGGTCGGCCCGAATGCCCGCGGTCTCCGCCAGAACCGCCAATTCCGCCAAATGCTCCCCTACCAGGTCCTCCGTTTGCCGGCCTGTAATCAACGCCACCAAAATCGCCTTTTTGCCCACCGCTGAATTGAAATGAAGTGCAAACTTAACTGATCTGAGTGAGTGCAGGTAGGGTTACTTTTTGTTAGTTTTGGTGGATTTATCTTGAATTTTAACCCTTAGGGAGGCCGGCAGCGGCCCGAAAGTTGGCGGATGAAAGTCGCAATTGTCCTTAACACCTCCTGGAACATATACAATTTCCGGATGGGGCTTATCAAAGCTCTTCGCGAAGATGGGCATGAAATACATACAGTTGCACCAGTTGACGATTACACCGCCTTTTTGGTCGAAGCGGGTTGCATTCACCACTCCCTAACAATGGATAGCCGGGGCGTGAACCCGATCAAGGACCTGGCTCTTACTTTTGAGTTATTTGGCATTTATCGCAAATTTCGGCCCGATGTGATCCTGCATTTCACCATCAAACCGAACGTTTACGGTACGCTGGCAGCATCGGTATTACAAATTCCAACAATTAATAATGTGTGTGGCTTGGGTACCATTTTTCTGAAAAAAGGGGTGACCAGCCGCGTGGCGAAGTGGCTTTACCGGGCATCTTTTCGATTTGCAACCCGGGTTTTCTTTCAAAACTCTGATGACCGGGCAATTTTTCTGGAAGAAAAGCTGATTGCCCCGGGCATCGCTGATCTTGTACCCGGTTCGGGTATTGACCTTTCCCGCTTTCAACCCGTGGAGTTTAAACGCAATAAAACCTTCACCTTTTTATTGGTTTCCCGGTTGATTACGGATAAGGGTATCCTCGAGTTTGTCGAGGCAATTCAGCAACTTCGCGCGGAGGGCATGGACGCCCGTTTTCAAGTGTTAGGTGCGAAAGACCCAAGTGATACGCGCGGTATTTCCGCAAGTATCATCGACTCCTGGATCGCCACGAATACCATTGAATACTTGGGAACCACCCAAGACGTTCGGCCCTTTATGGAACAAGCGGACTGCATTGTTCTTCCCTCGTACCGGGAAGGGGCACCCCGCACGTTGCTCGAAGCAGCGAGCCTGGGCAAGCCCATTGTGACAACCGATGTGCCCGGCTGCCACCACGTGGTGGAGCATGAATTTAATGGTCTGCTGTGTGAGGTGAAGAGCGGAAAAGACCTGGCCGCAAAGATGAAGCAAATGGCCTCCTGCTCAGATGAAACACTGCTCGCATTTGGCCGTAACGGCCGCAAAAAAATGGAAGCCGAGTTTGATGAAGTGCACGTCATTCGGAAGTACCGCCAGGGCCTGCGCGCGCTGGCCTGATGCTTTAAAATTAAGGGTAAATAGCCTTACTTGCAGATATGAAAATGGCCATCAGGCGGCTTATCGCATCAGCCTTACTTCCCGTGGTTGCCGCTTCCTGCGGTTCATATAAGCAAAATATTATGTTGAAGCCATCTGAAAAGAGGCAGCCCATTTCGTACGTAGCTAAAGCAGATGAACTGGAGCGCGACTATGTGATTCAGAAAAATGATTGGCTGGAGATGCAGGTGTACACCAACCGGGGCGAAAAGTTGATCGACCCCATGCCGGAACTCACGACCAACAATGCCATAACGACAGATGACAGGCTCAATCCGCAATATCTGGTTGATCACAACGGTATTTGCAAACTGCCGATGATTGGTGAAATCCAATTGGACGGGCTTACCCTTCGGCAGGCCGAAGAGGTTGTACAAAAAAATTACGGCCAGTATTTTAAGGAACCGTATGTACAGCTCAAGTTCACCAACAAACGGGTAGTCGTATTAGGCGCTTTGGGCGGCCATGTCATTCCGTTGAATAGCCAGAACATGACGCTGGCCGAAATACTCGCACTGGCGAAAGGCCCCACAAACGATACCAAGGTGCACAACATCCGCGTGGTCCGGCAGGACACCGTTTATCAGGTTGATCTCAGCACGATTGATGGCTTTGCCTCGGGAAACATGCTGATGAAGCCGGGAGATGTAGTGTATGCTGAACCTATCCGAAGACCATTTACTGAAGCCACCCGCGACAACGCCAGTTTTCTGACCGTACTGATCAGTTTGCTTACATTAATTATTGTGTTGAATCAATAAGGCATGAAGTACGTTTCACCAAACACGTCCAGGCCTCCTTCCGATCAATTGGATTGGAATAAGCTATCCACCCTTTTCCGTCACCAGCGTTGGCGGATACTTGCACTTTTCGGTTTGTGTTTGTTAGCCGCCTATCTGTACGTACGTTATACCAAAGATGTATACCAGGCGGAATCGGAGTTGAAGCTTGATGTGAAACGTGATGCAACCGAACTCGGCATAAAAGAATTGGTAGAAGATCAGAACATCAATTTGATATCCGGAGAAATTGAACAGATTAAGTCTAAGCTTTTTTTGAATCGCGTGCTTGATTCCTTGGATATTGGAATCAGCTACCTCAGCGTGGGTAATGTTCTGAATAATGAGTTGTACCGAAGGTCTCCTTTTCGGGTGGAATATCAGTTCGGGCACTCCCGGTTCGTAGACGTTCCTTTCGTCCTTACCGTGGAAAATGAGGATCAGTTTCAACTTCAGCTTGGGGAGGGCGGCAAAGCTGTTTGGGGCACGTTTGGCAAACCCGTGAGCCTTGAAGGAGGCACCCTAACCCTATTTCGTGTGCAGCCGCTGGATCAAAAAGATTACTCTTTTGTAATCAATAGCCGGGAGAAATTGATCGAGTACGTCAAGCAACAGATGAGTGTTGAGCCACTGAACATTAATGCGAACACGATTCGGATTACCTTTCAAGACCACAATGCTCTGAAAGCCGCCACGATCGTCAATACAATTGACTCGGTTTACATCTCATACAGCAATGAACTAAAAAATCTAGCGAACAAACAAAAAATTGACTGGCTTAGCAACGAACTCACGCAGGTAGAAGACAAGATGGAAGCCTACGAGAACTACTTTGAGTCGTTTACCCTGCAAAACAAAAGCAATGATCTGAATGCCGACCTCAAGCGGGTGATTGCTCAAATCAACCGAGTTGACTCACAGCGCTTCGATATCAGCAGGCGCATCACTGAGTTAGATTTCCTTCAGCAAAACCTCACGAGTGGCACAATGTTGGTTTCACCACTGCAACGCAGTCTGCTGCCCGACTACACAGAGAAAAGATTGGACGAGCTCGAAAGAATGGTGCGCGACCAGGAACGAATTGGTCTGGCCTACAATGAAAACACGCTTGCTTACAAACAAAAGCAGCAGGCGTTCGATCAATTGCGTGAGTTAGTCATTAGCCAGGTTAGCGAGCTGAAAAAGAACTATCGCAGTCAACTGGCCGACTTGGCCCAGCGCAAGATCAAACTGGAAAATACGTTTGCGGCCATGCCGGATAAGAACACGCAATTCAGCAAAAATCAACGCTACTACAAGCTATATGAGGAGTTCTACCTCAACATGATGCAGGCCAAGGCCGAATTTGAAATTGCCCAGGCAGGCAGCACGCCTGATTTCAAAGTCTTGTCGTCCGCAGTAGTGCCTGTGCAACCCATTTCACCCAAAAAACTCATGGTTATGGGCATCGGACTAGTGGCCGGGTTGGTTCTCAACTTTTTCTTCATCGGTCTCGTGTACGTGTTTAACGATAAGATCAACAGTATTCGCGAGATCGAACAAACCACGGATGTCCCGGTACTGGGAACCATTCCGGTTAGTAAAAAGATACGAAAAGACGAATTACATGTCGTAACAAATCCGAAGTCGATGGTGAGTGAGGCCATTCGCTCACTGCGCACGAATCTCGATTTTTTCTCTACCGGCCGAGACCGGAAATTCATCACCATTTCGTCCTCAATTTCAGGTGAAGGGAAATCATTTCTGGCGATGAATTTAGGGGCAGTGTTGGCTTTGTCGCACAAACGGGTGGCGTTGCTGGACCTGGACATGCGGAAGAGTAAAACTGATCAGTCGATCAAGCCCGATGACCCCGCTAAAGGAATGAGCACGATTTTAATCCGCAAGTTCAAATGGCAGGAATGCCTGGTGAAAACCTCGCTGCCTAACCTGGATTTTATACCTTCCGGACCGCACCCACCCAATCCATCTGAGTTATTACTTAACGGAGCGTTTTCAACTCTGTTGGAGGAATTGAAAGACCAGTATGACTATGTTGTGATGGACACACCACCGATTGGCCTTGTGACAGACGGCATGATGGCCATGAGAAGATCAGATGTATCGATTTTTGTTTTTCGCGCGAACTACTCTCAACGGGAGTTCATTCATAATCTGCAACGAACTGTAGCCCTAAATAAACTTGAACACGTGTCCGTGGTACTGAATGCCGTACCGTTGGAGCACAAGAGTTACGGGTATGGGTATTATGAAGAGCAGGAGGCGACCCAAACGGGATGGAAGAAATGGTTTCGCGCCTGATCAGCCTTTTCTCACCGGGGTCTCGTGTCACCCAACTCCCCTATCCGGTTGACTTTCATTCCCACCTTATACCCGGCCTAGACGATGGAGTAAAATCCGTTGACGACACCGTCAGTATACTAAGCTTCTTTGAGCAACTCGGCATCAAGCGGTGTATTACCACACCGCATATTATGGCGTATGCCTACCCCAACACCTCCGATACCATTCGGTCCGGCATCGAATCCCTTACCTCACAGTTACCACTTACACCCGGGCTTGAAGCAGCAGCCGAATACTATTTGGATGAAACATTCATTCCATTGCTGGACCAGCCAGGTGCACTCATGACATTTGATGATCGTTACCTGCTTTTTGAAACAAACTTCGTGAGCGAACCTCTCAACCTTAACGAAGTCATCTTCAACATGACGGTAGCCGGCTATCGCCCCGTACTCGCGCACCCGGAGCGTTATGCTTATATGACCGTTGAAAGAGCCGAGGACATACGCAATCGGGGCGTGCTTCTTCAACTCAATCTCCTCTCGCTCATCGGATTTTATGGTCGCCCGGCTGAGAACATGGCCCGACAACTGATTGAGCGAAGTATGATTGATGCGGTGGGCAGTGACGCGCACAACATAGCCCAAGCCCACTTACTTTTGGATGTAATGCAGACACGCACGTTCGCGAAAGCGATGGAACTTCCCCTGCTAAACTACTCGCTTGCTGTGGTATGATTGCCGTAACCGGAGCAAACGGCCTTTTTGGGCGGCATCTTATAAACGCGTTGCAACCGCTACAATCCGTTCGTGCCGTTGTGCGCGCCAAATCGTCACTTACTGACTTTGACGGGGAGGTTGTTGAAGGTAATGTCATGGACCCGCTGTCGCTGGCAGATGCCTTTGAAGATTGCACGGTGGTGGTTCACGCAGCCGCTCGCGTTTCATACGATCCACGCGCGAAGCAGGAAATACTGGATACCAACGTGTTGGGTACACGCCACGCAGTTGATGCTGCCCTTCGCTGCGGGGTGAAAAAGTTTATTCAGATTAGCTCGGTGGCTGCGCTGCCCCGGCCGCGGGGTACCGAAACCATTTCCGAAAAAACCTTTCTCCAGGAGCCGGAATTTTCAAGTGATTATGGAAAATCGAAGTACCTGGCTGAACTGGAAGTATTCCGCGGTCAGGAAGAAGGCCTCGCAGTTTCGGTAGTGAATCCCTCCCTTATCCTCGCCCCCGTGGCGACACCGCGAAGCAGCGGACAAGTGTTTCACTACGTGTGGAACGAAAAACCTTTTTACACGGAGGGATGGGTGAACTACGTAGATGTTCGCGATGTTGCCGAGCTGGTGAGTCGCGTTATCCAGCAGGACTTTTCAGGCCAACGAATAATCGCTAATGGTGGCACCACCACTTACCGGGAACTTTTTGCCCAAATCGCAGCCGAGCTGAATCGCCAGGCACCGCGAATTGAAGCAAAACCCTGGATGATTCCCCTGGCCGTTGCTGCCGAAAACCTGTTGGCCGCTATTGGTAGTCGCGAACGAATGCTTACGCGGCAATCCATGCGAAACTCGTTTAGCCGCGTTCGATTCGATGCCACGCGCTCGATTGAAAAAGTTGGCCTAACCTATCATACACTGGATGAAACCCTTACCTATTGCTGTGCATCGTTTACAGGTACGTTTACAACAAACAAACGACTTGTGCAAGGTTGACATCGGCTATTCTTTGTTTCAATTTTGCTGGCAGTAAACGAGCGGTACGCTCGGGCAACCAAACCCCACGGAATGGCCCACGAATTTCGAAAACGCGAAGAGCATGCGGATTTGGTAAAGCGTTTTGAAGAAAGTTTGAAACTGCAGACTGCAGTTTTTTTTGAACTCGAACAATACGAAAACATCATCGATTACTACCTTGACCGCGCGAAACCAGCCAAAGCCCTGAAGGCAGTTGACAAAGCAATTGATCAGTTTCCGTATTCAGCAGAATTGCTTCCGCTCAAAGCCAACATCCTTTCACAGCTTGAGCGGTACGAAGAGGCCCTTGATATTCTCTCGACCAGCCGAAACCTGCAGCCACAAGATATTGACATTTTACTTTCTATCGGGTCCATTTACGCCCTTCAGGGAAAACACCAGGATGCGATAACCATATACGAGGAAGCCCTGGCCATGACGGACGATGAGCAAGACGAGATCTTCTATCACCTGGGGTTGGCCCACCAAAGTCTTGACGATTTTGATAAGGCAATTGGTTATTATAAACGAGCCATCGAAACGAACATCCGGCACGAAGGCGCTCTTTACGAGCTGGCTTATTGTCTTGACATCGTTGGCCAACTAGAGGCAAGCCTGTCGTACTATCGCAAGTTTATTGATGAAGATCCGTTTTCGGCAGCGGCCTGGTACAACCTCGGAATTGTTTGCAATAAACTCGAGAAGTTTGACGAGGCACTGGAAGCCTACGAATACGGAATTGCACTAGATGAAACCTTTGCATCAGCTCATTATAACATGGGCAATACCTACATGAATCTGGAGCAATTCACCAAGGCGCTTGATGCTTTTCGTAAGACGATTGAATTAGAGGGACCCAGCCCGGAGGTGTACTGTTGTATGGGCGCGGCATACGAAGGCCTTAACCAATTCGAACTCGGTCTGAAATATTTTCATAAGTCGGCAAACCTCGATCCTCTTTATGACGAGGCCTGGTATGGTGCTGGTAACTGCCTTGAAAAACAAGAGAACTGGTACCAGGCGTTACACTTTTACAACAAGTGCATAAAGTTGAATCCGCATAATGCCGAGTATTGGAAGGCAGCCGCTCATGCTGAATTTAAAATCGGAAATACCATCAGCAGCATCAGCGCTTACGAAGAGGCGAGCCATCTGAGCCCGGAGGATAAGGAGATTTGGCTGAATTGGTCGTTTATTTACTACGAGCAAGGTGAGCATGCGAAGGCCGTAGAGGTGCTGGCGCAGGGAATGGAGGAACGCCCCGATGAATCGGAGTTCCTCTACCGCATGGCGGTGTACCTCATCGAAGCCGGACGTTTCAAAGAGGCGCTCAATTATCTGGAAAATGGGTTACTTTTGGATTTTCAGGGCCACACGGTATTATTCGATTTCTTTCAAAGCAACGAAACCCAAAAGGCCCTTTACAAGATCATAGAACAGTTTAGAAAAGATAACCATTCATGAACTACTCACTCAAAAACTTGCCTGAACGCACCCGCAAACCCAGGCAAGTGGGCTTCACCATGGCCATGGATAAAGGGTTAAGCGTGCGCGAAGCAGAAGATTTTGTCAGCAATAGCGCTGATCATGTGGATATCATCAAGTTGGGCTGGGCCACGTCTTATGTTACCCCTCGATTGAAGGAAAAACTGGCCGTGTACAAAGAGGCGGGAATTCCCTGCTATTTTGGAGGGACCTTGTTTGAAGCCTTCATCATTCGCGATCAATTTGATGACTACCGGAAGGTTTTGGACCAGTTTGGCCTTCAATATGCCGAAGTAAGCGATGGCTCCATTGACCTTGATCACGACAAGAAGTGCGAGTACATCGCCAAGTTGGCCGGGCAGGTAACGGTGCTTTCCGAAGTGGGTTCGAAAGATGCCGATAAGATTATACCGCCCTACATGTGGATTGACCTGATGCAGAAGGAACTCGAAGCCGGAGCGTGGAAAGTAATTGGCGAAGCTCGCGAAAGTGGTAATGTTGGTCTCTTTCGTTCTACCGGTGAAGTTCGCTCTGGGTTGGTTCAGGAAATCCTGACGAAAATTCCGTTTGAAAAGATTATTTGGGAAGCTCCTCAAAAAGCGCAGCAGGTTTGGTTCATCAAGTTGCTGGGGGCCAATGTCAACCTGGGCAACATTGCACCAAATGAGATAATTCCGCTGGAGACGATTCGCTTAGGGTTGCGAGGTGATACGTTCCTGCATTTTCTGGGCATTGAGCGTAAGAAAGATGTTAGTGCCCCTCCCTTCCATGCGGATTAATCAAAGATGAGATCTTTAAAAGATTACGCAGTATTGTATTTGAAAGGCCTGAGCATGGGCGGGGCGGATGTGATCCCGGGTGTGTCGGGTGGTACCATCGCCTTCATCACGGGCATCTATGACGAATTGCTTCACTCGATCAAATCGATAGATGCCGAGGCCATTCGGCTGGTGTTCACCTTTCGCATCGCACAAGCCTGGAAAAAAGTCAATGGAAATTTCCTGATTGTTTTACTGGCGGGCCTCGCTACGGCCTGGATCAGTCTTGCCCGGGCTATGAAATATCTGCTGGACAATTACCAGATTGGTACCTGGTCATTCTTTTTCGGCCTCATCATTATTTCCACATTTCAAGTGCTGCGTCAGGTTCGGCAGCGAACCGCCAAGGTATTTTTGGCATTTGCGGTAGGCGTGATTGTGGCTTATTTCATTACACTGCTTTCGCCCACCTCCACCCCCGATGCGCTATGGTTCATTTTCATTGCGGGTGCCATTGCCATTTGTGCGATGATTCTGCCCGGTATTTCCGGTGCCTTTATTCTTCTGCTGATGGGCAAGTATGAGTTCATTCTGACTAAAATATTGATCGAGTTCAACATTCCGGTGGCCGCTACGTTCGCAGCCGGCTGCCTGGTGGGGTTATGGGCATTTTCGCACGCACTCACCTGGGTGCTGGATCATTACCACGACCTAACAGTAGCCATGCTGGCAGGCTTTATGGTTGGATTCCTGAACAAGATCTGGCCTTGGCGCGAGGCAACGGCCTACCATTTGAACAGCCAGGGGCAGCAAGTGGTGTCATTCGATCGGAGCGTATGGCCATGGGACTATTTAGCTAAGACCGGCCACAATCCACAAATTTTGTACGCCATTTTATTCGCAGCGTTGGGCGTACTGTTGGTGGTCGGAATCGAAAAGGTAGCTGCGTTGATGAAAACGAAATAATGTCATGGAAAAGAAATTTGGTTTGATTGGTCAAACCGTAAGTCACTCCTTTTCAAAAGCCTATTTTGATGAGAAATTTTTTCGGGAGGGATTGCGGGATTACCATTATGATCTTTACCCCCTGAACACCATTGACGAGCTTCGAACGCTGCTGGACGAAATGCCCGAGTTATGCGGCTTGAACGTAACCGTTCCGTACAAGGAGCAGGTTATGAAATTTCTTGACGAAATAGATCCGGTCGCAAAAAAAATCGGAGCTGTAAATGTCATTCGGGTTTCGGGCGGCCGGCTCAAGGGCTTCAATACCGATTGTGATGCATTTCGTGAAACACTGGAGAAGTGGTATACACCAAAGGAAAAAACGCACGCTCTGATTCTGGGGACGGGTGGGTCATCCAAGGCGGTGCGCGAGGCATTGACCCAATTGGGTATTCCTTACCACCTGGTATCCCGAGAAGAGGTTAAGGATGGCTTTACCTATGATGACTTGGAGAAGAAACCCGCCATCATGCACGACTACCATCTGATCATCAATACCACCCCGCTCGGCATGTCGCCCAATACGAGTACATTTCCGCCCATTCCATACGATAAACTTACCCACGATCACTACGTATACGATCTGATTTACAATCCGGCCCGCACCGTGTTCCTGCAAAAAGCAGAGATGCGCAATGCCGTTATCAAAAACGGACTTGAAATGCTTCACGTGCAAGCCGAAAAATCGTGGGCTATTTGGAACAACTGACGGATTGCTTCCGTTAGTGGAAATGCATGCCATTCCGCCTAACCACAGAGTACAACCCAACCGGTGATCAGCCAAAAGCGATTAAGGAACTCGTTAGCGGCCTTCACAATGGCGACCCCTTTCAAACGCTGATGGGTGTAACCGGTAGCGGCAAGACATTTACCGTTGCCAACGTGGTAGCCCAGGTGGACCGCCCCACGCTGGTGCTCAGTCACAACAAAACACTGGCCGCGCAATTGTATGGGGAGTTCAAGCAGTTTTTTCCGGACAATGCCGTTGAGTATTTCATTTCATATTACGACTACTATCAACCGGAAGCCTACATCCCCACCTCGAATCTGTACATTGAGAAAGACCTTTCGATCAATGAAGAAATCGAAAAACTACGGCTAAGTGCTACCTCATCGCTGCTCTCCGGGCGCAGAGACGTTTTAGTCGTAGCCTCCGTTTCCTGTATTTATGGAATTGGAAACCCCGAAGAATTTGGCAAGAACCGAATTACACTGCGCGCGGGCGAAACGATTGCCCGCAATAGACTTCTTTTCGCCCTGGTGGACATTTTGTACAGCCGGACGGAAATTGACTTCAAACGCGGAACGTTTCGTGTAAAGGGCGATACGGTAGATGTCTTTCTGGCCTATACCGATTATGCTATTCGGATCTACTTTTTCGGAGATGAGATTGAAGCTCTTCACATCATCGATCCCGTCACGGGTAAGAAAATATCAGATGAGAAAGTTGTGGTGATTTTCCCGGCCAATCTGTTTGTTACCGGCAAAGATCTGCTGCACCTGGCTATCCGCGAAATTCAGGATGATCTGGTGGCGCAGGTAAGTATGTTTGAACAGGAGAAGAAACACCTGGAGGCCAAACGGCTGAAAGAGCGTACCGAATTTGATCTGGAAATGATGCGGGAACTTGGCTACTGCAGTGGCATTGAAAACTACTCGCGGTACTTTGACAGGCGATCGGTTGGGGCAAGACCGTTCTGCCTGATTGACTACTTTCCGGATGATTACCTGCTCGTTGTGGATGAGAGCCACGTCACCGTACCGCAGATTCGGGCGATGTGGGGAGGTGACCGTTCGCGCAAAGTAATCCTGGTAGACTACGGCTTCCGCCTGCCCTCGGCATTGGATAGCCGCCCCCTCACGTTCAATGAATTCGAAGCCCTGCTTACCCAGGTGATCTTTGTCAGTGCCACGCCAAGTGAATACGAACTTCGGAAATCGGAAGGCGTGGTGGTGGAGCAACTCATTCGGCCAACCGGGCTGCTGGACCCGCAGATTGATGTGCGGCCCAGCAAGAATCAAATTGACGACTTACTGGAGGAAATTGATGAGCGCGTAAAGAAAAAAGAGCGTGTACTGGTGACCACCTTGACGAAACGAATGGCCGAAGAGCTCACGAAATTTTTGGAGCGTGCAGCCGTCAAATGCCGCTATATCCATTCCGAAGTAGATACCCTGGATCGTGTTGAAATCCTGCGGGAACTTCGTCTTGGGGTTTTCGATGTACTGGTGGGCGTAAACTTGCTTCGCGAGGGGCTGGATCTGCCGGAGGTTTCGCTGGTGGCCATTCTGGATGCCGATAAAGAGGGATTCCTTCGCAACCAACGATCACTGGTTCAAACCATTGGCCGTGCAGCCCGAAATGTCAACGGCCGGGTTATCATGTACGCGGATACCATCACGGAATCCATGCAGCTGGCGATTGATGAGACGAACCGCAGGCGGGTGGTGCAACAGGAATACAACGAGGCCCACGGCATCATACCCCGTACCGTCTTGAAATCGAAAGATGAGATTTTCAGGCAAACCAAGGTAGCGGACTCCAAAAAGAGCGTTCAACGGTATTACATTGAAGAGGAGGAGAAGTCGTTGGCGGCTGATCCGGTAACGGCCTACATGAGCAAAGACGAATTGGAAAAAATGGCAGACCGCACACGCAAGGCTATGGAAAAGGCAGCACGTGAACTCGAATTTATGGAGGCCGCCCGCCTGCGCGATGAGTTCCATGCCATTCAAAAATTGATAGCGAGTAATTCGTCAGGGGGCTGCTAGTAACTGCTTCAACGCTCTTCGGACAAATTCTTCCCGTTGTTCATAGCTGCCGGTTACCCGGTCAAAGGAAATCCCCCGGCTGTTCAACTCATGTTCGAACAGATGTAGCATGTGCGCCCGTTGCGGACGACTGCCCTGATCGCGCAGACCATCGGCAATCCAGGGCACATCAATATCAAAAAGGAAATAGTGATCATAACGCACTTGTTGCTCCAACCTCACGAGCTCTTCCAGCACCTGACCAAGGTAGTGCCGCGAGTAGATCTGCGTAGTGATCAGGTCGGTGTCGCAAATCAAAAGGCGGTATGCACTTTTCAGTTTCTCAAAAACCCGGGCGGTCTGGGCCCGGCCAATCTGAAGGATGTCGTCCACTGAAAAGGTATTGGAGGTAACCATTTCCCGGGCCACTTCCGGAACCCATTCGGTGCGAAACTCAGATGCTAAGCGGGCTGCCAAAGTTGATTTACCTGTGCTCTCAGGGCCGTAAAAACACACGATCTTAACTCCATCCATCATACAACGGCATCGGGCACCTTGTAACGTTTGAATTCCTGGCGCCAGGTAAAAAATCCGTAGGCGGCCAGGAAACAAAAGCCAAAATACAACAAGCTATACAATTTGATATCACGCACAAAATAGAGGTAGGTGGCCACCGCGTCAACCGCGATCCACATCAACCAACACTCCACTTTCTTTTGAATCATATAGTATGTGGCCACAACACTCAATACGGTGATAAACGAATCCACAAAGGGAAAAGCGCTGGGTTGCGTGAAAATTTCCGGCAACCAATGATGCAGGCGTTGGGCCAGGAAACCCAGCACGGCCGTTCCCGCCAGAGTAGTGCCGGCTATAACCCACCCGTCACGTGCTTTCAACCAGCTAATCTTCAATTCGCTTTTGGTATCTTCCTCAACCGGCTGTGGGTGAGTCCACCGCCACCAGCCCATGATGTTGGTAACAAAGAAGAAAATCTGAAGAAACATATCGGGGTAGAGGCGGACCTGATAAAACAAAAAGAAGGAAAGGCTTACGTTGATTAGCCCGGTTGGCCAACTCCAAACGTTAGCCCGGGCGGAAAGCCACACGGCAACAATTCCCGTCAACCAGCCCAGCGACTCGAGGTAACTAAGCTTATAGCCCAGCACATTCAGAAAAATGTTCTCGTGATCCAGCCAAAACATCACTTGAACTTGATGCACACGTTCTTGGCTTCGGTAAAGAAGCGGAGCGCCTCCCAACCTCCTTCACGGCCAACACCACTTTGCTTCATGCCACCGAAGGGTGTGCGCAGATCGCGCAACAACCAACAATTCACCCACACGATGCCGCTCTTGATTTGGCCGGCCACCCGGTGTGCCCGTTTCAGGTTTTCCGTCCAAACCGTGGCAGCCAGGCCATAGGGCGTACTGTTGGCCATCTCAACGGCCTCGTCTTCGCTATCGAAAGGTATCAACGTTACGACAGGACCAAAAATTTCCTCCTGGTTAGTCCGGCAGGTGTGCGAAAGCCCGGTGATCACGGTAGGCTCAACAAAGTATCCGTTGGGGTTGGTAGCAACCTTTACACGATTACCCCCGGTGATAACGCTGCCTCCTTCCTGCTTGGCCAACTCAATATAGGAAAGCACTTTCTCCAAATGTGCTTCTGATACCAAAGCGCCAAGGCGCGTCTGATCGCTCATCGGATCGCCCACGATCATTTCCTGTGTTTGGCGGACAAACTCCGCTGTAAACCGATCAAAAAGAGAACGTTCAACAAAAATCCGTGATCCACACAAGCATATCTCGCCTTGATTGGTAAAAGCGGCAGCTACCGATGTTTTGACGGCCATTTCAAAATCGCAATCGGCAAAAACCAGATTGGGATTCTTTCCGCCTAACTCCAGCGACAACTTCTTAAACAT
>DAIPHR010000070.1:0-14185 GCA_036771215.1 Cyclobacteriaceae bacterium
CAAGAGCTCAAATTTCAGACGCACATCGCTGCCGGCCAAAGCGGGCTTCTCAGGGTTGTTGGATTACCCTTCACAGCGGGCATTCCGGGCACCAAAATCTCTTTGGTTGAAGTGCATATTTTTAGACGCCACTTCTGAGCCGCGGGTTGTCATACGCCCCGATGCATCCACACCACTCTTCGATACAGTCACCACGCCATTTAACTGAGCCGTGTTTTGGTAAAGACTGAACGGCTCCTTGAGGTTTTTCAGCTTGAATTGATCTTGCTTGGGAAACCATTTCATCTGGTAGTCGCTGAACTTGACATCCGGGAAGAGCACATTGCCGAATTGTTTTTCGGAGATGGTACCGGCCCTACCTTTTCCAACTACCGAGTCGGGATGAAAAGTAAAATCAGGCGATTCAACACCAGCCGCGAGATAGTTGATGCGACCGGTGGCGCGAATACCGGAGTTATCGAGACTCACTGCACCATCCAGATGGCCATCGCCATTGAAAAGCCGGTAACCGTTGTCAGGTACGCGGTGCTGAAAGCCCAGTGACTTGTCGGGCATGGTATGGAGTTTTTCCTTGAAGCTGGGGAACATTCCACTGGAGACAAACGTACCCTCGAAGTTAATGGCGGCCGGATCGGCATCACTCAAGCTATCGAGTTTGAAGGGCGGCACCACAAAAAATATGCTTCGGTCGTAGGCGCCATTGAGTACTTCCTGCCGGTCAAAATAAATCACACCACCTGTGGTGGCATCGAGCCGTGGGTAATTTGGGTCTTTGACCTTTCCGGATTTGTTATCGGCCCGGGCAATAAACAGCGTGCCGGACGATTTGCTGGCCCCAGCCAGGCCTCCTTCGGCTGCTGCGGTAGAGTCAGCCCCCACCATGGCGTTGTTCACCCGCCTGCGGTTACCGTTTTTATCCGTCACATAAAACCGGATGGAGTCAATATGGTTGAGGTTGATGAAGAAACTATCATATTTCAGCCGGAAATCCTTTCCGGTAATCTCGAAATTGCCGGCCGTAATGGTGCCGTCAAACTTGATATCGCGGTTTTGCAACAACGTGATCAAACTGCTGTCGGGTTTAATATTCACATTCAGTGAATCACTGATGTTGAATTCTTCTACACCCCGCACGGTCAGGTATCGTTTTTTCAGATTGTAACTGGCATTGGGGTAGCCTTTGGCAATCGAATGAATTTTAATGTTGTCGTAATCATCTTCACCTTTCACCGATCGCAATACATGCACGGCCTTGGGCTGCACCCGAATTTTACCTGAATTCGGATCGTAGAGGATCATGCCTTTCTGCGCCAGAAAGTCCATGGCCATTTTCACTTCACCGAGGTCTTTGCGCGAGTCGCCCGCCAGGTCAAACACATAAAAATCATTGCTGGCCACTTTAATGGCATAATTGGCTACCAGCGCCAGGGGATGAAAACCAAATCCCTTACCCCGCAGTTGGCGGTAGTCATTCGGATTATAGAAGTCAGTTGATTCAATTACCATTGGTGCAATGTTGCCCGCGCCAATAGTGGTAATGCCGAGGCTGTCAGCTTTCAGATCCCATTGAATCTGATCGGCTGAAAAATCCATGGACAGGAAGCTGGAATTGAACGGGGCGTTTCGCAGAGCCGATTGATCTTTTGTAATGATCACCCGCTCGCGTCCACGGTCGTATCGAAAATTCACCGAAGGATGGTAGATGGAATCGTTTTCCTGGTAGAGTGTGACCTTAGCTGAGTTAGCTGAAATGGTGGAATCTTTGAATCCAAAGGATGCCGCCACTACGCGAAACCGTTTATCCGATTCGCCCCATAGTTCCAGCATCGCCTGCGAAGCACTTACCGACTGACTGGTCATGCCCGGTCCGTTAAGTCCAAAGCCGCCCGTGTACTTCAGATGCTCATCGCCTATGCCCATCACCTTAATGTCCGTTTCGTAAGAACGAAAGCGCGGGAAACTGGCTGCCTGCGGTGTGCGATGCGAAGTGCTGCGAAATTCCAGCACACCGGGCGTGAAGCCGGGCAGCCGTCCTTTGTACAGTAACTTTCCCTGCTCGGCTTTGAATACGGGTTGCGTGGTCTTGAAGTTGTACTTGTCTAGCTCATAGTACACCGAGTCGGGACTAAGTCCGGCCGAACGCCAATCGAATCGCCCGCCCTGTCCGACAAAAAGTTTGTCGCGCATGGCGTAGGTGCCCTGGGTGTTTTGGAGCGATACCGAGTCGTAGGGCGTAATGAAGTTTAGCGAAACGCGACTGAAAACAATCGCAGGCCCATACACCTCGGGTTGGTAAATCGGCTGTCGCCACGAGGGGCGGTTATAGGCCGTGGTGTCAATCGATTCTTCTACCGGAGGAATGTACGCCTGCGTGGTGTCGGCACTCGCCAGGGTTGGCAGTTCCAGGTATTCAAACCGGTAACGGTCATTGGCGGGCCGCAGCACAAACGCTTTGGAGTCAAACAACACATGATGGGTAAAGAAGAGTCTGCTCTGGCGAAAAAATTCCATCGCCTGGCCCGTGGTTTCTTTATTCAGCACTTGCCCCGCAGTAGTCAGGTATGATGTCAGCGTAGCTCCGTCTGCGTTCTCAATGGCGATGGCGGATACCAGCGCCCCGTAGTAATCGACAAGGCCGGGCTGCACCCGAAACTTTTTGAGTTTCATGGTCTCGGCATGGTGGCGCACCAAACGCTGATGTTCCGGACTCATATTGTTCCAGGCCATGGTGAACCCGCTGGCCGTTGCCATGGCATCCACTGTCTTCGTTTTTTCCAGAAGAAACCGGATGCTATCCTGAAAGGCATAGCGTTCCTGCGCCTGGGCCAGGGCAGACGTCAACCACAATCCAATAATGAATGCTCGTTTCAGCACAAATAAAACGCCTAAATTCGCAAAATATCGGCTAAATGTAATAACGGCCGATATGGCCGGCCGTGGGTGGATGGGTTCACTTTTTTTGTAGCAGCAAGGAGGCCCAGCCTTCATGTGTTGTCTCCCGAAGGGGTACAAACCCAACGGGCCGGGCAGCCTCCACCAAGTCGGTGCAGTCTTCGCGGTAAAACCCGCTCAACAACAGATGGCCGCCTGCTGCCAGGTGCTGCGCATAGGCTGGCAGGTCACCCAGCAGCACATTTTTGTTGATGTTGGCCAGGATGATGTCAAACGGTTGGGCATAGTGGCGGTCACCGAGTTTGCCTTGCCATACGGAAATGGTCCGCGCGCGGTTTAATTCTACGTTTTCCTGTGCGTTGATCACGCTCCATTCATCGATGTCAAACGCATCGGTTTCAGTTGCACCTCGCAAATGTGCCATAATCGAAAGCACGCCCGTGCCACAACCGGCATCCATCACGCGCTTGCCCTGGTGGTCCAATTGCAATTGCTGCCCGATCATCAGTTGGGTGGTGGCGTGGTGGCCGGTGCCGAATGACATTTTGGGCGTGATGACAATTTCGTACGGGTACTTTCGGTCGATCACATGGAAAGCCGCACGGATCAGACATTGGTCTTCCACAACGATCGGTTCCACGTTTTTCTCCAATTCTTCATTCCAGTTTTCGCTCGCCACCCGATCTTGAAAAAAAAGGAGCGTGCTCACGTGTTGGTATTTCTGTTGGATGTCGGCCAGCAAACGGGCATTGGTCAGATTTTCCTCGCCATAGGCTTCAAACCCTTTTTCCGTTTCCATGAAGGTGTCGAATCCGGCTTCGGCAATCTCAGCCATCAGGATGTCCGTGAACTGCGAATCGCAAACGACTTGGAGGCGCGTGTAGAACATGGTCAAAGATATCGCAATTCCGCCAGTTGATTGATCATCCACCCGGTAATGCTCAGTCGCTCGCGTGTGGCCGGCAGTACTTCGTGTTCCAGCTTGTCACTGCGGAAACACACCAGCCGCCCGGCTTCCGGAAAGATATCGATTGGGGCATCGGCCGGATAGACGCGTAATTGCCCGCCCTGTGCCGCTTGCCAGTCTTTGTTCAGATAGCAGATAACCGATAGCTTTCGATGGTCATCTTTTTTGAATTGATCCAGGTGACGTTTGTAGAAGGTGCCGATGGGGTAGCGCGTCAGGTGAATTTCGGCATCGCGAATGCCGGCATACAGTTCGCGGTTCACCGTGTCCCGGAGGGCGTCCAGTTTGGCGAGGTATCGCTGTACCGGTGCTGGCGCGCGCTCGCGGTCAATCCACTGAATGTAGTCGCCCCGAATGGCCTCGTTGATTTGCTTGCCCTCGTCCTTGCCGATGCCGGCCCTTTTCAGCTGTAACAAATCGCCCTGAAACGCGTCCAGCATCAGGAGGTCATTCACTTCTTCGGGTGAAAGAAAATGGTCAACCACGGCCAGGTCGTGCCGGGCGAGATCATCCACCAGGTGGTCAAGTTGAGTTTGCAGCGCAGGGTTCACGGGTGCAAAGGTAGAAGGTTTGATTCTGGCCTGCTTGTTGTTTATTTGCCGTAAGGAAGATACAAAAATGAGAGGAAGATATTTGATTTGGTTGTTGGCGGCTTTGGGGGTTGCCTGTGCCCCAAAAGAGGCGGTGCAATTTCGCAGCGTGAAGAATATTATGGTTGACGTGGGCCAGGGCGACCCGCTGGTGACAGGCGATGCCCTTTTTTATAACCCCAATAACCTGCGCATGAAGGTGAAGGAGATCAGTATCGAGGTGTTGGTTGACGGTAAGAAAGCCGCCATGGTGAACGACCATCCGAACACGGTGGTACCGGCCCGGTCCGAGTTCACCGTGCCGGTGAAGGCCAAACTTTCGCTTAAGGAATTGGGTCTCCTGGATACGTTCTTCAATTTACTGGGCGGTAAAAAATATGAGTTGCGTTACGTGGGCTACATTCGCGTGGCGGTGCATGGGGTTACGGTGAAAGTGCCGGTGAACCACCGCGATGAGGTAAAGCTGAGGTTGTGATGCACGAGCCCGGCACGGGCCACTTAATCAAAAATTAGCTTGGTTTCGGCCGCACTTGGGATAAAAATGTTCAGCGGGTGGTGTTTGGCCATGTATTCATTGATTTCCCAACTTTGGCAACAGTCATCGTACAAATAGGGGGTTCCAAATTTTTGCCTGGCGGCTCTGTCGCGGAGAGTCAGATTCGCCTTCAGGATCATTTCTAACACGCTTACAAAGTCGCCAAAACTTGTTTTTTCATCCGCGGTTATGACGAAAATTGTTTCCGGATTTTCCCGCTGAATGGCTAGCGCCAAACCTTCCAGCGACTGTCGGGACACTTCCTTACCGTTCAGGTAAATTTTTTGGCCACTAATGTCAACTCTTTTCATCAGGTTACTTCCGGTAACCTCCTTTAACTCAGCGCAGGAGATTACCGGAATACTGTCTGTTCGAACCAATTCTTCACAGGGGGGATTCAGCAAAAGTGATATGCCTCGTGTAGATTCATTAGTTGCAAATAGAATTTTTCGTGTATTGAGGGTTCGAAGCTGAAGCAATAGCTCACTGACCTTTGAAAAAGAAATTCGTTTGTCAATTTTTATATTGATCAAAAAATCCCGTTCAAAAAATGCTACACTGCTCTTCCGCTTGATCAAAGATTGGCTCAATTCAGCACTATCAACAAACCTTTTTGGGCCAAGTGCAATGGCCTCTGTATTCGGTTCAGCATTCTTCTTGAAACCGTAATAAATGTTAAACACTAACCCGAATCTAGCTTCAAGTCGATCAATAGTAGACGTTGGGGTCTGAATGTCAATCGAGGACCAAATTGAATAGGAATTAACAAGTCGATTATAGTGAATTGAAGACGGACTTGTAACAAGGGTAATGAAAAGTGAAGCGGTGACATAAAACAGTCCAAGTTTTGGAATCCAGACTCTTGCCTCACTCGCGAAGAAAAATCTATACTTATTGGTTTGATTAAAAAATAGAGCGACCAAAATTAGAAGAAACAACCACCAGTATTCTTCAAAAAAATTAAGATGACCAGACGTAATTGATCCAAAAATGCCCCAAACAATGGCTAGTTTTCCAAAAATGTGTAGAAAGTACCAAATTGGTCCTGAGTAATCGGTCCAAATTGAGTTTCGGATGTATAAAGGGCTCCGTGATCTGCTGTATAGTGAATACTCATAAAACTTTTGTGCTCCCATCAGGCAAGACACAAAAGCGAAGAAGAAGTTAAAAAAGAGAAGTTCAGATAAACTAAGGACGATCACTGCGTGCTGGTCTGGTGTTACCAAAGCCAGTCGCATTATTTCACGACTTAGTATCAGAAAAAGAAAGAAGATGATTGCGTAAGATGTACCAAGAAATACACCCAGCCAAAATCGGACGTCTGTTGAGCCCTCAAACAGTTTGCCCCGCTTCACAGCGTCTAAAATACTAACTAATTTAAATATACTCGATCGTCTGAATTGCTTCAAACCACGGCCGAACCGTTGCATTTAATTGCAAATTTTTGATTGCTCATCTAAAAGTCCACCCTTATCTTCCGCAAAACTTCAACCTATGCGCATTTCTGTTTTGCTTCTGCTGGCCTTGCTAATGCAATGCTCGTTGCCCGATACCCGAAACCGCATTTCTTTTACCATCTCCTTTACAAAGGAGCTGAGCGATCAGGCACAGGACGGCCGGTTGTTACTGCTGCTGGCCAACAACGATAAGTCCGAGCCACGCTTTCAGATCGGGGATGGGCTCAACACCCAGCTTGTTTTTGGCCTCGATGTGGAGGGCATGAAGCCGGGTGATAAAATCACCGTCAGCGAAGAGGCCTTCGGTTTTCCCATTCGTAACATCGGTGACATTCCCAAGGGCGATTACTACGTGCAGGCACTCATCAACCGCTACGAAACATTCAACCTCAAAACGGGGCACACGGTGAAGCTCCCGCCCGATCAGGGCGAAGGCCAGCAGTGGAACCGCAAGCCGGGCAACTTTTACAGTACGCCCGTGAAAGTTTCGATTGATCCGCAATCCAGTCAGGCAGTTGACCTTGTGATGGATCAGAAAATTCCACCGGTGGAGGAGCCGAAAGACACGAAGTATGTCAAGCACATCAAGATTCAAAGCAAAATGCTGAGCGAGTTCTGGGGTCGCCCGATGTTCCTGGGCGCCCACGTGCTGGTGCCTGAGGGATTTGATGAACACCCCGAGGCGCGTTACCCGCTGATGATTTACCACGGGCACTTTCCCAGCGATTTTGGCGGATTCAGCACCGAGCCACCACCGGCCGATATGGATACCACCGATTACAGTTCCCGGTTCGGCATCTATGGCTATAACAAAATGCAGAAGCAGGAGGCTTACAATTTTTACAAGCAGTGGACCAGCAAAAACTTCCCCCGATTTTTGGTGGTGGAAATCCAGCACGCGAATCCCTACTACGATGATTCCTATGCCGTGAACTCAGCCAACCTTGGCCCGTATGGCGATGCTATCATGTACGAGCTGCTGCCGGAGATTGAGAAAAAATTCCGCGGCATCGGGCAGGGCTGGGCGCGCTTCACCTATGGCGGCTCCACCGGGGGCTGGGAGGCGCTGGCCGTGCAAATGTTCTATCCCGATGAGTTCAACGGCTGCTTCGCGGCCTGTCCTGATCCCATCGATTTCCGCGCGTATTGCCTGGTCGACATTTACAAACAAAAAAATGCCTACTGGTACGAGAGTGATTTCAAAAAGCTGCCGATCCCTTCGCACCGCAATTACCTCGGTCAGATTCAAAGCACCATGCAGGAGAGCAATTACTACGAGTTGGCGCTCGGTACCAAATCGCGAAGCGGGCAGCAGTGGGATATCTGGGAGGCGGTGTATTCACCCCAGGGTGACGATGGCTATCCGAAACGCATCTTCAATAAAGAGACGGGCGATATCGACCCGGAGGTAGCGGCCTACTGGCGCGAGCATTATGATTTGCGCCACATTCTGGAGCGCGATTGGAAAACACTGGGACCCAAACTACAGGGAAAGATTCACATCTATTGTGGCGATATGGATAACTATTATCTAAATAATGCGGTGTACCTGATGGAAGATTTCCTGAAGAAGACCAACAATCCGTTTTACGCAGGTGAAGTGGATTATGGCGACAGGGCTGAACATTGCTGGAATGGAGATCATGAAAATCCGAACTACATCTCACGCCTGCGCTACAACACCATGTACCTGCCGCGCATTTTGAAGCGCATCGAACAAAGTGCACCCCGCGGGGCGGATACGAAAAGCTGGAGATATTGAGAAGATGAGAATAGAGAAGATGAGAATGGAGAAGATGAGAATGGAGAAGTAAGGACAGTAATCCAGCATCTAGTATCCAATATCCAACATCAAGTATCCAGCACTCTGAACCATGGAACTTTCCTACATCCTGAACGAACTGGGCGAAGATCGCGCCCAATACTTCAATGCGATTGCTCCGCCCATTATTCAAAGCAGCAACTTTGCCTTTCGCACGGTGGCGGAGTTTCGGGCGGCACTAGCCGATGAGTACCACGCTACCCTTTACAGCCGCGGTAACAACCCTACCGTAGATATTTTGCGCAAAAAGCTAGCGGCCCTCGATGGTGCCGATGATGCCCTGGTTTTTGGAAGTGGAATCGCGGCCATCAGTATTCCGCTATTGGCCTTGCTGCAACAGGGTGATCACATCGTGAGTGTGGCACGCCCGTATAGCTGGACGATCAAGTTGTTTGAAAAGCTACTGCCGCGCTTCGGCATTACCACCACATTTGTCGATGGCACCCAAACCAAAAATTTTGAACAGGCGCTTCGTCCTAATACCAAACTAATCTACCTCGAATCGCCCAACACGTTTACGTACGAGCTTCAGGACTTAGGGGCCGTGGCCATGCTTGCCCGCAGCCGCGGTATTGTTACCATGATCGACAACAGTTACTCGGGCCCGCTGTATCAGCAACCGTACAAAATGGGCATCGACCTGGTAGCGCAGAGTGCAACCAAATTCATCAGCGGCCATAGCGATGTGGTGGCGGGTGTGGTCACCGGCTCGCGCCAACATATCCAGAAGATTTTTGAAGGCGAGTTCCTGAATATCGGAGGTAATATTTCGCCCATGAACGCCTGGCTCTTGATCCGTGGCCTGCGCACTCTGCCGCTGCGCATGGAGCGTATCTGCAGCACTACCCACACGGTGGTGGATTATCTGGCCGCCCATCCCAAGGTGGAGCGGGTAATTTTTCCATTCCATCCCTCTTTTCCGCAATACGAGTTGGCGAAAAAGCAAATGAAAAATGCGGGTGGCTTGTTCAGCATCGTACTTCGGGCTACCACGCTGCAGCAGGTGGAGATGTTCTGTAATTCGCTGCAACGGTTTTTCATGGCCGTGAGCTGGGGAGGCCACGAGTCATTGGTGATTCCTTCGGCTGTCTCCATACGGCCTGATGAATTCAACCCGGCTGAGGAGCGGCATCGGTTGATTCGGTTGTACGTAGGCCTGGAGGAAGCGGATTACCTCATCAGCGATTTGAAGCAGGCGTTGGAGAGGGTGTGATGACGGTATGTCTTATGCGGGGAGTTTTTCTGATTTACTGAACGCGTATGGATGTTTTGCTCGGCAAGTTACTAGAGTGGTTGTACGATCAGATTCGTGAGGCGATAGCCGAAGCTCGCTTTCGTACCTATCACGGCCCGCTATTTCATCGCATGCTTCACGGGCAATACAAATTTTACGATCGGTTAACGGGGGAAAATAAGCTGCATTTCCTCCGGCTTGTGCGCGATCATTACGAGTACTTCGATTTTATTCCCCGGAAGATCAAGCTGACACGGGAAATGAAGACAATCATAAGCAGCGCAGCTGCGCAACTGGTGCTTCGTCTTCCGCCCGAGAGCCTCACCTTTTGGACGCGAATCATTGTTTATCCCGCTGACTATGAGTCGAAGATCACCGGCCAGCGGCATCAGGGCGAAGTGAATCCCGGTTTGCGAACCATTGTCTTTGGCTGGACGGGTGTAACAAAGGGGCTTCATCGCGATGAAGACGGGCTGAATCTGTTGTTACATGAGTTTGCACACGCACTCTGGCTGGAGCACAAACTCACGTCTCATCGATACTCGGTTTTGGATCCGTATTGGGTTAGCGAGTTTGAGCGATTGGCTCATGACGAAATGCAGCTGCTTCAAGCTGATGAAACACACTTCTTCAGACGCTACGCTTTCGGTAACATGGAGGAATTTTTTGCCGTTGCTGTTGAAAACTTCTTTGAACGGCCAGTGCAATTGGAAGCTGAATTGCCCCAGTTTTACCAGGTGTTGCAGCAAATTTTGCGGCAAACGCCACCAAGAGGTTAATATTAAACGTTTTTGTTCTGAATGACCACGATTTTATTTACCCCATGATCCGCCTGCTGCTCCCTTTTTTCGTTAGCCTTTTGGCCGTTCCAGTCTATGCACAGTCCACACTGCAGTTGAACAACCAGCTGGCGGCCTATGAAGTGAAATTCAAAAACCTGATGGTTTCTCGAGGTCTCTCTTACACGGAGGGCAAGGTGAATCAAAAAAAGATCGAGACCGTAGTGCAGCAATACAGCTCCGATTTTTTAGACGAAATCAATCCTCGCATGGGGCTGCTCTTCTATCATTTCGAAGAAGATACGCTGTATCATTGGCTTTTCGGCCCCACCGGCCTTGAGGCTACGGCCCGGCTACCCCTGCGGGTGGATTCGCTGGTCGTATTAGAGAATACCTTGAAAGTCTCGCTTCACCAGCAGGCGCCCGAAACCCCTCGGGGTGCCTATGCGGAAGTCGAGAACCGATATCATCTGCCGCTCAACACCAGCATCACGCTCATTAGCGACATTCTCTTTCCCCCCGTCATTGCTCAAAGGTTGGCAACCAAAAAGTACCTCGTTATTCTACCTATTCTAAATCTTTCCAGTTTCCCGTATGCGTTGCTCCGTCCATGGGGCGCCAATCGCGGCATGCTCATCGATTCGTTGTCGTATTCTTTTGCGCACAACTTCACGCAATTCTTCCAGTCTGTGGAAGCTAATGCCATGGGCTATGATGCCAACTACCGGTTTGCGAATGGGAGTTTTGGATTCGTGCTCAAACGCCCGATTATTTGTGGAAATCCCGCTTTCGAGGATAGTTGCACCAATCGTTTGAAGCCGCTGCCCGGCTCTGCGCGCGAAGCCCAGCGCGTTGGTGAATTGCTTAATGTACGCGCCTGGACGGGCAAGGCAGCTAACAATCAGTTAGTGCTCGGCTACCTGGAAGAATCTAACTTCGTTTACTTCGCTACGCACGGCTGGGCCGACCCGGATGATCCGCTGGACAAGAGCTATATCGCGCTCAGCGGCTCTCAAGAATGCGGGTTGGTTACTCCGCGCATGGTTCAGTCCTTGAACTTGGAAAAGAAGCCTCTCGTGATACTGAGCGCCTGCCAAACCGGTCTTGGCCGTGTCCATGAGGCCGGCATTGTCGGCCTTGCGCGCGGTTTCCTCAAGGCAGGCGCCCAAAGCGTGTTGATGAGTTTGTGGAATGTCAGCGATGTTGAAACCGAAAAACTGATGACGCTTTTTGTGGAGGAGCTGAAGAAGCCGCATCTCTTTTTTCCTGCTGAGCATTGGCGGCAGGCAGTGTTGCGTTACCGCAACGAAGGCGGCACTCATCCTCTCAACTGGTCAGCCTTTCAACAATTTGGTGTGCCCTATCGGCTTTTAGGTCCAGTGGCTCTGTTGCCTGCTACACCTCAGCGATAAGATGCGCGCCTCTATTTTTTCGTAACGTGTAACCTAATTCCTGTTTGGCCGTCTGTACTTGGGGCGTTGTTGCTCATGCCTTCGTTGTGCCGGAGGCGCGGCCACCAAACCCAGCAGAAATCCTCAAGAGACATTTCAAAAAATGAATTCTAACGCCTCGCTTAACCAACTCCCCGCCAGCATTCGGGTAAGACTCTTAGCGCTGTGGACGGCCGTCATGTTCTTGTATGTATATGGCGACTACTTCGCCCTGTATATCCCCGGTGAAGCCGGTAAGTTGGTGAGTGGCAATACCCTCTTGAACAATCCATTAAAGGTATTCGCTGCCTCGGTGTTAATGGCGTTGCCTCCTTTGGTGATTGTTCTCTCCGTGCTCGCCCGGGCTTCCGTTGCGCGGTGGGCGAATATTATCTTTGGTGTGGCGTTCACTGGCATTATGGTGCTCATAGCGGTGACGTCAATGCCCCTAACACCCGGGGTGGCCGCTTACGTATTTTATGCCGTTATTGAAAGCACCGTCACCAGCATCATTATTTGGCAGGCGTGGAAGTGGCCAAAAGTGGCTTAGATGAATTTTGTCGGCATGTGAGCACGGGAATCGGAGCAACAACCAACTTTACATCAACACGCTTCGAAACTCTGCGGGCCGGTTGAGGATGTGGGCAATCCCTTTGCTCACCGAGAGCAGCGCCTGCGGATCCACATGTACAGGTATTTGGAATAGTTTATGAAAGCGCTCAGGCAATCCTTTAAGCCGGGCATGGCCGCCTGTCACGAACATGCCGGTGCGGTAAATGTCGCCTGCCAATTCGGGCGGACAAGTCTCCAGCGACTGGTGAATACACGTTTCAATTTGGCGGAATGGCCGATCCAGCACCCGGCATAACTCGGATTGGCGGATCCACCGGGTAGCCGGTATACCCTCGCGAAGATCCTTGCCTTTAACGAGTCGTTCATCCGTATCAGAAGCCAATAACTCATATACGCAACCCAGTTCTTTTTTCAATTGTTCGGCTGTTTTTAGTCCAATGGCGAGGTGGTGTTCGCGTCTGAAGTAATCTTGAATTTCCTCGTCCATGGCATCGCCTGCCACGCGCACCGATTGAAATGCGGCCACACCTGAAAGGGAGATCACCACTACCTCGGTAATGCCGCCACCGATATCGACCACCAGTTTACCCTCCGGCTCGCGAATGTTCAGGTTCATACCCAGCGCTGCTGCGAGGGGCTCATACACAAGATGTGTGTGCCGTGCCGGGAACTGGTTGAGCGTATCGCGCAGCGCGCGTTTTTCAACCGGGGTGGTATCGAACGGAACACCGGAAACCAGATAATCAAACCTGCTTAAAAACGATGGTGTGCTGACTTTGCGCACCAGCTCCCGCATCATTTTTTTTGCTGTTTCTCCATCGGAAATAACACCCCCTCGCAGCGGACGCACCGACTTCAGGTGTTGATGGGTTTTGTCCAGCATAGCGTAGGCCTTCTCGCCTACGGCCTCTACGCGGTGAGTATCTTCATCCATAATTACCACCGAAGGAGCATTGAGCAGCAGGTGCTCCCGGTCACTCAGCAACGTGTTGGTATTACCCAAATCAATGGCGAGACTGTGAGCCTTTTGAAAAATCATAGTGTAAAGATACAAAACGTACGAAAGCCCAACCGGACGGTATGTCAGGGTGAACTGATTGAGGTAATTTCTAACACCACCCCAACGAACAGATCGCCCTGGTGTTTCCCCAAGAGCTTCGGCTTCCCAGTGTGGCCCGCCCATTGATTTGCGAGGGGGGTGTAAACGAGATAGGGAACGGGAAAAAGATCATAATTTAGAAGTCTCAAACCACGGATAATCGTTTTTTTTGACGCGTTGAAGCCGTAGTATGTTTGGAATGAGGTGAAGAGAAAGAACGTAAAAACAATGCTATCGTGAAATTTGGATTTCGCAAACCATCCGTTAGAAAGCGCCTTGCTGCCCGAACTTCGATCAAGCGCATCATTCGCCACAACCTGGGATTGAAGGCTCCGCGCGGCTGGGGTTGGCTTACAAATCCGAAAAAGGCCGCTTACAACCGGGTATACAGCCGAACGACCCGGGGCTGTATGGTGGTGTTGCTTGGCTTAGTGGGTGTTCCTCTGCTGATGATGGCGTTGGCGCTCGCTATCTGGTAGAACAAATCGGCCGGGAGGCCATCCTGGCAAATACGAGTCCCCTGCTGTTTGTGGGCTGTTGCCAGCAAATGCTAAACAGATGCTGAGCCAGTGAGTTACTTCTTCCCGTTGGTGATGTGTTCACCAATAAAACGAAGGCCATCCAGCGTAAGTTGCGGGTCTACTACCTGGAAATATTCTTTTAATGACGTTATCACGAACGACAGGCCACCGGTAGCCACGGCCAAACAAGGACTGCCCAGCTCCTGGCGAATGGCCTCGATCATGCTGCGTACCAACCCATCGTAACCAATTACAATCCCGGATTGAATGGCCGTTACCGTGTTAG
>DAIPHR010000071.1:0-14155 GCA_036771215.1 Cyclobacteriaceae bacterium
AGAGAAGCATCAGGTAGTTTGGCCCAAATAGGACCGCTTCCGGTAGCCGAGTCGGGTGCGAACGCTGGTCAGAACTTCCCGGGCCACCACACCGGCTTTGCTTTCGCCTTCGGCCAGCTTTCGATCGAGTTCACCGGGGTTAGTCATGTAGTAATTAAAAATATCACGTTCGCGGGCAAACCTGTTTAACAACAAACCCAACAATTCCTGCTTGGCATGCCCATAGCCGAAATTTCCTGCTTGGTATTTCGTTCGAAGCGCTTCCGTTTGTTCGGGTGTTGCCACGAGTTTGTAGAGCGCAAACACCGTGTCGGTGTCGGGGTTCTTGGGTGCCTCCAGCGGTGTGCTGTCGGTTACAATGGTGCCAATTTGCTTCTTGAGTTCTTTTTCGGGCAGAAAGATGTCAATGGTATTTCCGTATGACTTACTCATTTTTTTTCCGTCCGTTCCGGGAATGGTCATCACGTGCTCTTCAATGCGCGCTTCCGGAACAACGAACGTTCCACCGTACTGGTTATTGAATGCCGTGGCGATGTCGCGGGCCATTTCCAGGTGCTGCTTCTGATCTTTTCCTACCGGCACGAAATGGGCATCGTATAAAATGATATCTGCAGTCATCAGCACCGGGTAGGTGAACAACCCTGCATTAACATCGCTGAGGTGGTCGGCTTTGTCTTTGAACGAGTGGGCATTTGCCAACATCGGGAAAGGCGTCAGGCAGTTCAGGTACCACATCAATTCACATACCTCGGGGATACGACTTTGCCGATAGAGTACATTCTGGCTGGTGTCGAATCCAAAAGCCAGCCAGGCGGCCGCGACTGCCCGCACGTTGTCAACCCGTGTTTTGGCATCTTTGATTGACGTCAGGGAATGGAGATCGGCAATAAAGAAAAATGACTCGTTCCCCGGCAGCCGGGACAAGCGGATGGCGGGCAGAATAGCGCCCAGAATATTACCCAGATGAGGGCGCCCGCTGCTTTGGATGCCGGTTAAAATACGAGACATAGCTGCAAAGAAAGCATGTTGAGCCCGATTTTGGCGTACCTTTGCTGCGCAATTTTCCCAAAAGATGCGTTCACTTTTATTTGTCCTTTTGCTTGGCGCTTTGCCTGCCCTTGGCCAACTGGCCGAACCGGTTTACTTCCACGACAAGTTGTTTGACTTTGGTAACATAGACGAACAGGATGGACCGGTGACCCACGAGTTTACATTTGTGAATCAATCCGGGCGGCCCGTAAAGATTGTCTCCGTTCAGGCATCGTGTGGTTGCACCACCCCCGACTGGTCAAAGGAACCCGTTGGCAATGGGAGAACAGGGTTTATTCGTGCTCAATTTGATCCAAAGGGCCGTCCGGGCTACTTCAACAAAACATTGACGGTGATCACCGACTACGAGGCAACGCCTATCGTTCTGCAAATCAAGGGCAATGTCACGATGCCGAATCAGCAGCCTGTCTTTTCTGAAAAAAGAGGTGGCCTTATGTTTCCCACCCGCACGATCAACTTTGGAAAACTGTACGTTAACCAGCCACCAACCGCGTACGAGTATCGGGTGGTGAACACCGGGGAATTGCCAGTGAAAATTTATCGGGCGGAGGTACCCGGTTACATGACGGTAAACGCTCCGGAATTCCTGATGCCCGATGTGCCGGCCGTGATCAAACTCACGTATGATGCCCGTGCGCGAAACATGTACGGATTTACCTCGGATAACATCATATTGATTACCTCGGATAAACCAGACTCGGTTAAGTCGATCTCCGTGTATGCTACCCTCGAGGAGTTTTTTCCCCGGCTGTCTCCGGAAGAGGAGAAGCTTGCCCCGCGTCTGGGGTTGCCGTTGGCCGAACTTGATTTTGGGCGCGTGAGGGCGGGCTCCAGCCCCGTGCGCGAGCTGCCGGTTCGCAACTTGGGCAAAAAGGAGTTGATCATACGTGCTGTACAAGGCAACTGCGACTGCCTGAAGCCCAGCATGACCAAAACCCGGTTGAAGCCCGGGGAAGACAGCAAAGTTCGGATAGTGCTGGATGCAACGGGATTGAGCGGAACCCAGGAAAAGGCCGTAACGATTTACTCCACCGATCCGCTAACGCCCGTCATGCGGATCATGATTAAAGCTTACGTAGAGAATTAATGGATGAAGCAGGCCTAGGCTAAGCCTAGCTGGCCGTCTTTAACACACTTGCGATCTTTTCGGCCGCATGCCCATCACCATACAATTGGGAGGCGCTTGACACGGACTGCGTGCGCACTTCATTAAACACTTTGAGAATGGTTGGTTTATCGGCCCCCACCAGGCGGTTGACGCCCGCTTCAACCAATTCCACCCATTCGGTCTGGTCGCGCAGGGTGATGCAGAATTTTTGGAAGAAATACGCCTCCTTCTGTAAGCCGCCACTGTCGGTGAGCACCAGGCGGCAATTCTCCAGCAGGGCCAGCATATCGAAGTAACCCACCGGATCAATCACGGTTACCGGAAGCGCAATGGCGTTCGATTTAATTAAGGCTTGTGTGCGGGGATGAAGAGGCAGGACCACGGGTGTTTGCCGGTGGATTTCGGTCAGCGCTTCACAGATCTGTTTGAGCCGCCCCACATCATTGGTGTTTTCTGCCCGGTGCAGGGTGGCCAGAACGTAATCGCCCTTCACGTTAAGTTGCTGCAGGACGGTCGACTTCCGGTTGATTTGCGGCCGGTAATATTGCACGGCATCGTACATCACATCACCGCATTGATCGATACGGCAGGGGAATTTTTCAAAACCTTCGTTCTGCAGATTTTTTACGGCTGTCGAAGTGGGGCAGAACAGGTAACGGCTGATGCGGTCGGTGAGGATCCGGTTTACTTCTTCCGGCATCTTCATTTCGAAGCTTCGCAGGCCGGCTTCCACGTGCGCCACCGGAATGTGGAGCTTAACGGCTGCCAGCGCACCCGCAAGGGTTGAGTTGGTATCGCCATAGACCAACACCACGTCCGGCTTTTCGGTAAGCAGCACATTTTCAATTTTTTCAAGCATCCGTCCGGTCATGGCACCGTGGTTTCCGCCATGGATTTCCAGGTTGTGGTGGGGTGTAGGAATGTCCATCTCCGAAAAGAACACGTCCGACATGTTCGCATCGTAGTGTTGACCCGTATGCACAATAACCTCGCTGAGCCCAGCGCTGGCTAAAGCCCGGGAGACAGGCGCAGCTTTAACGAACTGCGGCCGGGCGCCAAGAATGGTTGTGATTTTCAAAGCAGCGATCAGCTAAACGCAGGAATCCCGGTGATGTGGTTTCCTAAAATTAACAAATGAATGTCATGCGTGCCCTCATACGTAACCACACTTTCCAAATTCATCATGTGGCGCATAATCGGATACTCACCTGTAATACCCATGCCTCCGTGAATCTGCCGCGCTTCGCGCGCGATTTCAAGGGCTACCTGCACGTTGTTACGCTTGGCTAACGAAATCTGGGCCGTGGTGGCTTTGCCTTCATTCATCAGCACGCCCAGTCGCCAGTTCAGCAGCTGCGCTTTGGTAATCTCGGTCAGCATCTCGGATAGTTTTTTCTGAACCAGCTGAAACGAACCGATCGGCTTACCAAACTGAATGCGCTCCTTAGCATACCTGCGCGCGGAGTCGTAGCAATCCATGGCTGCGCCAATGGCGCCCCAGGCAATGCCGTAGCGGGCCGAGTCCAGGCACATCATCGGGGCTCCGAGTCCGTTCTTGCCGGGCAGCAGATTTTCTTTCGGCACTTTGACATTGTCAAAAACCAGTTCGCCTGTTGTGCTGGCGCGTAAACTCCATTTTCCATGGGTTTCCGGTGTTGAAAAACCCGGCATGCCGCGCTCTACAATCAAGCCGTGAATACGACCGGCTTCGTTTTTGGCCCACACCACCGCAACATCAGCACGAGGCGAGTTCGAGATCCACATCTTGGCACCATTTAACAAATAGTGGTCGCCCATGTCTTTGAAGTTCGTCACCATGCCGCTGGGGTTCGAGCCGTGGTCCGGCTCGGTCAGGCCAAAACAACCCAACCACTCGCCTGAGGCCAGCTTGGGCAGATATTTCTTGCGCTGCGCTTCGTTGCCAAACTTGTAAATCGGGTACATCACCAGCGAACCCTGCACCGAGGCGGTTGACCGCATCCCGGAGTCGCCCCGCTCAATTTCCTGCATCAGAATGCCGTAGGCAATGTAGTCCAGGCCACCGCCACCATATTCCTGAGGTACGGTGGGGCCAAAAGCACCGATATCACCGAACTTCCGCACAATCTCATAGGAAAAATGTGCCCGTTGCGCCCAATCTTCGATGTAGGGCGAGATCTCACGCTTGACAAAGTCGCGGATCGAGCTCCGGACGAGTTTATGTTCTTCAGTCAGTAAATCATCAATCTGATAAAAATCTGGGTGGTCATATACGTCCTGTTTCTGTGACTTTCGGGCCTGAGGTTCGGCCGTTGCCAAGGCTGCCATAATCGTTTTGTTTATCTTTGTTCGAGGATTCAAAGGTACACAGGAATCCCTAATTATATGAGCGATACTGCCCGTGATCAGCGCCTGACCGACCTGCTGGAAAAACTCCAGCAGAAGTATACGGCTATGGGGCAGGATATGCCCAGCTACTTGGATGGCTTACTGTATGCCGATTACCTCACCTATTGGGATTACATCCATCTGGATACGTTACTGAGTCTCCAGAATCCCAAGACCAGTTTTCCGGATGAGAAGGTATTTATCATTTACCACCAGATTACGGAACTGTATTTTAATCTGGTGCTTTCCGAATTGGAACAGATCTGCCACCATCCACAGCTGACTGATAGCTTTTTTGTGGCGCGCCTGGACCGGGTAATCCGGTATTTTCAGCACCTGGAAAGTTCATTTGAGATCATGATTGTGGGCATGGAGCGCGAGCAGTTCCTCAAGTTCCGCATGTCGCTGCTGCCGGCCAGTGGGTTTCAATCCGGCCAGTACCGGATGATTGAATTTTGTTCCACTGACGTGATCAATCTGGTGAATGTTTACGACCGGCCGGGGTTGACCGAATACAGTGACATCGATCAACAGCTGGAGAAGTTGTACTGGCGCAGTGGAGCAACCGAGCTGGCCACCGGTGCGAAAACGCTAACATTGAAACAGTTTGAGAAGAAGTACATGGGGCAGTTCCGCGAGCTGACCCTGCGCTACCGCGATTGCAATTTGTTAAGCTTGTACCAGCGCAGATTTGCCGGCCATGAAGCCATAACGCAACGCCTTCGCGAGTTTGATTTACTGGCCAATGTGTATTGGCCGTTGGCTCACTTGAAATCTGCCGGCCATTATTTGCAGCGCGATCCGGAGGACATTAAGGCCACGGGCGGCACCAATTGGCAAAAGTACTTGCCGCCTCGTTTTCAAAAGATCATGTTCTTTCCGGAACTGTGGACGGAACAGGAAAAAGAAGAGTGGGGAAAGCCGGGCGTACTCAAAAACCTGAAACTGACTTCGTGAAAGGGTGGCTGATCGTATTGTTGTTTGGTGTTACGTCCTGCGCGTTTGGTCAGGGCTTTACCCGCTACACCTATCACGACAAGGAGAAGAAAAATATCAAAGAGATTTTTCAGGTGCGCGACACCATCAGTAACATACTGCAGGGCCGGTACATCAGCTATTTTCTCAATGGTGCTATTGAGTCAAAAGGCCAGTTTGTGAATAATGAGACTACCGGTGTTTGGGAATTTTACCACGAAACGGGCAATCTGCGCATGCGCGGAATTCTGCGCCAGAATTCAAATTATGGTTTGTGGGAATTCTTTTACGAGAATGGTCAGAAGAGCATGGAAGGAAACATCCTCGACCGCAACCGGGAGGGGGAGTGGAAGATTTATTATGAAAGCGGGAAGCTCAAAGAAACGGGTGCCTACACCAAGAATAAGCGAACCGGTTTGTGGAAAACGTTTTATGAAGATGGCGCCCTGCGCGGGCAAATCGACTATGTGGATGACCACGGACGATACACGGAATTTGATCATGCCGGTAAAGTGATTGCCGAAGGCCCGAAATCGGGTGTGCAGCAGGTGGGGCATTGGCGGTTTTTCGATGACAAAGGAATCCTGCAACGTGAAGGAGACTACGAGAACAATAAGAAATCCGGACTATGGAAAACCTATCATCCGTCTGGTCGGGTGGCCAGCGAAGGACACTATACGAATGATGCGGCCGATGGATTGTGGACCTATTACCACAAAGACGGAAGTGTCAGTGCTTCCGGAGAATATTCATCGGGTCAACGTGCAGGCTATTGGTCGATGAAAAACACCAACGGCACACTGAAAGGGGAGGTTACCTATAATCAGGGCGTGGGCGAATATCGCGAATACTATGCCAGCGGCAAGTTGCGCCTGAAGGGTATGATACAGCGTGAACACAACGAAGGTAAGTGGCAATACTATTATGAGGATGGGAAATTGGAGGGTGAGTGTGACTTCGTGAACGGAAAGGGGACGTTTATCGGCTATTACCCCTCGGGAACGTTGCAAACCAAGGGACAGATGGAGGATAACCTGCGCGTAGGCACATGGGAGTTGTACGAGCGGGACGGCCGCCTGAGCGGCTACTACAAACCGGTGGAAGCACAGGATTTGGCCAATGCCATCAGCACTCTGGTGGAAAAGAAACCCACACCGCCTGCTCCAAAATCCACGACCAAACGAACAGGCTTCTCGTATTTCCGCCCCCGGTACCCCGAGTACCGCGGGGTTATACTCGAGACCAACCCGTTCATGACATTCCTCGGACAAATGCCGTTTGGCGTTGAATTTTACAACGAGGAGCGCCTCGGGCATGAATTCGAGTTCACCGGCCTGCGTGATCCGTTCTTCACGCCTGATTTGCAGATCCCGCAAGATGAAGTGTACAAGCGGGGGTACTCCATTTCCATCCGGCAGAAGTTCTATAACCCCTTGCGCACCGGAATGTGGTACTTTGCCCATGGCATTGTGTTCACCAACCAGAGTTATTTGTCCAACATCCAGTTTCTGCCGCAATCGCCTTTGATAACCGTTAGCGCATCGGAGCAAACATTTGAGTATGCCCTGTATCTGGGCGCCCGCCTGATGCAACGAAACGATGGTGACGGCTTCACCATGGATGCATTCGTAGGATACTCGGCCGGTTACCGGATTTTTGAGGCCGATCCACTGACCGAGAGTGCCTTCAACAGCGTTAATCAGGACAGCTTTGCTCACGGACTTCGATTTGGTCTGAATCTCGGCTACTCGTTTTCTTTCGATGGCCGCAGGCGCTGATGAGCCCCCATCCTCCCAACGCTCAGTTTTTTTCATTAAACCCTTCCTGTACCTTTGCTTGTCGACTTGAAGGATAACCACCTTTCGTCTTGAAACAGTCTGTTGAAATATCGCTTCCGCCCGAAGAGGCGTTTGATGAACTCCGGTTTCAGGAGTTCGCGCGAAAAAAGCTCGACCTCAACAATCCCGTTGTCGTCATACCCCGCAGACGCTCCATTGATGCCCGCGGGCGTAAAGTCATGGTTAACTTTTTGGTCGATCTGGTCGAAGCTTCGGGCTATGAGCCGCAGCAGTTTATTCGCGACTATCCGGCTGTTCACCATTCTTCGCATCGCGTGATCATCATCGGTTCCGGCCCTGCCGGTTTGTTTGCCGCTTTGCGGCTCATTGAATTAGGGGTGAAACCTATTGTGTTGGAACGTGGCAAGGACGTGCAAGCGCGCAGGCGCGATATTGCCGCCATTAACAAAGATCACGTGGTAAACCCCGACAGCAACTATTGTTTTGGCGAGGGCGGTGCCGGCACGTATTCCGATGGAAAACTCTACACGCGATCGCACAAGCGCGGCAGTATCGATCACATCTTGCAGACACTGGTGGCCCATGGAGCCAAACCGGATATTTTGTTTGATGCTCATCCGCACATCGGAACTAATAAGCTTCCGAAACTGGTGGCTGAACTGAGACAATCCATTATCCAGCCGGGTGGCGAGATCCATTTCAACACCCGGGTGACGGACATTCAAATTCAGGATGACGAATGGAAGTCGGTTCAACTTCAATCGGGAGAATGGATTTCGGGTGACGCCTGCATACTGGCGACTGGCCATTCGGCCCGGGATATTTTTCAGTTGTTGCAGAACCGAAACGTGTACCTGGAGGCGAAACCCTTTGCCCTCGGCATTCGCATTGAACATGCTCAGTCGCTGATTGACGCTGTTCAATACCACTGCACCGGAAGCCGGGGCGATTATTTGCCGGCAGCTTCGTATTCCCTGATCCATCAGGCGAAAACAGGTGGGCAACAGCGCGGGGTATTCTCATTCTGCATGTGCCCGGGTGGATTCATCGTACCGGCCGCAACCTCTCCGGGCGAAGTGGTGGTGAATGGCATGAGCCCCTCCAGGCGCGATTCGCGTTTTGCCAATTCGGGCATTGTGGTAGCCGTAGAAGAACGCGACTTTGCCAGCTATCAAAAGTTCGGGCCTTTAGCCGGAATGCACTTTCAGGCCGAGGTGGAACAGCGGGCCTGTCTGGCTGCTGGCGGCAAGCAAACCGCACCGGCTCAACGAATGGATGAATTTGTACGGGGCAAAGTATCAACGGATTTATGTGGTACGTCCTATCAGCCGGGTTTACTTGCTACTGATTTGGCCGAGGTATTGCCGGGATTTGTCTCTCAGGCCTTGCGCGAAGCTTTGCCTGCCTTCGGTAAGAAGATGAAGGGGTACTTTACCCACGAAGCCAATCTGGTGGGCGTAGAGAGTCGCACCTCCTCACCGGTGCGCATACCCCGTGACCGGGAAAGTTGTGAGCACGTTCAGGTGAAAAAATTATTCCCTTGCGGGGAGGGTGCAGGCTATGCCGGTGGTATTGTTTCAGCCGCCATGGATGGTGTACGGTGTGCCGAAATGGCTGCAGCAAAATATGCAGGCATTGAACTTCAACGGGACAAAAAAGGTTTACAGAATAGGGGATGAAAAAGACAGTTATCATCGGGGCCAGCGATAATCCATCGCGGTATTCCTTTATGGCGGCTCAAATGCTGCAGCAGTATGGCCATCCTTTTGTGCCGGTCAGCAACAAGAGCGGAGATGTGCTCGGGCAACCCATTTTAGACATTCAGACGCAGCCGGCCATTCCTGATGTGGACACCGTAACGCTCTATCTTGGTCCGCAACACCAGCCCGCCTGGTATGATTACATATTATCCCTGAAGCCCAACCGCATCATTTTCAACCCGGGCACCGAGAATAATGAATTTGAGCGATTGGCCCGCCAACAGGGGATTGAGCCCATTGAAGCGTGCACGCTGGTGATGCTGCGCACCGGCCAATACTGAAACCCGCCAACGCTATTTGGAATAGACCGCAACGGCAGCGACACAAATCACTTTCCATTTTCCGTCTTTACCTTTTTCCAATACGCGCACTTGCGATGTTTCATCGCGGTCGATGTCGTCTTGAACGCGTTGGGTGAATCGCGCATAGGCTCCGTTTCCGTACACGCGCACTTCAACCCATTCGTTGGTGATGCGGGCCTGGTTAGGTTTGGCCGTTTTGAAGTAATCGTCAAACGTTTTGTTCAGTTGATCCCAACCTTCGACATACGAAGTGCCGGTAGAATCGGAGTACGACCAATACGCGTAGGGTGTTTTTAGCCAGGATTCCTCCCATCCCTTTCGGTCCACCCGAAAGAAGGATTGGGTCTCTTTTTCAATTACAGCTTTGATCAGGTCCTGCTCTTTTTGGGCTACAACCGGGAGCGAGACAATTGCTAATGTGCTGAAAATCAAAATTTTAATAAAGTTTTTCTGCATAACTCGCGGGTTAAAACTTAACCTAGGGAAATGTAGTAAAATCATACTACAAGAGGTAGAAATTATCTACTTTTCAACCAATCTAAACGATCTTTTTATGTTGAGCGATGACCGATTAATTAACATCAAAGAGTTGTTGGTAAAGCCGGACACCAATATCAAACTCAAAGATTTTCATACCGAATACAAAGGCGACATTTTGGTGAAGGAGGAGGCCGAGTCGCTGCTCGAAATGGGCCGAAGACACCTAGCCGAGATCCAGGACAAGCTGTATGCGCATAACCGGTATAGCGTATTGATTATTTTTCAAGCGATGGATGCAGCCGGCAAAGATGGAGCGGTGAAACACATCATGTCCGGCTTCAATCCACTGGGCGTTAAAGTGTATAGCTTTAAAGCCCCGAACTCGCACGAACTGGATCACGACTACTTCTGGCGCCACACGTTAGCGTTGCCGGCCCGGGGCGAGATTGCTATCCACAACCGTTCGCACTACGAAAATGTGTTAGTGACACGCGTGCATCCCGAGTATGTGATGAATGAGAATATTCCGGGTATCGAAAGCCCCAAGAAGGTTGACGAAAAGTTCTGGAAGGCGCGTTACAAACAAATCAGGAGATTTGAGAAAAACCTATTTGATAACGGCACTATTATTCTGAAATTCTTCCTGCATGTGTCCAAGAAGGAGCAGCGCAAGCGCTTCCTGGAGCGCATTGATGACCCCAGCAAGAACTGGAAATTTTCATTGTCCGACCTGAAAGAACGCGGTTTTTGGGATGAGTATCAAAAAGCGTACAGCGAAGCCATTAGCGCCACGTCAACGGAGTATGCGCCTTGGTTTGTAATTCCGGCAGACGACAAGTGGTATGCCCGGTTGGCCATAGCTTCGGTGATTTACCGAATGTTTGAGAAGCTGGATTTGAGCTACCCAACGGTTAGTGAATCACAAAAGGCGGAACTTCAAAAAGCACGTTTGCAGCTGATGGCCGAAAAGGACAACGGTAAGAAAAAGAAGACGAAAGGCAAGGCCTGAAAACGGGCTGGAATCGCGCCTTTTTCTGTCTCAGAAATTACCAGGGGAAAACCCGCAGCCAGGCCAAAAAAAACAGACGTTTTACCTCCCAAAATCGCTGAATTTCGGGCTGAAAACCGTATTTTTGATGGTTTACAACCAAATTCATGTCAGACGAAAAAAAGAACAAAGATTCCTCGTATTCCGCAAGTAACATTCAAGTACTGGAGGGCCTGGAGGCCGTTCGAAAAAGACCCGCCATGTACATTGGCGATGTGGGCGTAAAAGGCCTGCATCACCTTGTTTGGGAGGTGGTTGATAACTCCATCGATGAAGCTCTGGCAGGCTACTGCGACACCATCACGGTGTCCATTCACACCGACAATTCGGTGATGGTCGAGGACAATGGCCGCGGTATTCCGACCGATATGCACGAAAAGGAAAAGCGGTCGGCTTTGGAGGTGGTTATGACCGTGCTGCATGCCGGGGGCAAATTTGACAAGGACACCTATAAAGTTTCCGGTGGTTTGCACGGAGTTGGTGTGTCGTGCGTGAATGCGCTCTCGGAGACACTCAACGTTACGGTTTATCGGGAAGGAAAAATATTTGAGCAGCAATACCATCAGGGGGTGCCGGCTTATCCGGTGCGCCAGGCAGGAGAATCGCAAAAGCGCGGTACAACCGTTCACTTCAAACCCGATGCCACGGTGTTACAGGTCGCAGTTTACAATTACGATACCGTATCTGGGCGACTGCGCGAGCTGGCATATTTGAATCCCGGCATCTCCATCGTTCTGAAAGATCTCCGCGAACAGGATGAAAAAGGAGAGGCGCGCGCGCAGACGTGTTTCTCTAGTGGCGGCTTGCGTGAGTTTGTGGAGTACATGGATTCGAATCGGGAAAAACTGATCCCGGCACCGATTTACGTCAGGAATGATAAAAGTGAGATTCCGGTAGAAGTGGCGTTAAGTTACAACACGTCCTTCAACGAAAATCTCGTTAGCTACGTCAACAACATTAACACTCACGAAGGGGGCACGCACGTGGCCGGTTTCCGCAGGGCGCTCACCCGAACGCTTAAGACTTATGCTGATAAGTCCGGGCTGTTGGAAAAAGCCAAGGTGGAAATCAGTGGCGATGACTTTCGTGAAGGATTAACCGCGGTGATTTCCGTGAAGGTGGCTGAGCCGCAGTTCGAAGGCCAAACGAAGACCAAACTGGGCAACAGCGAAGTGATGGGGGCCGTAGACACGGCCGTGGGCGAAATGCTTCAGCATTTTTTGGAGGAAAACCCCAAAGAAGCCAAGCTGATCGTCAGTAAGGTGATTTTGGCTGCCCAGGCCCGCATTGCAGCCCGCAAGGCCCGTGAAATGGTGCAGCGCAAAAACGTACTGTCGGGCACCGGATTGCCGGGCAAACTGGCCGACTGTGCCAGCTCCGATGCATCCATATCGGAACTCTACCTGGTGGAGGGCGACTCGGCCGGCGGCTCGGCCAAGCAAGGCCGCGACCGGAATTTTCAGGCCATTCTGCCGTTGCGCGGAAAGATTCTCAATGTAGAGAAGGCGCAGGAACACAAGATTTATGAGAACGAGGAAATCAAGAACATCATTACTGCGTTGGGCGTCAGCTTTGGCACTGAGGATGATCAGAAGGCATTAAACCTCTCCAAACTGCGCTACCATAAGATCATTATCATGACTGATGCCGATGTGGACGGAAGCCACATCCGTACGCTCATCCTTACCTTTTTCTTCCGGTACATGCGCGAGTTGATTGAGCAGGGGTATATCTACATTGCGCTGCCTCCGCTGTATTTGTTGAAGAAGGGGAAGGAAGAGCGGTACTGCTGGAATGAGGAAGAACGCGATACGTTGCTCAAAGAGTTGAGCAACGGCAAGGAAGACAGTGTCAACGTACAACGCTACAAGGGGTTGGGTGAAATGAATCCTGAGCAGCTTTGGTCAACCACTATGGACCCGGCCCGCAGAACGCTGAAGTTGGTAAGCATTGAGTCAGCCGCAGAGGCGGATCACCTCTTTTCTATGCTGATGGGAGATGAAGTGGCGCCACGCAGAGATTTCATTGAGCGCAACGCACGGTACGCACGACTGGATATATAATAATCGTACAGGAGGTATGAAGCAGGAGGGAGACGAATCGATCGCAGACGTTTCGGGACGGGAAGGATCAATCGCGGCCTGGCAGCAGCAGATTGACGCCAGTAACTATGTCTCTCGCGATTTGAGCTGGATTCAGTTCAACTACCGGGTGCTGGACCAATCGCGCAAGACGGACCGAAGCATCGTTGACCGACTGAAGTTCTTAGCTATTACGGCCTCCAATCTGGATGAATTCTGCACCATACGCCTGGGAAGTTTATATAACTACCTGGATTATGGCAAGGAACGTTTCGATTACAGCGGGCTTCGGGAAGCGCCCTTCCGGGTGCTGTTGCTGCAGGAAATCAAACGCTTTCTCACCGACCAGCACCAGCATTTTCTTCATAACCTGGTACCTCATTTTGAGGGGCAGGGTTTCCGGATCACGTCATACAACACGCTTGAACCGGAAGATCGTCAACGGGTCGATCAGTACTTTCATAAGACCATTTACCCGATGCTTACACCCATGGTGTTCGATAGCTACCACACCTTCCCGGTGCTGATGAACAACCGGTTACTGTTTGGGGTTGTAACGCGGATGCCGGGTGATCAGCAGGCGCAACCGAAGGTTTCCTTTGTGCAAGTTCCCAGCAACTTGCCCAGGTTCTATGAAATTCTCTCGTGGGACGGCCTGATCTCGTTTGTTCCTCTTGAAGATATCGTCCGGCACAACATTCAGCATCTGTTTCGCAACGTGGATATTCAAAGCGTGAACCTGTTCCGCGTCAACCGGAATGGAGATTTTACGCTTGATGAAAGCGAAGACATTGAATCCAATTTTCTGGACGAATTGAAACGTAAGCTCAAGACCCGCAGATCGGGACGGGTCGTGCGCATGGACATCGAGGAGAACCCCGATCCGTGGTTAATGCGCCTGCTTAAAATCCAATGGGATCTGGACGACCAGAACGTGTTTCAGGTACCGCGCGGTAGTTTCCTCGAGTTAAATGGACTTAACCAGATTATCGGCCATAAGGAGTTTAAAGAAAAGAAGGCGCCCTTGCGCAGCCCCATCAAGCCATTGTCCTTTCCGGAGTATGGTACGCGCGACCTCCTGGATGTTTTGAAGGAGCGCGACATTTTGCTTCATCACCCGTACAACTCGATGGATCCGGTGCTGGAGTTGCTGGAAAAAGCAGCCGATGCCCCCTATGTGCTCTC
>DAIPHR010000072.1:0-14044 GCA_036771215.1 Cyclobacteriaceae bacterium
TCTTTCAACTATTCCTCCTCACGGCTGCCCTTTTATACCTGATGCAGTTTCCCCTGGTGCATTGGTGGAGTATTGCGGCCGTGTATCTGATTTTCTTGACGATTGTGCTGGGTTGGCGCGTGACCTTTTTGTTCTTGCTGAGGTACTACCGGATGCGCGGCAAGAATATTCAATCTGTCGTTGTGATGGGGTACGGACCACTCGCCATCCAGTTACAGCGGTTTTTCAGCCGACACCCGGAGTACGGCTACCGGATTGTAGGTTTCTTTGATGACCAACGACAAGCAGGTAAGGTGCGTGGGGGAATTCAAGATTTTTATGAGTTTGTCGTTAACAAAGCCATTGATGAAGTGTATTGCTGCGCCCCCTATATGTCCCATCAACAGGTGCGTGACGTAATCAATTGGTGCGAGGACAAGTTCATCAAAGTAAAGGTGCTGAACGAGTATCGTGCACTGTCGCTCAAAAATGTTGAACTGGAGCGCTACGATAACATACCCATTCTCAGTGTTACGGCTTTACCCCTGGACGACAAGCGTAACCAGTTGCTCAAACGCCTGTTTGATTTGATGTTTGCCTTGCTTTTCATGATTACGGTGGGGTGGTGGCTTTTTCTTTTGCTGGGACTCATCATTAAGTTGGATTCTCGCGGGCCGGTATTTTTTCGGCAGCAGCGGGCCGGGCGGAACAACACAACGTTTACCTGCTGGAAGTTTCGCACCATGCGCGTAAACGATGAGGCGGATTCACTCCAGGCCACCCGCAACGACCCGCGGATTACCCGCATTGGTGCCTTCTTGCGCAAGACCAGCCTTGATGAATTACCGCAGTTTTTGAACGTGTTGCAGGGCACCATGTCGGTGGTCGGGCCCCGTCCGCATCCCCTGCAGCTCAACCAAACCTTTGCCCGAAGAATTGGAAAATTCATGGCCCGGCATTCGGTGAAACCCGGTATTACCGGACTGGCTCAGGTCAAGGGCTACCGGGGCGAAACCCGCGAACTGCATGACATGCGGGGCCGCTTCCGCCTCGATGTGTTTTACATTGAGAATTGGTCGTTCCCCCTCGATGTAAAGATCATTTTGCAGACAATCGGGCAGATCTTCAAAGGCAGCGAAAAAGCCTATTAACTTTGCTTCAGTGAAACTTATTTTTTTCCCGATCATCGCCTTTCTCATTGCCTTCCTCTTCCTGCCGGTTGTGATCAAACTGTTGGGGCAATGGAAACTGTTTGATAGCCCCGGTGAACATAAGATCCACTCCACCTACACACCCTCCATGGGCGGCATTGCCGTGCTGCTGGGGGCGGCCCTGGCACTCATCATGGGGCTGCCGCTTCAACAATGGCTGGCCATGAAATTTTTTTTCATCGCCCTGCTCATCATGTTCCTGATTGGTTTGCGCGATGATGTGCTCGCGCTCTCGCCCCGTCAAAAATTGTTTAGCCAGTTTCTTCCCATTATCATTTTGGTCGTGCTGGATCAGACTAATCTCACGTCTTTTTACGGATTCTTATTCGAAACTCCCCTGCCCACAGCCGTCAGTTGGCTGCTCACCTTTTTTGTGATCGTCATTGTGTCGAACGCGTACAACCTGATTGACGGGGTAGATGGCCTGGCCGGCACCGTAGGCGTGGTAGCGCTTGGGTTTTTCGGGGTCTGGTTTTGGGGTGTGGGTGATGCCACGCTCAGCCTCATCGCCCTGTGTTTTGTAGGTTCGCTCCTGGCTTTTCTGTTCTTCAACTGGCAACCCTCCAAAATCTTTATGGGCGACACCGGGGCCCTCATGGTCGGTTTATTGTTGGTGTACTTTGCCATCAAATTCATCAACGTCAACTTCAATTTGCCCTTGGGGCATGCGTGGCGGTTTGAGAGTTCGGTTTCTACGGCCGTGTGCGTGCTCATTGTGCCGCTCTTCGATACGTTGAGGGTGATCATCATACGACTTCGCAAGTTCCAGTCACCTTTTCGTGCCGACCACAACCATCTGCATCATCAGTTTCTGCAAATCGGCTTCTCGCACAGCCGGGTGGTTATAGCCCTGGCGCTGATCAACGTTGTATTCTTCGGCCTGGCCTGGCTCATGAAAGATCAGGGTGATTGGTTAATTTTGTCGGTCGTGCTGGCCCTTTGCCTCGCCATTAACTTCGGCCTGAAGGCTTTTCAGCAGCGCGTCACCCTGGTTCAACATGAAAGAGCAAATACTACAGCTGGAACGCGAAGTGCGTGAAGCGCCCGTGGGCAATGCCCAGGAGCTGGAAGCCTATCGCATCAAATATCTCAGCCGCAAAGGGCTGATTCCTGAACTCTTCGAGGAGCTAAAAAAGGTGCCGGCTGACCAAAAACGGGAGGTAGGGCAGGCGCTTAACCAGCTGAAAAACCTGGCCGAAGGACGACTGAAAGAGTTCACGGCCAGTTTGGAAGGCTCCACCAATGGTCAGGCGCAAAAACTGGATCTCACGTTGCCGGTAAATCAGTACGCGATCGGCAATCAGCACCCCATCAGCCTTACGCGTTACCGCATCATCCAGATCTTTGAAAGACTGGGCTTCAATGTGTCTGACGGGCCGGAGATTGAAACGGACTGGTACAACTTCACCGCGCTCAATTTTCCGGAGAATCACCCGGCCCGCGAAATGCAGGATACCTTTTTCATCGAGAAAAATCCGGACGTGTTGCTGCGCACCCATACCTCCAACGTGCAGATTCGCCTTCTGGAAAAGCAAAAGCCTCCCGTGCGATCCATTATGCCCGGCCGCGTGTATCGCAACGAAGCCATTTCGGCCCGCGCCCACTGTTTTTTCCATCAGGTGGAGGGGTTGTATGTCGATCGAAACGTAGGCTTTGCCGATCTCAAGCAAACGCTTTATCATTTTGCCAAGGAAATGTTTGGGGCCGACACCAAAATCCGGTTGCGGCCGTCTTATTTCCCGTTCACCGAGCCCAGTGCCGAAATAGATATCTCCTGCTTCATCTGCCATGGCAAAGGCTGTAATGTGTGCAAGCACAGCGGCTGGGTGGAAATTGCCGGCAGCGGCATGGTGCACCCGAATGTGCTGAAAAACTCAGGCGTTGATCCACAGGAGTTCACTGGCTTTGCCTTCGGCATGGGCATTGAGCGGATTACCATGCTGCGGTACGGCATTAACGACTTGCGTTTGTTTTCTGAAAACGATGTGCGGTTCCTGCGTCAGTTTAAGCCGGTAATGTAATCATGGTGTACACCGTAGGGGTAGCGGGAGCGGGCACGATGGGCGCAGGCATTGCGCAAGTTTGTGCCCAGCAAGGCTTGCGCACGCTGCTCTATGATGTCAACACCGGGCTGGCGCATCAGGCGTTGGCCAATATTCGTAAGACTTGGGAAACACTGGAGGCGAAGGGCAAACTGACGTCCGAGCAAGTCGCGGGTGCAGTTGACAACCTGCAGGTAGTAGCGCAAGTACAGCAATTGAAATCCGACCTGTTGGTGGAGGCCATCGTAGAGAGGCCCGATATCAAGCAGGAGTTGTACCGCGCCTGGGAAGAAGCTAATTCGGAAGAGGCCTTGCTCGTGTCCAATACATCCTCACTGTCAATCGATGTGCTGGCCGCGACCTTGCGCCATCCGCAGCGTTTTGCCGGGCTTCATTTTTTCAATCGTGCTCCGCTCTTTAAGCTGGGTTAGAATGTTGTGGGGCGAAAAACTCCGGATGAGGTGGTGGCTACACTGAAAAATTTTTGTGAACGGATCGGCAAAGTGGCGGTGGTGGTAAAAGATTCGCCCGGGTTTATCGTTAACCGGGTAGCCCGGCCCTTTTACACCGAGGCGTTCGATATGCTGGACAGGGGAGTGGTGTTGCCAGCTGCGTTGGATGCCGCACTGCGCAATGCGGGCTTTAAGATGGGCCCGTGCGAGCTCACGGATTTGATCGGGCAGGACATCAACTATGCCGTTACGGGCGGCTTGTACGAATCGTTTGACCGGGCGGAGCGGTTTACCCCGAGCGAGGCCCAAGGCCGGTTGGTGCGCGAAGGCAAACTAGGCAAAAAGAGTGGCGAAGGATTTTATGCGTATGCGAAGTAAATTTTTCAGTAGTTTGATTTTTGTGACGATAGCCGCCTGCCAGTCCGGGCCGGTGGATGACCCCATACCGCTGGCTAATTTTTCTCCGCTCGTGCTGAACCTTTCCTTTCCCGAGAACGCAGCCCTGTTTTTGGATGGCGGCTCGCGCACGATTAACAGCATCGGGGTGCGGGGGGTCATTGTCTACCGCGTTTCCTCTTCCCGTTACCTGGCGTTTGAGCGCACCTGCAGCTACCGCCCTAACGAAGCGTGTGCCACCGTGAATGTGCACAGTTCAGGTTTATACATGACCGATCCCTGTTGCAACTCCAACTTCAATTTTTCCGATGGCTCACCGGGGGGCGGGCCTGCCTGGCGTCCGCTGCGGCAATACCGCACGGAGTTGGATGGCTCGCTGCTGACGATTACGGATGAGGCGTTGAATTGAGGATAAAATGTAAATTGGTTTTCTTTGTTGTCAGGTCTTTCGGCCTGCCAAAGAATGTGCTCGTAAAGCCCTGTTGACTTTTGGGAGTAAGCTCCTTGGAGTAGCTGATTTACTTTTTATCAACCTAAAAGAATGTGCATTTGTTCAGACTCGTTTTTTTAATCGGTATATCCCTGCTTACAGCATCGCAAGCATTCTCTCAGTCGAGAGATGTATTGACCGATGTAATGGATTTCTATCCACGTTACTCAAACAAGTGCAAGAAAAAGATGGTAAGCCATTTTAACCCGTTATACTCGGGGTGGTGCTCCACCAAGAATGACTTGAAAAATGACTCTGTTGGCCTGATTCCAGTTTTCAAATTAAAGCTTCGAAGTACTGCTAAGGGATTAAGTCTTGCGGAAATGACACTCGTAAAGAATGCTCAACCTGCTTTTTTTGTGATGAAAAACGATGAGTATTTTGGATATTATTTTCCTAAAAAGTTCAAAATTCAACGCCAGCTCTTGGAAATAAGATGCAACGACTCAGACCCAGAAGTACATAAAGAGACCGAGTCTGAATTTCTTTTGATCAAGAGTGCTAAGCCGGACTTTGTCTTTCTTGTCGAGAATTCACGGCTTCCCCTGATGATTTGCCAAGGCGACACCTTGTTTTTTTTAAACTTATTCAATGACACAAAGAGGCAAAAAATCTTAGTCGAAGATTGGATAGCGGATTTTCAGCGAAGGAATCGTTCGAGTTGGGAGGAACTTGTTGATGTTAAGTAGGCTACTCTCTTGCTGTCAAGTCTTTCGACCTGACAAGGTACTTGGCTGTAAGTCCGTCAGGTCGGAAGACCTGGCAGCAATTGAGTTACAAAAAATCATACGAGTTATGACTCATACAAGAAAAGTTTTGCGTGTAGGCTCTCAGTCGGGCATACTCGGCCATAACATCCGTTCAATTGCGGTGGTCGTTGCTTTTATCGTTTCGACAACTTCATCTGCCGCGTCTCAAGATTTGTTATCCATTGTTAAGGGTTATGAAGAGAAATATAAGAGGAAATGTCATAAGGCGATTATAAAATATGCAGACCTTTATTTGTCTCCATGTATAAAGTCGAAATCGGAGCTAAAGAGAAGAGAGCTCGTAGTTTATCCAGTTTACATTTTTGAGATCAATAGAAGGGCTAGCGAAAAGTTTGTGAATAAAGGCGACCATGACATTCATTCCCTTTTTTCAAACCTTAGTTTATCCAAAAAGAACCAACCTGTTTTTTATCTTTCTGAAGGCGATAAATATTTTGGTCGCCTTTTTTCCACCAGGCCGGGAAATGTGTGGCAAAAGAGTCTCGAAGTCTATTGTGACTCAATCATTGATTCTGGGCAAAATGACTCAAGGCGAGAATTTGAAATTATTTCTCGAGAAAAGCCAGATTTGGTATTTATAATCGCTAATACCAGACTTGATTTGATCTTGTATAAAAGAAACTCTGGATTCTTTAAGCTCAATTATTTTAACAGTAGTGAGAGAATTTTTATTCCTATCAATCAATGGGTTTCAGATCTTGAAGCAAAACGCGGCTTGGTATGGCAAGACCTGATCAAATAGAATCTCGCTGTTGCTCGCCTCCCCAGCCACTATTTGTAGCTTGCTTGACTTACCTCTTCCTCAACACCACCAACCTATAACTTTTATACTTCTTAAAATTTTCAGGGTTGCGCTGGCCGGTGAAATGCTTCACCCGGTTCTTTTCAATTTTTTTGCGGAACTTCCATACCAGAAACTTGTACACCCACGGGGCACGTGACTTGATCAGTTCGCCCACCATCAGCACGGCCGGGTACACCACGTCCATGGTCAGGTTGTTAATCAAAATCATGGTGGGGGCAATGTCGTTGGTGATGTCCAGGTCTTCCACCACATCAAACGGCTGCTGCTTCAGAATGTCATAAAATTCCACCAGGCGGTGGCCACCGCCCAGGGGACTCGTGCCTTCGGCCTCGGTGCGGAAGAAATCAGCCAGCAAGATGTGGCCGCCCGGTTTTAAAAACTTCATGCACTGGGCAAAGCTCTTGTGCATGTCAATGTACTGGTAGCTTTCGCTGAACAAGCACAGATCAAATTTTTCATCCGTAGAAAAATCTTCATAACCCATGGCGTGTACCTGGGCTTTGCCGGCCAGTCGCTCGGCTGCTTTTTCCGTGAGGATGCTGGGCGGGGAGACGCACGTCACGGAGTATCCTAACTGAATGAGTTCATCCGCTACCTTGCCCGATCCGCAACCAATATCCAAAATGGTTTTCGTACCTGCCGGAATATGCTGGATCAGAAATTGCGTGTAGTTTTCCTGGGCTTGCTTGAAGTTCGGTCCTTTTACCTCCAGACCTGGCGTCCAGAAGCCATAGTGCATGTATTCGGAATCAAAGAAAAACTTGAAGAGATTAATCTGGATGTCGAGGCCCAGTTTTTTGGTATCCATAGAATCAGTTTAGATAAACGGCCGCAAGATAGGGGTTGGATGCTTGATATTGGATACTGGATACTGGATTCTTGATACTGGATGCTGGATGCTAGATTCTGGATGCTGGATTCTAGAAATGATTAACATCAAGCGAACAACCAACAACGACCAACGACCAACTAAAAATGCCCTCTTCCTGAATATTGAATCCATGAAGAAGGCATTTTTAATCACCTGTATCGACTGCGCCAACTCTTCTCGCAAAAAAGAGAGGATAGGCGTCAGACGGCTTATTACTGGAATTAGCGAGCCGTCAGACGCCTCTCAATAACAAACCTAAGCCAACTCCAACTCCTGTGTTTTCTTAGCCAGTTTATGCTGAATGTCTCCGGGTACCTGGGCAAACTCGGCAAACTTTTGGGTAAACCGCGCACGGCCTTGCGATAGCGATCGCAGCGTGGTGGAATACCGATCGAGCTCAGCCAGGGGCACACGTGCATTAATCACCTGGAAGTTGTGTTTGGTATCGATGCCCATGATGAGCGCCCTTCGGGTTTGTAAATCGCCCATCACTTCGCCCATCACTTCTTCGGGCACCATAATTTCGATATCGTAAAGAGGTTCGAGCAGCGTGGGGTCAGCATGAAGAAACGCATCTTTGAACGCCATCATACCCGCAATTTTGAATGAGATGTCGTTGCTGTCCACCGCATGCATCTTGCCATCATACACCATCACGCGCACATCGCGCACGTACGAGCCGGTGATGGGTCCTTCCTCCATTTTTTCCATAATGCCTTTTTGAATGGAAGGAATGAACCGCGAGTCAATGACACCACCCACGATGCAGTTGTAAAACACCAGCTTTCCGCCCCACTCCAAATCAACCACTTCCTTACCCCGGATGGGGACCTCGGTGGGTTCGGGCATACCCTCGTAATAGGGTTCCACCTTCAGGTGTACTTCGCCAAACTGGCCGGCTCCACCGGATTGCTTCTTGTGCCGATACATGGCCGAGGCCGCCTTGCGAATGGTTTCGCGATACGAGATGCGCGGGGTTTCAAAATTGACGTGCAGCTTGTACATGTTTTCCAAAAACCACTTGCACACCGCCAGGTGCATTTCGCCCTGGCCGGCAATGATCAGTTGCTTGAGTTCGTGCGAGTAGCCCACTTCAAGGGTCGGGTCCTCCTGGTGTATCTTAGCCAGTACTTCTCCGATTTTTTCATCATCACCTTTCGTTTGTGCCACCACGGCCGTACGAATGCGCGGCTCGGGGTACTCAATCGGGTTAATCGTAACATCAAAACCCTTGGCGTGCAGCGTCTGGTTGGTGTAGGTGTCTTTAAGTTTTAACGTGGCACCAATGTCGCCTGCCACCAGTTTATCTACCGGGTTGCGCGTTTTTCCATCCATGATAAACAGTTGATGGAATTTTTCGGTGGCCCCGGTCTGGCTGTTGATCAATTCCGCGTTTGAATTTATCTCGCCCGTAATAACCTTAAAGAAGGACAGTTTGCCGAGATTGGGCTCCAGGTGAGTTTTGAATACGAAGAGGCTGGCCGGTTTGGACTGATCAAAACTCAGCTCCTGGCCTTCCGTAGTGCGTTCGGGTTGCGCTTCCAGCGGTGAGGGCGCTACATTGTCGATAAAGCCCATCATGCGGCCACTGCCCATGTTTTTCCTGGCCGACATGACGAACACCGGAAATACATCGTGATGAATCATGCCGAGTTTGAGACCCTCGCGCATTTCGTCTTCGTCCAGTGTCCCCTGCTCAAAATATTTTTCCATCAGCTTCTCATCGTTCTCGGCTGCTTTTTCCACCAGCTGGTTGTGGAGCTGATTGGCTTTTTCTTTTTCGGCTTCCGGGATCGGAAGTTTTTCCGGCTTGCCACCGTCAGCCGGGAATTTGTACATCACCATCTTCAACAGGTCAATGATGGCGTTGAATCCCTCGCCCTCGTTTACGGGGTATTGCATTTGCGTAACAGCCGAGCCAAAGGTTTTTTTCAGCGACTCCAGCGATTGTTCGAAGTCGGCTTTGGGATGATCGACCTGGTTGATGGCGAAGAGTACGGGTTTACGGAATTTCTCAACGTATTCCCAAATCAGTTCGGTGCCAACTTCGGCACCATGTTGCGCGTTGATGACGAGTACGCACGTGTCGGCCACCCGGATGGAAGAAACCATTTCTCCGATGAAGTCGTCAAAGCCGGGCGTATCAATGATGTTGATTTTGTAATCGCGCCACTCGGTGTGCAACACCGTGGCGAAAATGGAGTTACCGCGTTCCTGCTCAATTTCGTGGAAGTCGGATACCGTGTTTTTTGCTTCGATGGTGCCCCTGCGGTGCGTAATGCCGGCTTCAAACAACATGTCTTCGGCCAGCAACGTCTTGCCGCTTTTCGGGGCTCCTAGCAACACAACGTTCTTCAGATGTTTTTCGTCATATACTTTCATATGGTTAAATAGTAAAGTGAAAACTGACGGGCACGGGAAGTTGTCGAGATGGGCAAGGTCCTACCCGGATGCGTTCAAATTAGAAAAATCGGCCAGATGACCAAATGATAAATCACATAAAAGCGGGTAAATGAACCGGCTGGGGGGAATATTTCGTTATTTTGTGAAATCAAAGGAGGTATCTATGGAGGGAATCAACTATGTACTGGACGACAAAAACGAGAAAATTGCCGTTCAAATTGACCTTACCCGGTACGGGGATATCTGGGAAGATTTCTACGATAGTTTGATCGCGGAACTGAGAAAGGGTGAAGAAAAGATTGAGTTGGAGGAGTTAATCGGAAACCTGAGACGTGAGGGGAAACTGACGAAAGATGTATAAAGTCGTTGTCAGCAATTCAGCGTCAAAAGAACTACAAGACCTCCCTTCACCGGCTGTCGGCCGCATTATCGAAGCGCTGCGAAAATTACAAACAGAGCCACGTCCTCCCGGTTCAAAAAAAATCAGGGGCACATCCGACTTGTGGCGTGTGCGCGTAGGGGACTATCGGATTGTGTATGCCATCGAGGATACCATTCGAGTTGTCGACATCCGAAAAATCGGACATCGTAAGGATATCTACGAATAGCCGGTGAACGATTATCGCCTCTACTTGGCGTTGCGCAGGTAGCTGTGTCCTTTGCTGTAGGCGAAGTAGATCACCAGGCCGGCCAACATCCAGCCCATGGCCACCAGTTGCGTGAAGGGGTCCAGTGAAAGGATCAGGGCTCCGCAAACCAGCATCCCCAAAATGGGCACCAGCGGTACTAATGGCGTAGCGAAGGGGCGTTTCGCCTCAGGGTTTTTCACACGCATTACCCACACACCAGCGCACACCAGTACAAACGCAAACAGGGTGCCGAAGCTGGTGAGATCGCCCGCGAGGCTGCCGGGAACGAATCCGGAAAACAAGCCAACGAAGACAAACAAAATCATATTCGACTTGTAAGGCGTGCGGAATTTCGGATGCAGCTCCGAAAAAACTTTGGGAATCAACCCGTCATTGGACATGGAATAAAACACGCGCGATTGCCCCATGAGCATGACCAGAATGACCGAACTAAAGCCCGCCAAAATGGCCACGGTAATGAGCGTGGCCAGCCACTCATAGCCGGGCATGTAGTTCTGGATCGCGTAAGCTACCGATGCTTCCTTCCCGGCAACGCCAAACTCCTGCCACGGGGCTACCCCCGTAAGCACGTAGGAGAATAAAACGTATAAGATCGTGCAGAAAAACAAGGAGCCCAGAATACCAATTGGCATATCGCGCTTGGGGTTTTTGGCTTCCTGAGCGGCTGTGGAAACGGCATCAAAACCAATGAAGGCAAAGAAAACGATGGCAGCTCCTCCACACACGCCTCCACTACCCCACTCGCGGAATGCATCGTGGCCGGGTGTTCCCTCCGGAATGAAAAAGGGAGTATGATTAACCGGGTTGATGAATTGCCAGCCGATGACAATAAAGATCAGCACAATGGCCACTTTAATGAACACGATGACGGCATTCACAATGGCCGACTCCTGGGTGCCCTTGATGAGCAGGAGCGTCAGGAAAAACAAAATGCCGAGTGCCGGCAAATTGATAATGCCGTTCACCCCCTCAGCGGAAACTTCAAATGGGGAGTGACACCATTCATACGGTATCGCCCCCCCCACGAGGTTATTGAGATACTCACTCCAGGCGATGGAAACCGTTGCCGAGGCCAACGCATATTCAAGTACCAACGCCCACCCGATGATCCACGCGAGAAACTCGCCCATCGTGGCGTAGGCGTACGTGTAGGCACTTCCAGCGATGGGAATCATGGAGGCAAACTCGGCATAACATAAGCCGGCAAAGGCGCAACCAATGGCGGCCACCACAAACGACAGCACTACGGCAGGGCCGGCTGCTTCGGCTGCGGCTTCAGCGGTGCGCACAAATAACCCGGCACCAATAATGGCCCCGATGCCCAGGGCAATCAGGTTGCCGGGGCCGAGTGTACGTTTTAAACTTTTGGAAGAATCTCCGGCTGCTTGCGCCATCAACTGTTCCAGGGGCTTTTTAATAAACAGACTCATGTAACGAGTGACAGGGTTATAGTTAGGTGCCTAAAAGTAAAAAGAATAATCAGTTGACCAAGAACCGCTGGCAGAACTACCCCTTTTTGTCTGGCAATTTGAAACGCATACGCACACGCACCTTGCTGTCGCGGGTGACTTCGTTGCGCTTTGAAGGCGACCAGGCCGGCCCCTGGCGAATCAGACGAATGACTTCTTCATCGCAGCCATAACCCAGACTGCGGATGACATTGAAATCTTGAACCCGCCCATCGAATGTAACGGTGAATTGAATGGTAACACGGCCTTCGATCTTTTGATCCAACGCTTGCTGCGGATACTGCAGATTCGTTTCGAGATATTTTTGATAGGCCTTGCGGCCGCCTTCCGGCTCGGGTAATGTGGTAACATACTCCGATGGTTTGGGCATTCCCATGTCATCAAATCCATACCCGGTTACCACGACTTCAGAAAGTTGGGAGACATCAGCATCGAGTGTGACATCATTTTGGGTCGGGTTTTTGATTGCTTCTTCTTTGCTGGTGAAGCCAATGAACGAGTACACCAATTGATTTTCCGTCACGGGAACCTCCAACTGATAGTTGCCATTGGCATCGGTTACGGTGCCCAGGCTTGTTCCCTTGATGATGACGTTTACACCGGGAATCGGGGAATTGTCCTCGGCTGAGCGCACTTGCCCCGACACCAACTGCATGGCTACCTGACTGGCGGTGCGCTGCACGTCCGCGGTAGCTTTCTTCGATCGGGTTTCTGCTTCGACTTCGCGTTTCGCCAATTCTTCATTCACCGCCTCCGATTCAATTTTCAGGGTTTGCGGGATAGCGGCAGCTCCGTCACCAGCCCGTGTCTCATCCTCTTTCTGGGGCTCCGTATTCGTGGCCAGGTCTGGTCCCCCCGTAGCCGGAGATACTTTGCCGGCTGGTGCCGGTTTTGTGTCAACCACGTTTGGCTGCTCAACGCGTTCGGCCATGGCGGGCGATTCGGACGGCTTGGCCGTTTCTTCTGTGACGGCCGCATTTTCCTGAGCCGACTCTGCCTGTTGTGCGCGATCGGGTGTCGGCTCTACCTCGCGCACGAAGAGCCACCACGAAACCCCCATAACAACAGCAATACCCGCTGCAATCCGCAGCGGAAAGAACCAGCCTGACCGGTTCCGCGCGGAGGCCGCTTGAATTTTTCTTTCCAGTGAAGCCAAATCCTGCTCGCGTTGCTCCGCGCTGAGTGGCTCGTGCCCTTCCAGTGCATCGGCCAGAAAGGGATCGTTCAACGCCTTTTTTTCGAACGCATGTCGTTCGGCAGGCGTCATCTCATCCTTCAGGTATCGGTCAATATCGCGGTTCAGGTCATTCATGTTGATCCATGCAGATCTTCAGGTTTCGCTTGCCATTTTGAATGTAACTTTTGACCTGGTTCAAGGTGTAACCGGTAGCTACGGCAATGTCGCGGTAGCACTGTTCCTGCAGATAGAACTGCCGCACACACACCTGCTGTTCGGCCACCAGCCGTTCGATACACCTTTCCAATTTAGTAAGATTTTCCTCTTGTTGATTGTCCTCGCCTGCCGGATGCAGCAGCAGCTCGTTTTCCACAGGTACGTGATCAATATTTTCTGAAAAGCGGCCTTTTTGAGCCCGCAGCCACATCAGGCATTGGTTGCGGGCCGTAACGTACAGCCAACTGCGCGGATGCTCCACGGCATGCTCGCGTAGGGTTTGGGTCAGCTTCTCAAAGAGCTGCATCACCATATCCTGCGCTTCATCCCGGTCTTTCAGGTACTTCAGGCAGGTACCATACAACAACGAACGGTAGCGCAGAAACAACTCGCCCAGCAACGCCAGATCACCACCTTCCCGGTAACGGGTCGCCAACTCCTCATCGGTCATTTGTTGCGGGCGCATCATCCGGTAAGATAATTTTTTTTGATTGCTTTTATGGAATTGAACACGCGGCAGCATCTCACCGGCAAAACATGATATGAAAATGAAAGCGCTTTCCCTTCTCGTGCTGCTGCTCAGCCTGGCGCTGATGGCCGGCACATCATCCCGAACCATTACCGGCCGGGTGACCGATGGTGGTGACGGAAGTCCCTTGCCTGGCGTAAACGTCTTGTTAAAAGGCACAGCCACGGGTGCCGTTACGGATGTTGATGGCCGATACCAACTTACGGCACCTACCACCGGTGGCAAGATCATTTTCTCGTTCATCGGCTATGTAACCGAGGAAGTGGAGATCGGAACTAAATCAATTATTGATATTGCCCTCACAGTCGATGCACACTCTCTTTCAGAGGTTGTGGTGACGGGATATGGCATTCAAGGACGCGTGCCTGGGTTGACGCGCAAAAGCAAAAAGGCAGATGAGGCGATCGGATACTACGCTCCGGCTTATCAGCAACCGCCCGACTACAACACCGAAGAATATGAGGGCATTGAAGAAAATATTTTTCATGATCCGACTTCAAAACCGTTGTCCACATTTTCCATTGATGTGGATGCCGCGAGTTATGCCAATGTCAGGCGTTTCATTAGCCAGGGTCAGCGCCCTC
>DAIPHR010000073.1:0-14041 GCA_036771215.1 Cyclobacteriaceae bacterium
ATCTCAAAAATCAATTTTCAATTGTCAGCCTGAGCTTGTCGAAGGCTATTCAGTACTGAAACCCGGTTTCGACAGGCTCAACCTGACATGGTGAAGTGTTTTTGAGATGGCTTCTAAAAAAATGTTCCCATGCGAGCATTAGTGGCCACCCAACGACATGTTTTCGATTGAGGCCAGCTCAATAATCTTTTCATATTCAGCCGGGCTGAGATCATTAAAGAAATAGTGAATAGGATTGACTTGCTTCCCATTGATCAGCACCTCATAGTGCAGGTGAGGAGCGGTTGAGAGTCCGGTGTTGCCAACGTAACCAATCAGATCACCACGCCTTACCTTCTGACCTTTGCGGACCGAAAATCCGTGCATGTGGGCATACCGCGTGCGGTATCCGAAACCGTGATCAATCTCCACCATCTTTCCATAGCCGCTGAAGTTGATCTGCACTTCTTCTACAACGCCATCAGCTGTCGCGTAAATGGGTGTGCCAATGTTGGCTGAAAAATCGATGCCCGTGTGCATTTTGCGCACCCGGTAGATGGGGTGGATGCGTACCCCAAATCCAGATGCCAGACGAATGAGTTCTTTATTGGACACAGGTTGGATGGCGGGGATGGCAGCCAGCAACATCTCCTTTTTTGCCGCCAACTCCACCACCTCATCCTGCGATTTGGTCTCGATGTACATCTTTCGCTTCAGCCGGTCTACGCTCTCAGTCAGTTCAATGATGATTTCCTCATGCAGAATATTTTTCTCCCGTATGGCTTCGTAGCGGTCGCGCCCGCCAATACCTGCGTCCCGCACGCTCGTCTCAATAGGTTCAGCACCGAGCACCGCCCGGTAAATGTTGTCGTCCCGGAACTCCATATCGGCCAGAATCTGTTGGAGACGGTCGACTTCAATCTGAAGATTATCGTAGTAGTACTCGAGCTCCTTTACTTCGTTTTTGAGCATAAGTTCTTTTGGCGACTCAAAGTAGTTGACGTACACCAGCAGCAGCCCGGCCGCCATGGCCAGGGTTAAGAAAATAATGCCGAGGAAGTTGAGAACAATGTCACCCGTAGTGGTTTTTACGCGTTCATACTTACACGTTTCGGTGTCGTAGTAGTATTTTATTTTTGCCATTCAGATCAAAAAAATACGTTCGGTAAAGAAAACCAACTACGCCTGAGGCCGGAAAACTTTTATCACAGCTTCGTGGCATTCCAAATACGGCCCGCCAATAAGGTCAATGCAGTAGGGTATTGCCGGGAATACCGCATCGAGGCATTGTCGAATCGCCTTTGGTTTACCAGGCAAATTAACAATTAATGTTTGATTGCGGATGCCGGCTGTCTGACGTGAGAGGATGGCGGTGGGTACGAACTGCAGGCTTACCTGCCGCATTAGCTCGCCAAAACCTGGCATCATTTTTTGACACACCGCGGTGGTTGCCTCCGGGGTTACATCGCGGGGGGCCGGGCCGGTGCCGCCACTGGTTACAATGAGGCAGCAACCCTGCCGGTCGGCCATATCGATTAAGGTCTGCTCAATGAGTGGCTGCTCATCGGGAACAACAGCGTATACCTTTTCCCAGGGCGATTTCAGGTACTCAGTCAACGTGGTGACAATGGCTTTTCCCGGAACGTCTTCATAGATGCCCTGACTGGCCCGGTCAGAAACATTGATGACGCCAATAACAATCTTTGTGTTCACGACTTCAGAGGAGCTGTGGCGGACTTCCAGCGGCCCTTGTGGAACACCTGCCGCCCTTTGTTAATCCCTTTGCGAATTTCCTTCTGCTGCTCAGCCGGCAAGGCAATAACATCCCGGCACTCCTCTGAGCAGCAACCATCGTAAATTTTGGCGCACTCGTCACATTGGATGAACAACAGGTGACAGCCATCGTTTTTGCAATTGGTGTGGTTGTCACACGGCCTTCCACATTGGTGGCACTGACTGATGATATCGTTTGAAATTCGTTCGCCCAGCCGCTCGTCAAAAACAAAGTTTTTCCCAATGAACTTGTTTTCCAGTCCCTGCTCTTTCACCTGCCGGGCGTACTCAATGATGCCGCCCTCCAACTGAAAGACGTGCTGAAATCCGTTGTGCTTCATCCAGGCGCTGGCCTTTTCACAGCGAATGCCGCCTGTGCAGTACATCAGGATATTCTTGTCTTTTTTATCCGCCAACTCTTCTTTAACTACCTGCAGCTCCTCGCGAAAGGTATCCACATCCGGGGTGATGGCGTTTTTGAAATGCCCTACTTCACTCTCGTAGTGGTTGCGCATGTCAACAATGATGGTATTGGTGTCATCGGCCAATCGGTTGAATTCCGCTGCACTAACGTGAACTCCACAGTCAGTGACATCAAATGAAGTATCGTTGAGTCCATCGGCCACGATCTTCTTGCGCACGAGAATTTTGAGCTTGAAGAAAGATTTTCCCTCTTGCACCGCCTTGTTTAATCGGATACCGTTGAGGAACGGCACCGCATAAATGATTGCCCTGAACTCATCAAAGTGAGCTGCCGGTACACTGAGTTGGGCATTAATGCCCTCGCTGGCCACATAAATTCTCCCCCGAACGTACAATACGTTCCACTTCACATACAGCTCGTCCCGAAAAACAGGCGGGTCCTGGATGTGGTGGTACTTGTAAAAGGAGAGGGTCACCCGGGGTGTGGTGGCGGCCCAGAGTTGTTCTTTTAACTCTTTTCCGTTTATGCGGTTGTGGAGCGGCATTTAGATGAAAATGATTTTGTTTATAGCTTCCACTAATTCTACGGAAGGTTTGTGGAGCCGAACTGCGATTTCTTCATCGATGTCAAAAAAGTCGGCATAATCACCTCGTTGGCGTTTGTCGAATAAGTCTGAGTAGTGTCTGCCGAGTTCCTTGTCAACTAACCCGGTAGCAATAAACATTTGTCCAAATTTTTGCCGGGCACCAGCGTGACTTGACGTGAGGATATCGTGCTTAATGAGAAGAGCACCGACAGCATAAAAACACGCGTAATACATACGATTGACAGCCGCGTTCCAGAACTCTCCATCTAACAACAACCGTGCTTCAGCCAATGACTCAACAGCCCTTTCCATTCGGTATTTGATATACTCGTTGCGTTCGGGCGAGTTCATAGCTGTTTTCCCGTTGTCATTACGCTGGCGTAAAACGGAGTTGTCCGCTGGCGAAAATTCCAATCCTTCTGCGTATACAAAAGAGAACTAATGACCTGGCCTGTCTCCAGTTCCAGGTCATAGAGAGGATTTTTCACTCTCGCCTCCAGTTCGGGTGTAATTTTGTCTCTGTTAACAAGGATCAAAATATCCCAATCTGATTCTGGTTTACTAAAGCCAGATGCGCGCGATCCGAACAAGTAAACCATTGCCCCAGGCTCTACCCCTGCTACAATTGATTTTATGCTCTCAAGGAAATGCACGGAATTCATGTCTGCGCAAAGGTACAAAATCGCTACGGTGTCTTTTCCGGCTGCAATTGGCCTCGTATCAATTTGTTGTACTCATCGCACGTTAAGGTTCCGCGTTGGTGACAGTAGCCACAGGTTTTATACGAGTTTTGGCCAAGGTACCCTTTGCGAATGATTACGGTTGTACCCGCGCACACGGGACAAATGACCTTGCCTGTGGGGCCGCAATCGATGAAAAAATCGCGACTGAAGACTTCAATGGCATTTCGGGTTTGCTCCTTGCGGGCGCTTACCAGCGCAGTTTCCGATTTCTTCAAAAGGTCAGCAGCTTCGGCAGAAAACGACCCGGATGCGCCTTTCAGTTGTATGTATTTTGAAAGCCAGTCGATACTTTGTTTGTATTGCCCCATGTAATACGAGTTCTTACCGAAATAAAACGCGAGTTCGGAGGGCACGCTCTTAAATGAAGCGAGCATATTTCGGAACTCCTTGTCAGCCAGTGCATAGTCGCCTCGCTCCATGATCCGGGCTGCGGAATCCACCCAGAGTTGATTGGTCCGTTGTTGCTCCAACGCCCGTTGCTCCTGTGCCTGACGTACTTTTTCGCGTTGATCATCCTGGGCATTTGTGTTTGCCCACCAGGCCACCAACCCCACTGTTAAAATCCACTTCATGCTTCTTAATTGTTCGTCAATTCCTCTTTCGTCATCCCAAGCCATTCGAGTGCGGCCCGGTGGAAGATGTCGGCTTTGGCTTCCTGATCCAGATCCATCTCTTCAATAAACTTGCCAATCTCCAGATCGCCAAGAGGAAATGGGTAATCGCTGCCCAACGTAATGCGATTTGTTCCAATCATCTTCATCACATAGCGAAGTAGTTCGGGGTCGTGCGTTACGCTGTCGATCCAAAACTTTCCAAGGTATTGCCGGGGATCCACCGGGTTATCGATGGCCACCAAATCCGGCCGGCACTCAAACCCGTGAACGATACGCCCCAGGGTAGGCAGAAAGGAACCGCCTGCGTGTGCAAAGTTGACACGGAGTTTCGGCAGCCGCTGAAACACCCCTCCGAAAATCATCGAGCAGATGGCCCGGGAGGTTTCGGCCGGCATGCCGACCAGCCACGGTAGCCAGTACCGTTGCATGTGTTTTTCACCCATCATTTCCCAAGGGTGCACCAACACAGCCAGGTCCAGTTTTTCGCAGGCTTCAAAAATGGGGAAGAAACGATCTTCATTCAGATTCTCGTTGTTTATGTTCGAACCAATTTGAATGCCCCTGAGGCCTATTTTTTTGCATCGCTGAAGCTCCTTTACGGCCAGCTCGGTGTCTTGCATGGGTAGCGTGCCAAGGCCAACGTATTGTTTGGGGTAATCTTCTGCCAATTGAGCGATGTGGTCGTTCAGGTACCGTGCCACATCAAGGCCATCGAGTGGCTTAGCCCAGTAGGCGAACATGACTGGTATCGTACATACAACCTGTACCTGTGTGTGGTACTGCTGGTACTCATCAACGCGCAGTTCCGGGTTCCAACAGTTCTCTTTGATCTCGCGGAAGAATTGGTTCCCCCGCATCATCTTGGCAAATCCCTTTTTGTGATGCTGGAGGTAAATGAAGTCACCGTAGCCGAATTTTTCGCTCCAATTGGGGAGCTTTTTCGGCAATATGTGTGTGTGACTATCGATTTTCAGCATTTCCAAAAACACAAATTTACGAAAACGTTTGTGCTTGCCATTATTGCTGAACCGCCTGACATAAGTCATGGAAAAGCGTGATCACAATTGGGGTTGAGCCGCGGTTGGGTGTTTACCTTTGCCATCTAGTTATTTCCGAAATGCAATGAGAAAGCCAGATAGCAAATCAGTTCGGCTCGTATTGGCGTTGATAATCCCGATGCTGATTTTATCTCTCCCGTTATCCATCTTTCCTGACGCGTTCACCGTGGTTCAACAACGGGTGGTGGCGCTTTTTTTGTTTGCCGCGCTGTTTTGGATTTTGGAGCCCGTTCCGATTTATGCCACCTCTATGCTCATTATTGTACTGGAGTTACTTTTGATTTCGGATAGCAGCCTGATGTGGCTGAGAAGCGATGCGATCAATTATGGACGTGAAATCAGCCACCGAGAGATCATGGCTACACTGGCTTCCCCGGTGATCATGCTGTTTTTAGGCGGCTTCTTTCTGGCGGTTGCTGCTACCAAATACCGACTTGATACCAGCGTTGCCGGGGTATTGCTTCCGCGTTTTGGGAGAAACCCCAAAATAGTGTTGTTGGGGCTGATGAGCATTACGGCCTTCTTCTCGATGTTTATGAGCAACACGGCAACCACAGCCATGATGTTGTCAATTTTAGTTCCGGTGTTAGGAGCCTTCGGCACGGAGGACAAGGCCCGCGTTGCCTATGTGATCGGAATTCCGGTAGCGGCCAACATTGGTGGCATGGGCACACCGATTGGCACCCCGCCAAACGCCATTGCGCTGAAATTCATGGTCGATCTGCCGATTGCCTTTGGTAAGTGGATGGCGTTTGGCATCCCGCTGGTTTTAGTTTTGCTCCTGATCGCTTGGTTCTCCATTACACAATTGTGGACCATTCAAGCCAAGTCGGTTGAGTTGTCAATGCCCAGTTCAGTTTCCAAATCGCCCAAAGCGCTGATTGTCTACATCACGTTCGTGTTAACCATCCTGTTGTGGATTACCGATTTTCTTCATGGCATGAATTCTTATGTAGTGGCATTGTTACCGGTGGGTATCTTTCTGGCCACCGGGGTATTGAATAAGGAAGACTTGAAGTTGATCAGTTGGGATGTGCTTTGGCTGGTTTCGGGAGGCATTGCCCTGGGGCTTGCCCTGGAGCAAAGCGGTCTTGCCGTGACGATCATAGACCAGATTCCCTTTGAGGATTTTCCGGCCAGCGTGGTGTTGGTGTGTGCCTGTCTTGTGGGGCTTTTGATGGCAAACTTCATGTCAAACACGGCAACCGCCAATCTGGTGCTTCCTTTGGTTGCCGCTCTCGGTACTTCTGTTTCGGGCCTAGGAGAAGTGGGGGGCAGTGCCCATATTATCCTCGCCACTTCACTGTCTATCTCTTTGGCCATGTCCTTGCCGATAAGCACGCCTCCGAATGCGCTGGCGCACGCCACGGGCGTAATTCAGACACGCGATTTGATTAAAATCGGTTTGCTCATGGGATTCATCGGATTGTTGCTGATTCTGATGCTAAATTGGATTCTGGTGTCAACGCAATTTTTACAACATTCATGAAATCAAGACTCGTAGTGCCCGAGGATCTCGAAGAAGTAAGGAGGAAATACTTCGCTGATTCGGCACGTTTCCAGAACGTGAAGGAGGGAGAAATGCTGCTCACCGAGGGTGAGTATAACGACCGCCTCTACTTGATTCTGGAAGGCGCTTTCACCGGATATTTGCGCGATGAGCAAGGAAACAACTTCGAAGTCTTCCGCAGCCGTGAAAACATGTTTGTAGGTGTTTACAGCTTTTTCAGCAATCAGCACCTCAGTTATATGTCAATTGTAGCGGATCAGGATAGCCGGGTGGCCTACCTTGACCGCGATGAGCTTCCGACTTCGCCCGATCAGTTTGCCTTAGATTTTCTTCCGGTACTTATCAGCGAAATTTACTCGCGCCAGTTGCTTACCCAGCAGCTCAATGCCGAGCGGCATCGGGCTATGAAGAAACTAGCAGAGGCTGAGAAAATGGCCACACTCGGCCAATTAGCAGCGGGCCTGGCGCACGAGCTTAACAACGCGGTTGGCATCCTGGAAAGCAATACTCAACGGCTTACCGAGACCATGGATTCGTACCTCCAGGATCGAAAGTGGCAGCCGATTTTCCGGAAGACACTGGAACAGGGTTGGGAGTCGGATACCCGCGCCATTCGGGCCAGGCGCGACCACCTCGAAGGTAAGTTTGATCTTCCGTTGAAAGCGGCCAAGCAATTGGCACGAATTAATCTGGATGATGCGGAAGTGCAGGAATTGCTGAGGTTGAGCGATCGAGAGTTGGAAGCGATGGAAACGATTACTAATGTGGCTATTGTGCTACGCGATATGAAAATAGCCGCCCGGCATGCGGCCCATGTGGTCCGCTCGGTTCGCGACCTGGGGTCAACACCTGCCGCTGAGCCGGTAGCAATTACGCTACGGCAAACGATTGACGAGGCGCTTACCCTGACCAAAAAAGTTACACAGGGGATTTCGGTTACGGTTGAGGGAACAACAGATGCGGCCATGATGGCACATCCCGGGGATTTTGTTCAGGTTTGGATTAACCTGATCAAGAACGCATGTGAAGCGATTAACCTCGCCAAGCCAACCAGGCCCACAGTCCATATTTACATCAGCGAAACACCTCATCACTATCTTGTCGCGGTCACCGACAACGGCACCGGAATCAGCGATGACGTGATGAAAAAGATTTTTGAACCGAGTTTCACCACGAAAGTCACCGGCCTTTCTTTTGGTTTGGGTTTGGGGTTGTCTATTGTGAAACGAATTGTTGACCGGTACCGTGGTACTGTACTAGTCTCCAGCAAACCGGGTGAAGCCACTTTTACAGTTCGATTGCCAAAACCATGAGCTATGGAAAAACTTTTTATCATTTTGGTCGAAGATCAACCCGAAGTACTGCGCGCGATTGCCAGCGACCTCCGGGAGTTTGAGGACGACTTCGTTATTGAGGAGTGTCAGTCGGCTGACGAGGCCTGGGACGTTATGAAGCGAGCCGAAGAGCGGGGTGGTTATGTGGTACTGATTGTTTCGGATCATGTCATGCCGAATCAAACGGGGGTTGAGTTTTTAACCCGCGTGCATCGCGATGGCCGTTTCAGACACACGCGGAAGATATTGCTCACGGGTCTTGCCACCCATCAGGATACCATCCGCGCGATAAATCAGGCCGCGATCGATCAATACATAGAGAAGCCCTGGAAGCGGGATGACCTGGTTGCCAAGGCCAGGCGTTTAATAACGGAGTACATTTTGGAGAACGGTTTCGACTATCAATCCTACCAAGGCGTGCTCGATTCAGCCGTCCTGTTGCAACGCATGCGAAATAATCCATGACTTTTTTTCGGTTTTCACTAGTTGCTATTTTCGTTCAATTTTTTGTGCAGATTCAGGCACAAAAGTTGGTTGAGGAGCAAAACCAGATATGGGTGGGGTACATGACATCTACGCGCTTGTCACCGCGCTACTCGTGGTGGAATGATACCCATTTGGTGCCCAATGGCTTTTTTGTTTTACGCACAGGACTCACCCGAAATTTTCAGCCTTCATCGATCACAGCCGGGTATGCTTATTTGCTCCTGCCGCTTTCTGCCGAGGATCAATCGCTGAAGCGAAGGGAGCACCGGCCTTGGGCACAGATTCAAGCCACATTTCCCCTGCCCAATGGATTCTCGGTGAGTAACCGCATCCGGTATGACGCCCGGTTCCGCCAGACCGTCAGTAACGGTGAATTATCGGATGGCTATAGCTTTGTGAACCGCCTTCGCCTCCTCATCAGCGTCCGTAAATCAATCAACGTCCCAGATCAGGCGGCCTGGAAGCCTTTTGTCAGCCTGAATGAGGAACTGCTGGTGAACTTTGGAAAGGAGGTAACATTTAACAGCTTTGATCAGAATCGTATCTCGCTGATGGTCGGGGCCAGCCGGGCAAACGTGCAGTTACAAATCGGATACATGAGTCGTTTCGTGCAAACGGGATATCAACTGTTTGTAAACAATCATACTCTGGTTATGTGGGTTACCCACCGAATTGGCGATTCGAGTAAACCGAGACACGAGGAAAACGTAACCGAATAATTACATCCGTTCGCGATACCGTTTCACCCGTTTTTTCTCCTCTTCGGTGGCTGGTTTGATCTTCAGGGCGGCACCACCCCCGGCCGCCAGCGTCACTTTTATGATGCTCTTGTTGGTGACGATAAACTGCTGGATCGCATAGTTCATCGGATTGTCTTTCCAGTGGGCGTTCAGGGCATCGGCATACAGCGTCACCAGGTAATCTTTTCGGGGATCGAGAAAATCAAAGTTGATGGGCACAGCGCGTTTTTCTTCGTCCGTAATAGCCCCCACGTACCAGGTGTTTTCTCCTTTTCCCTTACGCGCGGTAATGATGTAATCGCCCGGCTCGGCAGCCAACACCCGGGAAACGTCCCAGTCAACCGGAACATCTTTGATGAATTGAAAGGCATCGGGCCGCGATTCATAGTTTTCCGGTAAATCGGCTACCATCTGCAAAGGGCTATAGATCGTTACATAGAGTGCCAGTTGTTTGGCCAGGGTAGTGTGAACCTGGAAGGCCGTGCCCGGCTTGTACGCACTCATTTTGATTTCAAAGATGCCGGGGGTGTAGTCCATCGGGCCACCGAGTAATCGCGTGAATGGAAGAATGGTTTCGTGCTCAGGCGGATTGCCCACACTCCACGCGTTAAACTCATTGCCGCGTGCCGCCTCCGAGGCCATCCAATTGGGGTAGGTGCGATGTAAACCTGTAGGCCGGACCGGCTCGTGGGCATCTAACATTATTTTTTGGTCGGCCAATGCCTGCGCCACCCGGTTATAGTGGTTGACCATCCATTGACCATCGTGGTGTTCGCCACGGGGTATGATGCGGCCGACATAACCTGTTTTTACAGTTTCGTATCCATTTTCCTTCATGAACCGGTAGGCATCCTGCATTCTGCGCTCGTAGTTGGTAACCGATCCGGAAGTCTCGTGGTGCATGATCAACTTTACATCTTTTGAAGCAGCATATCGCTTCAACTCGGCTACATCAAAGTCAGGGTAGGGCGTAACAAAGTCAAACACATCTTCTTTCCATTTGCCAAACCAATCTTCCCAGCCGGTGTTCCAGCCTTCGATTAAAACGCCATCAAAACCATGGCGGGCGGCAAAGTCGATGTAGCGCTTGGTGTTGAATGTGGTGGAGCCATGCTTACCGGTCGGTTTCAGGTTGGAAAGAATCTCGGGGCTGTACATGTCTTGCGTGCCGGCATAATCCCACGTGGCGGTGCCAATGTGCATTTCCCACCAAACGCCAACAAATTTTTGCGGTTTGATCCAATTTGTGTCGGTGATTTTTGATGGTTCGTTTAAGTTGAGAATAGTCTTCGAGTTCAGAATATCAACAGCCTTGTTACTGACCAAAATCGTGCGCCAGGGTGTTTTAAACGGTGTGCGCACATAGGCTTTGTTTCCCACGGCATCCGGCACCAAATGGCTGGTGAGCGTAAAGTTCTGTTGATCGACTTGAAGTTGCATGGCGGAATAGTCGACCAGGGCGGCTTCATGAATGTTGATGTACAAGCCATCGCCCGAATGCATCATCAGTGGCGTTTGCACATAATTTTTTCCGATGGGTGAACGTGTACCAATCTCGGTGTGGCGGTTTGACACGGTGAGGGCATCGACTTCTGAAAGCAGCGTAGTTGAGTACGGATATTCGTTGGTGTCATAGTCACCGGGTATCCAAAAGGCTTTGTGGTTGCCGTTCAGGCGGAATTCCGTGTGCTCATCGGTTACAAAGAAGTAGGTCAGGTTCGGCTGCGCGGGAATCTCGTAGCGAAATCCTAATCCATCATTAAAAACCCGGAAGCGCAGGATCAGGCTTACGTTGGAAACGTGGCGGAGATGCACGGCCAGTTCGCGGTGTTGGTCTTTTATTTCCCGAACCTCTCCGTACGAGGGTTTCCATACGGTTGATGAGGTTGATGTATCGCTTTTTTCGATTTTGAAATCGCGAGCCAGCGCGGGTAAGTTCTGAATCGATAGCCCCAGTTTACCCGGCTTGACTACCGGCTTGCCATCGATGGTCAATTGGTAGGTAGGCTCGCCCGCTGGGGTCAATTGAAACGTAACAGTAAGCCGGCCGTTTGGCGATTGAATCGATTGAGCGAATGTACCGGTCGCCATACACGATAGTGCTATTACAAACAGAAGCGGTTTCATAGATTATACTTTGCGCACGAAACTACCGGTAAGCCTGCGGCAAAAACAATGAGATTGGTCAGTCACGTGGCCTTCACCAACGTAAACCCGCCCGATTGTTTATCGATAAAACCAATTGACTGCAAAATTCAAACCCGTACATTGAACAAACACATTTTGAGGCTGTTTTTTGGGTGCCCGCATGCAACTTGCGGCCCTATTTTTTGATTCCAAATGATTTCAGTCCGAAGCGTAGCACCCTCTTTGCGGAATATTGTGGCACTGGCTTTACCGTTGGCGGCCATGGTGGGCTGTCAGGGAAACCGGAATGCCGACCAATTACCCCAGCCCGAGGAATACCCGGTAGCCAAAGTATTTAGCCAAGATGTCAATATCCCCCTGCAATACGTGGCCAACATTCAGGCGCGGCAGAACGTGGAGATTCGGGCGCGGGTGGAGGGCTACCTCGAAGAAATTTTAGTGGATGAAGGAAAAGAGGTGCGAAAAGGCCAACTCCTTTTTCAAATCAACGATGCCGAATACAAAGCTGAACTGAGCCGGGCGCTTGCGAACCTGATTGCAGCTGAGGCTGAAGCGAAATCGGCAACGGTAGAACTGGAGCGCGTGAAGTTACTGGTTAACCGAAACGTAGTAACGAAAACAGAGTTACACCTGGCGGATGCAAAACTTGAAATTGCCAGGTCGAGAATCGAGCAGGCCAGGGCGGAGGAGACGGCAGCAGCTATCAAATTGGCGAATACTAGCATTCGTTCTCCGTTTAATGGTGTTATTGACCGGATCCCGTTCAAAGTGGGTAGCCTCATTTCGGAAGGAACGTTGCTCACCACGCTGTCGGATATTGAAACCGTTAACGCGTACTTTCATGTTTCGGAGGTGGAATACCTGGAGAACTTCAGGCGCAAGCGGGGATCCGATTCTTCGTTCCTGTCAAATGTCGAACTGATCCTGGCAGATGGAAATCCCTATCCATTAAAGGGCCGAATCGAAACGATGGAGAGTGAGTTTGAAGAGGGGACAGGTGCCATTGCGTTGCGAGCCCGCTTCCGGAACCCGCAGCATTTACTCAAGCACGGCTCTACCGGTAAGATTTTGTTACAAGATGTACGCGCTAATGCGCTGCTGATACCGCAGAAGTCGGCTGTAGAAATTCAGGATAAGAATTATGTCTTCCTGCTGAATGACAATCAGACGGTGACCATGAAAAGCTTTACACCCGTTGCCCGGGTGGGTGATTATTACCTGGTAGGCAAGGGTTTGAACGAGAGTGATCAGATCGTTTACGAAGGCATACAGAATATTCGCGAGGGCATGGTGATAGTGCCGAAGTTGGTTACACAGGAGCAACTGCTGAAGGACAATCGACTAACGCCATAATTCCATGCTCAATACCTTCATTCAACGCCCGATTTTGTCGTTGGTGATCTCGATTATGATCACCCTGCTGGGTTTGTTGGCTTTGTTTTCGTTGCCGGTGACCCAGTTTCCCGAAATTGTGCCGCCATCGGTGACGGTTACCGCGAAGTATACCGGGGCCAATGCTGAGGTTTGTGCTAAGGCGGTAGCCACACCCATTGAACGGGCTATCAATGGCGTGCCGGGTATGATGTACATGTCGTCCGTCTCCAGTAACAACGGTACAACGATTATCACCGTGTTCTTTCGGGTTGGAACTGACCCGGATGTGGCGGCTGTTAACGTGCAAAACCGCGTTAGCACGGTGCTGGATGAATTGCCCGAGGAGGTAATCAAAGCTGGTGTTCAAACCGAAAAAGAGGTTAACAGCATGCTTCTCTACTTGAATTTGTTTAGCGAAGATGAGGCCGCTGATGAGAAGTTCGTTTACAATTTCGCAGATATCAACGTACTGCCTGAGCTCAAGCGCATTGATGGCGTGGGTTATGCGGAGATCATGGGCTCGCGGGATTACTCCATGCGCGTGTGGTTGCAGCCGGAGAAGTTAGCCGCTTACCGCGTTTCAACGGATGAAGTGATTGCGGCCATTCGCGGTCAAAATGTGGAAGCGGCACCGGGGAAGACAGGCGAGAGCTCGGACAAGCAGGCACAGTCGCTGCAGTACGTGCTCAAGTATACCGGTAAGTTCATAGATGTAGAGCAGTATGAGAATATCATCATCAAATCAAACAGCGATGGTTCTCTCCTAAAGCTCAGCGATGTGGCCGATGTCGAATTTGGTTCATTCAGTTATCACATGGATTCGAAGACGGATGGTCAACCCTCGGCCTCGATTATGATTAAGCAGCGCCCCGGCTCTAATGCCAGTGAGGTGATTGCCAATGTAAAAAGAAGAATGCAGGAACTGGAGGCTTCGGCCTTTCCTCCGAAAATGAAGTTCAATTATGCCTACGATGTTTCCCGCTTTCTTGATGCGTCAATCAGCGAGGTCGTCAAAACCCTGATTGAGGCTTTTATTCTGGTGTCCCTGGTGGTCTTCATCTTTCTGCAGGATTTTCGCTCAACCTTGATTCCCGCCCTTGCCGTGCCCGTGGCCATCATCGGTACGTTTGCCTTCATGCAGGTACTCGGCTTTTCGATCAACTTGCTCACGCTTTTTGCCCTTGTGTTGGCCATTGGTATTGTGGTGGACAATGCGATTGTAGTGGTTGAGGCCATTCATACCTAAATGAATGAGGAACAACTTCAACCTTT
>DAIPHR010000074.1:0-13988 GCA_036771215.1 Cyclobacteriaceae bacterium
CTGACCTCGCCATTTTTGATCCGGCAAAAGTTCAGGACCATGCCACGTTTGAAAACCCTCACCAGTACAGCACGGGCATGGTGCATGTGTTTGTGAACGGTACGCAGGTTTTAAAAGACGGAGAGCACACGAATGCCAGGCCGGGCCGGTTTGTTCGCGGACCGGGATGGAATGGGAAGGAAGCAAGTGCGGAATGACGATTTTCAGTGACAACTTTTAGGGAGCTTTCAATTCGGCTTTACATTTACTAGTTTTTCAATTTGCATTCTCTCGGCAAAGTCAGCCAGTTTAAACTCAATTTTTGTCGAGTTGAAAACGTCCTTTACTCTTTCAGATTTGTCAGGGTGTATAATTCTACAATTTTTAAATTCAAAATTGTCAAGGAAAATGCTAAATCTTTTGTCAAAAGTTTCTGCACTTATAAGCCCTACTTCTTCAACTGTCCTGAAGAGTCTTTTAAATTTCTTTGTCAGTAAGAAATAGTCTGCAGGAGGAAAAACATTTGGTATATGTTGGGTCCAAGTACAGATTGTTACTACTTCTCCGTCCGACTTTCTTTTAAACAAGTAAAGTTTTGGAACATAATAGTTGTCGCCTAACTTTTCTTGAAATAATGACTTGTTGCGGTTATAGTTATAAAAGTCGTTTGATTTCTCTAACGGATAGAATTCAAGTCCGTATTCTTTAAAAAAGTTTGCGGAATTCCTTGTGTTTGCTTCAGACCAATTTTCATAGAGTTCATTTTCTTTTGGTCTTAACGGATTGTCTGGGTCAGTTGTCGATTGTGGGTTAAGAACAAATAAGTCAAGATCACTTATGAATTTGTCAACAAACTCAAATGCAAACTGTCCAAAAAAATCTGGTCTTAAATAATTTAGGTTGAAGGTAAAATGAGTGTTGGTAAAATCGGCAAAGCTTTCAAAAAGCTCAAAACTTTCTTCATCTATTTCTGGTTCATTCTGGTTAAATGAAAAATAGGTTTCCGTATCCTCATTTTCAACAAACCATTGAGTATCACTTTCACTTATTGAAGTCAAGTTGTTGGCTAAGTATTCAGCGATTTGACTTTCTGTCAAATTTGAATTTTTCCGCTTATAAAAATAAAGGTCGTAACTCATTGTCTATTTGTTTACGCCATCTACTATCGATACTAACGTTTTGGCGCTTGCCGCAGTGGCGGATTTCGGAGCGCAAAAACTTTCAACCTGCACTGAACTTGAATATAAGCACCAAGCTCCAGTTTTGCAAAGCCTGTACTTCGGGTTCAGCCCGCCTGACGTAAAACCCGCGTTATAAGCCGCATTACTCGGATGAAATTAGGTTTACCAGATAAATCAGTGTCGAATTTGCTGGTACATTTCCTGCAACTTTGTCACCAAAGGCCATAGAGGGTTCAATTCTTATCAAAGCAGTTTCACCTGGTTTCATTTTCTTTACGCCCTCGATAAAACCTCTAACCATATAGTCAAGACGTGTCATTAATGGACAGCCTTTAGCAAATGAATTGTCTAGCATTTGTCCATTCTCAAAATAGCATTGATAATTTAAAGTTACAAATGAACTATCAAGCACGACAATAGAAGTGTCCACTGTGTTAAACTTTGAAATTGATACTCCATTAATCACAGGAGTCCATTGCACCTTTGTAAAGTCCCGTTTTGGGTAGTCTTTATATTGAGTCTTGAATACTTCTGTGGTTAGAAGGTTTCCGTATATATCCCACGAAGAATATCTAGTCAGAAGTCCTGATTTGTCTATAGTGACTTCAGACTTTAATTGTCCATTGTCGTAATAATATTTTTTTGTATCCTGTCCAGACGAAGACAAAGTCACTAATGCAAATAATACTGTGAAATAGTTTTTCATAAATATGGCTTACGTTTTTGGCCTTCGCGTTCGGGCGGGTTTCGGAGCACAAAAACTGTCAACCTGCACTGAACTTGAATATCAGCACCAAGCTCCAGTTTTTGCACAGCCTGTACTTCGGGTTCAGCCCGCCTGACGTAAAACCCGTGTTAGCAAACGTACTTCTGTCAATGTACATATTCTAAATATTTGCCAAGTTCGCTTTCAGAAATTCCTTTATAAAACGAAATTGAAATGTACTTCTTATTGTCCGGCTTACGTTCAATTTCTTTTAATGCAACAAAAAGTTCTTCGTCTGTTTTTATATAGTGATATGTCATGTTGAAAGGAGGTAATGTTCTTGTCACTCCAAAGTCTTTTATCTCAGTCTTAAACATTGTATTGTATTTGTTTTCAAAGATATTTTTGAATTGTTCAATTGTACTGTCTTCCTTGAAAAAGGATATTCCTACAAAGTAATTTTCATAATAACTTTCTTCTTTGTCATTGTCGCTGCCCATAAAAAGAGGATAGCCTTCAAGTTGAGTTTCAATCAATTTGTCCTTTACATTCCCATTGTAAAAACCAGAATAGTATCCGTACTGAAGTCTTAATTTTTCTTTCGCTTTGTTAACTTTTATCGGCAGTTCAAATGTTTGTCCGTCAAACTCAATTTTTGAGGGGTCGGGCTTTCCACAAGAAAACAACAAAGTGACAAGTCCAACTATTGATATATTTAGTGTCCTCATAGTATGTTGGCTAACTATCAAATATACGCAATAGCCACCGCTACGGATTTGCTCGGTTTACGTGCCAACACGCTGAAAATGTAGCCTTTGGAGCCCGTCAAAACATGGCGGATTCTGTACATTAAGTCAGTATCGGCCTACGGCCAATCCCTGCGAATTCCAATGCGTGAGGCTGGGAATGCCGATTGGAAGCCGAAAACCCACGCTAAAACCAATGGTCCTTTAACACAAACACAGCCGCCACGGCAATCAGCACTGCGGTGATGCGCCTGATCCACAGCGGATCAAACTTGCGGGCGCCCAGGCGTGAACCAATTTGGCCGCCTGCCACCACAACCACCAGCAGGGGCGCCACAAAACGCCACGGCAAATCCAGCACCTGTTGCCATTGACCGGCCAAACCGCTCAGTGAATTCACCAGAATGAACAAAGAGGCTGCGGCAGAAATTTGTCGCGCACGGCCCCAGCTGAGGAAATACAATACGGGTGACAGAAAAATTCCACCACCGATGCTAACCAATCCGGAAACAAACCCGATCGCACTTCCGATAGCGAAAGACCAGACCACCGAAAGCGGCCGAACCGAAGATTGCTCGCGGGGCTGCAGCCACAGAAAAGGGGCAGCCAGCAAAAGCAGGAAACCGAGGATTTGAAAATAGATGTCCTCGCGCGAAAAGGTAATGGTAGCCCCGATAAAAGACATCGGAACACTTGACACCAGCAAGGGCCAGATCCGCTTCCACTCCACCTGACCTTCGCGAAAAAAAACCCACGTGCCACCTGCCACCACCATCAGGTTGCACAGCAAGGCCGTAGGTCGCATCACCACTACCGAAAGGCCGACCACTGCCAGCAGCGCCAGATAACTGGAACCTCCGCCAAAACCAACGGAGGCATAAACGAGTGCAATGACAAAGAACAGATTAATGAGCAGGTACCACTCCATCAGGGCGCCCGTTTTACGTCAACTGTACTCAGGCTTTTGAGATAGCGCCTTCCGGTGCGCTGATCATCCGGGGCCAGCATCAGAATGGCATCGTCCAATTCGCTGATTTTCTTACCATCCTTGCCCACGACCAGAAAAAACCGCTCGCCTGACCGCGCGTTAAAAATTTCATTCCAGGAATACACGACCGTGTAGCCATCGCTGCTGCGAAAGACAAAAAAGTATTCGCTCAGCAACCGGGGAGATGCCTCCGCTATTTCCACTGGTTGAAGAACTTCGCGCAGCCGAACACCCTGTACCTGACGGATTTCACTTTTCTTTTCTCCCAGGTGATTCGTTATCACGACATCACCCAATTCCTGCACCGGCAGGCGCAGCAAGTCCTGTTGGGTTATCGTCACCTCGCGCGCTACAGCACCCCGAACCAAAAATGAAGAGGTCGGCAATTGGTTCTGTGCTTCCGCCACCAACGCCCACGTGATCAACAGCAAAATCAGGTATTTCTTCATCCTCCAATGGTTGACATCGATTCCGTCACTACTTTCGTTCGTTTTCGCTCAGCCTCAAATCCGTCTTTTGGTCGCTGTCGAAAGGTATTGACCAGTTCCATCCGGATTTGATCATCGGGGACCCCGCTGCGCAGCAAGCGTTTCAAATCCAATACGCCATCATCGTACAAGCAGGTCTTCAACATGCCTTGGGCCGTAACACGTATGCGGTTGCACGTACCACAAAATGTTCGGCTGAAGGCGGCAATCACACCTACATCACCCACAAAACCGGGTACCCGGTACGTATACGCAGTGCTGTGCGGCTCATCGGGTAGCTTTTCAAGTCGGTATTGCGACTGAATGTATTCCAAAATCGCTCGGTAGGTCCAGTTCAGTCGGGGATAGTGTGATCCCTCGCCATTAAACGGCATCTCTTCGATAAACCGAATATGAAGCGGCATCGTGCGTGTCAGTTCAACAAAAGGAAGAATGTCTTCGATATTTTTCCCTTCCATGATCACGGCATTAATCTTAACCTCAATACCTGCCTCCAGTAACTGCATCAGCGTGCGCCAGGTAGCGTCAAATTCATCCCTGCGGGTGATCACCTGAAACCGGGTTCGATCGAGAGTATCCAGACTGAGATTCACCGAGCGAACACCCAATGCCTTCAAGTCCGGATTTTGAGGCGCGGTCAACACCCCATTGGTGGGCAGGTGCAACGACTGTATGCCATCAATGCGGCTGATTTTCCGGATCAGATCCATCAGATCGGTGCGAACAAAGGGCTCGCCCCCGGTGATGCGGATTTTATGAATACCCAAACCTGCCAGTATCGCAACCAATCGTTCGATTTCTTCAAACGTCAGAAGCTCCTTCTTGGGGAGATAACGAATACCCTCCTCGGGCATACAATAAAAACAACGGAGATTACACCGGTCGGTAACGGCCAGCCGCGCATACGAAATCGGGCGACCATGGTTGTCGTGCAGCACCGGAGTCATTGGCCAAAATTAGCAAGGTTTCATTAACCGCTTGCTACCTTTACGGCATGAAGTGCCGACTGAAAGTATTTGGCATCGGGGCGGAGATTCTCGGTGGCCGCGAGGTGGAAGTTGACTTCCCCGGCCTGACGGTGGGTGATTTGCGACAGTTTTTGGTGGCCCGATACCCGCAGTTGGGCGAGTTGCGGTCGTTATACCTGGCGGTCAATCAGCAGTACGCAACCGACCGGCAAGCCATTGCCGAAGGGGACGAAATTGCGCTCATTCCGCCCGTGAGCGGGGGTTAGCCTCAAATGATGAAAGTCATTTTTGGAAGGCTTTTTTTAATCGTACATTTTCAGTGTCGTTCATTCACACTTAAAATCCTACCGTTATGATCAAGATCACCGAAAATCCGATTGATATTCTGAAAGTCGTTGAAACGGCCTCCAGCTTGAATGCGGGGGCCGTCAATGTTTTTATCGGGAACGTGCGCAACACGGCAAACAATAAAAAAGTAGTATGGCTTGAGTATGAAGCTTACGAAGCCATGGCCGTGGCGGAGACACGCAAAATCATTGATGCAGCAGCCCAAAAGTGGCCGCTGTTGGGATGGGCCGTTGCGCACCGTGTGGGCACCTTAAAGCCCGGTGAAACCGCAGTGGTGGTAGCCGTTTCCACCCGGCACCGCAAGGAGTCGTTCGAGGCCTGCCAGTACATCATCGATCAACTGAAAACCAACGTGCCGATTTTCAAGAAAGAAGTGTTTGAAGATGGTGCGGAATGGATTTCAGCCAAACCGGAGAAAACAACAACTCACTAACCCCGCGAAATGGCAGGCGGAACCCATGGATTTGATATGATCAAAAGAATGAGGGCCAATGAAACTCTCAGGCGATTGTCATATTTTAAACGACCACAGCCAAATGGGTTAAGAACAAGGTCTTCTGCTCCCGACAGAGGTACCCACCCGCCTGTTCACTCGGCATGGCGAGTCGTTTTAGCAATTGTTCTAACGCTTGCGTTCACTTTCCTTATTCTATTAGGGATTGTAACGTTAGTTCGACTTTTTTGACGAAAATACAGTGTTCGGGGACCATCCCAGGCCCCAAAACCGGTAAGCCTACCGGCTCCGTGTGTCAGTGGAACACCATGGAGCCTACCGTTACAAGTGTAAGAGCAATAAAAAATCCGGCTGATACGACCAGCAGCAAATCAACATACATGGCGTTTGTAGGGCGAGGAGAGTTTTTCATAAGCCAACAATCTTGGTTACGAAAATCATCCAACTAACAAATTCATTTTCGTCTAATTCGAGGTTTGCCTTTGCCGTGTAATGTTTTTCTAACAATTACTGCGCAGCATTACACGTGTCGGTACATATCATCTTTTCTAACTGCTTGGCTTACCGGATTTTATTGACGGAGATACTTTCACCCTGACTCGCCCGGCTTCATGTGAGTTATCCCCTCTTTCTGCTGAAATCCGACTTGCCCCCGCGTTTTTCCAGAAGACACACCTCCTCAATCACCATGGCATGGCCGAGCGCCTTGCACATATCATACACGGTGAGCGCAGCTAAAGAAGCAGCCGTCAGGGCTTCCATTTCCACTCCGGTTTTCGCCTCCGTCTTAACATCTGCCACAATCACTACCCGTTCGCCTTTCACCTCGATATTCACCTGGCAATCGTTGAGCGGCAGCGGGTGGCAAAAGGGAATGAGTTCAGCCGTTTTTTTGGCCGCCATCACGCCCGCCACCATAGCCGTGTGAAACACGGGGCCCTTCTTCGTCACAAACCCATCGTCCGTCAACTGCCGGAGTATCGCCTTGCCCAAATGCACAGTTGCCCGGGCCCGGGCCGTGCGAGCGGTTACGTTTTTTCCGGTTACATCTACCATGCGCGGTCGCCCGGTATCGTCCACATGCGTTAGCTTGCTGGCCATCTTGCTATATTGAAAGCTAAAAGTACAATTTCATGGTGAGTGTAGCCGAAGCTACCGGGATTATCCAGGCCCATCCGCACGTGGCCACGTCAGAGCGCGTACCGCTCCAAACCAGCGTGGGCCGTGTGCTGGCCGCCAGCGTAACGGCCGATCGCGACTTCCCTCCGTTCCATCGGGTAGCCATGGATGGCATCGCGATCGCCTATTCATCATATGAAAGCGGACAACGCACCTATGACCTGCGCGGGATGCAGGCCGCAGGCGCTCCCCAACAGCGATTGCCCGATGCCCGTGCCGCCCTCGAGGTGATGACGGGTGCCGTGTTGCCCGAAGGTTGCGACACGGTGGTCCGCTATGAAGATGTTTCAATCGAAGGTGGTGTTGCCATTATTCGTACAGATGACGTGCAACGCGGCCAGAGCATTCACGCGCAGGGGCAGGATGCCCAACGGGGCACCACATTGCTGGGCCCGGGGCAAAAAATTTCACCCGCTGAAGTCGCTTTACTGGCAGCCGTAGGACAAACCGAAGTTAGCGTGTTGTCCTGGCCGTCCGTGGCTATCATTTCCACCGGTGACGAACTGGTGGATATTGAGGCAACACCCCTGCCGCACCAGATCAGACGGTCGAATAGTTATGCCTTGTCCGCTGCGTTGCGCCAGGTGGGCATCGAAGCCAATCTGTTTCATGTGCCGGATGACCGGGAGGTGCTGAAACGCGACCTGCCCGATAGGATTAACCGCCACCAGCTCATCATCCTGAGCGGAGGCGTTTCGCAGGGTAAGTTTGATTTCATTCCGGACGTGCTCCGGTCGTTGGGCATTCAACAGCAATTTCATCAAGTGAGCCAACGCCCCGGCAAGCCGTTGTGGTTTGGCACCTCACCCCGACACACCGTGTTTGCTCTGCCTGGCAATCCGGTTTCCACGTTTATGTGCTTTCACCGGTATGTGAAGCCCTGGCTCATGAATAGTTTCCAGTGGCCGAAAGTGATTCTCGCCTGCGATTACGATAACAAGCTGCCCCTCACCTATTTTTTGCAAGTGAAGATCGCCCATGAGAACGGTCAAAACATCGCCTACCCGGTTCCGGGCGGTGGCTCAGGCGATTTTGCCAATCTGAAGGAGGTGGATGGCTTTTTGGAGTTATTACCCAACACCCATTTTCGTTCGGGTCAGCCTTTGCCCTTTATCGGTTTCCGGCAGTGAAAAATGGCTACCTTTGCCGTCCATTTTATTTGAATCGCAAGGGTGAGTTATGTTCGATAATCTTAGTCTTAAACTCGAAAAAGCATTTCAGACGCTGCGGGGGCAGGGTCGAATTACCGAGATCAATGTAGCCGGCACGATTAAAGAAATCCGTAAGGCCTTGATCGATGCCGATGTGAATTATAAAGTCGCCAAGGAGGTCACGGACGAAATCAAGACCAAGGCGATGGGCCAAAACGTGCTCACGGCCATTTCGCCCAGCCAGTTGCTGGTTAAAATCACCAGCGATGAACTCACGCACCTGATGGGGGGCGAAAGCCAGGACATCCGCATTGATGGAAATCCGGCCGTAATCCTGATTGCGGGTTTGCAAGGATCGGGTAAAACCACCTTCAGCGGAAAACTGGCCAGCTACCTGAAACGGCAGGGCCGCAGCGTGCTGTTGGCCGCATGCGACATCTACCGCCCTGCGGCCATCGACCAATTGAAAGTACTGGGCGAGCAAATTGGCGTGGAGGTATTCGCAGAACCCGACAACAAAGATGCCGTGCGCATTGCCAAGGCCGCGCTGGCACACGCCAAAAATGTAAATGCCCGAGTTGTAATTGTCGATACGGCCGGCCGCCTGGCCGTGGACGAGGAAATGATGAACGAAATCGCGCGGTTGAAAGAGGCGCTCAACCCGTCCGAAACGTTGTTTGTGGTTGACTCCATGACAGGCCAGGATGCGGTGAACACAGCCAAAGCGTTTAATGACCGTTTGAATTTCGATGGCGTAGTGCTCACCAAGATGGATGGCGACACGCGCGGTGGTGCCGCGTTGTCCATTCGGAGAGTGGTGGAGAAGCCCATCAAGTTCATCAGCTCGGGTGAAAAGATGGATGCCATCGATCGGTTCTATCCGGATCGTATGGCCAGCCGCATCCTGGGCATGGGTGACGTAGTGACGCTGGTGGAAAAAGCCCAGCAAACCTTTGATCAGGAAGAGGCGGCTCGTTTGCAGAAGAAACTCCGAAAAAATCAGTTTGACTTCAGCGACTTCCTCACCCAACTGGAGCAAATCAAAAAGATGGGAAACATGAAGGACTTGCTGGGTATGATACCGGGCGTGGGCAAGGCCATGAAGGATGTTGACCTGGACGACAACAGTTTTAAGCCGGTTGAAGCCATCATTCGCTCGATGACCAACGAGGAACGGGCAAACCCCGACTTGATCAACAACAGCCGCAAGAACCGCATTGCCAAAGGCAGCGGCACCTCGGTGCAGCAGGTTAATCAGTTGCTGAAGCAGTTCGAGGACATGCGCAAAATGATGAAAACGATGAATAAAATGGGCGGAGGCAAGCGGGCCCTGTCAGCCCTTAATCCGTTCAAACGTTGACTTTTTGATAAAAGGAAAAAAGGGAGCACCAACGGCAAAACCCATTTACGTGTCAAACGTTATTATCATCAGTTTACAGGATGTTTAGTTGTTAAATAAAAGGTGCCCCGGAAATGTTTCGGGGCATCTTTTCGTTGATGACCACGTGTAAAACCAACTATCAAACCATATACTTTATGAAAATCAAATTTCTTTTAGCCCTCGTAACACTGGCGTTTTCCGCCCTGGCACAAGACAAGAAAATGCCCAGCCCCCCCGACAAGGCAACCGGCAATGCCGGAGGCGTTACCGTAACCGTGGATTATCACCAGCCATCGGCCAAAGGGCGCAAGGTGATGGGGGGATTAGTTCCGTTTGGTGACGTTTGGCGCACGGGTGCCAATGCCACCACTGCGATTGAATTCAGTGACAACGTGAAACTGGAAGGCAATGCCGTAGCCAAAGGCAAATACGGCTTGTACACCATTCCGGGCGAAAACGAGTGGACCATCATCATCAACAAAGACATTAAGTGGGGTGCCTATGATTATAAGCAGGCCAATGATGTGGTGCGGTTTACCGTGAAGCCGGGAAAAACCTCCAGCTTCGTGGAGACTTTTAAAATCACCATTGAGAACAACAAGGTAGTGCTGCGGTGGGAAAACACCGAGGTAGCTTTTGCCGTAGCCAAAGGATAATCATTTCGTATCGTGAAAAATAAAGCCTCCGCCCCGCGGGGGCTTTTTTATTTCCTTTTATTTTCCTGAACTTTCCCTTTTTCGGTATGCAAATCCTGGGCCGTTCCGACCGTGTTGATCTACCCGGACTGGGGTTGAAAGGCATTCATGCCAAGATTGATACCGGTGCTTACAATTGCTCGCTGCATTGTTCACAGGTTAGTGTGGTGAACGGTCGGCTTGAGTTTGTTTTGCTGGATGAAGAACATCCTGAATTCACCGGACGACCGTTTCGCGTCAAGAAATTTGACCAACGCGAAATCAAGAACTCGTTTGGCGAAGCGGAACTTCGCTACGTGATCAAAACCCAAATTCGGATTTTTGATCATTTAATACGCGCAGAATTCTCCCTGAGCAATCGGGGCAATCTCAAGTTTCCGGTACTGATCGGACGCAAAACCCTTCGACATCGGTTCCTGATTGACGTGACCAAAACAGATTTGTCGTTTATGGCCAGCCAGGCCGCCCCTCCTTCTGCTGAAACTCCCGGTGTATGAACATAGCCATCCTCTCCCGCGACTCCAAACTCTACTCCACGCAACGCCTGAAAGAAACGGGTGAAAAGCGCGGCCACAAAGTGGAAATCATCGACCACATGAAATGCGTGCTCGTGATTGAAAAGAAAAATCCGATGGTTTGGTACAACGGCCGCAGACTGGACTACTTCGATGCCATTATTCCCCGCATCGGGGCATCTGTGACGTTTTATGGTGCAGCTGTGGTGCGGCAATTCGAGATGATGAAAGTGTTCACGGCTGTGGAGTCTCAGGCGCTGATTCGCTCGCGGGATAAACTGCGCAGCCTACAGATACTTTCCCGGGCCGGGCTGGGTCTGCCCAAAACCATCTTTATGGATTACTCGCGCGATACCGAGGGGGTTATTGAAGCGGTGGGCGGTGCCCCGGTCGTGATCAAACTACTGGAAGGTACCCAAGGCCTCGGGGTGGTGTTGGCCGAAAACAAAAAAGCGGCCCAATCGGTAATTGAAGCCTTCCACGGGGTGAAGGCACGCATCATTGTTCAGGAATTTATCAAAGAGGCGAAGGGAGCCGACATCCGGGCCTTTGTGGTGAATGGAGAAGTGGTAGGCGCCATGAAGCGACAGGCGCGCGATGGGGAATTCCGAAGCAACCTGCACCGGGGTGGCCATGCGGAAGTGGTGAAGCTCAACCGGCAAGAGAAACACGCAGCGGTGGAGGCTGCCAAAAAAATGGGGCTGGGCGTGGCCGGTGTGGACATGCTGCCCTCCAAACGGGGGCCACTGATCATTGAGGTGAATTCATCTCCAGGACTGGAAGGTATTGAACACGCTACGAAGGTGGACATTGCCGGAAAAATCTTCCGGTACATCGAAGAACATGCCGGCACAAAAAAAATTCAGAAGGACAAAGTGAATGCCTAAACGATCGAAGATTCAATACGAACGAGTTGAATGTAAGACTTGGAATTGAACAACACCCGCAGTGAAAGATTTCATCATAGCTGACCAGCACGTACGTCCCGGAGAATTCAAGGAGGTGGTGATCAACATTGCGCGCCTTCCGTCACGCACCCAGATTGATACACCGGTATATGTTTACCACGGCACCGAGCCGGGCCCGGTACTGGCCCTGACAGCCGGCATGCATGGTGATGAAATCAACGGCATGGAAATCGTGCGCAGAATTATTGATAGTGGACACAACCGCGTGCAGCGGGGCACCACCGTGTGTATGCCCATTATCAACGTGTACGGATTCCTGAATTATTCGCGCGAGGTGCCGGATGGCAAGGATGTCAACCGGAGTTTCCCCGGCCGGAAGACCGGCTCGCTGGCCGCCCGCGTGGCCTACCACCTCACGCATGATATCATTCCGTACATCGACTACGGCATCGACTTTCACACCGGGGGTGCCATGCGCACCAACTACCCGCAGGTGCGGTGCATGATGCAGGATGAAAAAAACGTAGAACTGGCGGCTGCCTTTTGCGCTCCGTTTACCATTGACTCGCCTTTCCGGCCGAATTCGCTGCGCCAAACAGCCGCTAAACGTGGCAAAAATATTATCGTGTACGAAGGTGGCGAGTCGTTACGCATGGATGCCCACGCGATTGAAGAAGGCATTAACGGTACGCTGCGCCTGATGAAGCATCTCAAGATGATTGAGTGGGCCCCGGCCGCGAAAGAGGAAAACCGGGTTGTCTGGAACTCGTCATGGGCCCGCGCACGCACGGCCGGCTTGTTTCAACCCACTATCAGATGTGGTGACCTGGTGCATAAAAATCAACTGATCGGCACGCTCACCGATCCCTTTGGCGAATACAAAGAGCAGGTGAAGTCGCCTTCCATGGGATACGTGGTGGGGCTCAACAACAACCCGGTGGTCAATGCGGGAGACGCGTTGATGCACATCGGGATGGACAACCTTTGCCGGATTGACGGTAGCGGAGAGGATTAAAAAGCGTTACTTGATGAAACTATTTATGTCAAAAGATGAATTCTTGTTTGACTTGATCAGGTCACTTTTTAGGAATTTTCCCTCGGACGTAAAAAGATAAGGGGCTACCACGTTGTTAAAGGAAACCACGACTACTATCTTTTCCTGAGGAACAGAAAAAACCTCGAGATTTCGATCACCTGGCGTGCCGTGAACCCTAAAAAAGCCCTCGCCCATCAACTTGGGGCCAGCCGGCTGCTGAACCGACCAACTTTTATTTCCGGCAAGGTCGTAGCTGGATAAATGTAAACCCTTGTATTGGGAGGCTACCGGCTTAAAGGGTGCATCCCCAAATAATCCATAGACCAAAAACCTTTCCTTTTGATTATCGAATATTACCTGAGCATGGGCTGTTGGCAAGGCCAATGTTCTCTCGTAGGACGAACGCATTCCCCCGCTATTGTTTGTGCTCACGCGGATCAGGTAATCTAATCGTCTCGCAATAATGGAATTCCGTGGTTCGCTTACGTTGTAGAAGGGTCGGGTGAAACTGCCGGCACGGAGCGAGGTTGCAAACTTGGTTGTACTTACAACCTCCCCGTCTGACGAGACCCCTAAAATCACAAACTCCACCTTGGTTAGTTTTTCATCAATTCGTTTGTATGAAAAGTATTTGGTGCTTTCACTTTGACCAACGAACGACCAAAAACAAGTTTGATCACCACCTTCGATCGGTGGCGTAGCCACAACAAATTTTGTGCGTTGGAAATTCACATGGTCATATCGATTTAGCACCAGTTTCTCATTAATCTTTTTCTTTTCATGCGCTTCCAATCCATCCTCAGTAGTTACGAAAAACAAATAGCGATTATCGCAAATAATCACCTGTAGATTCTTTCCAAACCCTTCTTTACCGCCAACCTCCAACTTAACTTCAGAGCCGTCAATCGGATTTGTGCGCACGACCTTCGTCACTTTGCCGTCAAATCGGTCAATATTGGTCTTGATTGAATACAAAACCGTTTTATCGGGAGTAGCTAGTTCTTCAACCTCCAGGGATTGTGCCTTAATCACGGTTGGAAATAGAAAAAATACCACCAGAAACGAGGTGGACAGGCCTTTGCTACCATATGCGCTCTGCATATTGGCAAAGCTAAACTTTATACAAGGATACTTTTTCACGCTAACTCAACTAATCGACAGAATTTATATATAAAAACTTTACCCAGGGCTGAGAACCAAAAAATCCGGGCAGGGATTCATTAATTTATCCTTCGGAGGCTTGCGCGGGTTGCTGTTGAGAAAGC
>DAIPHR010000075.1:0-13950 GCA_036771215.1 Cyclobacteriaceae bacterium
AAATGAGTACAAAAAAAGAATAGATGATAGGGTAACGTCCAAATAGGCTATTCTTTTGTCTCTAACTATCCTATAGGTTGTGTAAAAAAATATTCTCAAAAAAAACTGGGACAAAAAAAAGAAAAAAACTGCTAGCGAATGTTCATTAATCTTAATTGCTTTTTGAGTTTGAAATCGAAGTATTACCGAGAATGCTTGAGTTAAACCTTTGCTCTCACATTTGCCTGAAATACATTGAGAATGTAAGGAGAGGCCATAGGTCCTTAGCGAAGGGTAAAAGTAGCTGTAGGCAAACAATAATATGAGAATAAAGAAAAAAATCAAATTTATCTTTAAATATGATGATTGCACTATGAACTAATTGATGAAGCGGCTCCAGTTGCTAAAACGCCTGCAAAAACGATTAACCAAATAACAATAAATGCAGATGCTATAATACCAAGTATCAGTCCCGCCATCGGCATTCCAGTTTTTCCATTTCCCTTTTTTGCCTGATTTAATCCAACTACACCAAACACAATTGCCAAAACACCAAAAATCATAGCAAAAAAGCCAAAACAAGGTATGAAGCTTGTAACAACGCCAAGAATCCCTGTCACTAATGAGGCGATGCCCATACCCTGGCCGGCATTTGTTTTGTCTTGTTGTGTTAAATTTTCCATTGGAATTTTTGTTACCAAATGTAGCTAAACTATAATTGAGGATGAATCAATCAATCGAAAAAAGATTTCAGCAGATTGAACAACAAAGATCTTTATTGCTTACAGCGCTGCGAGATCGATCGGTTGAAGAGCTCACTTATCAGCCAGCGCCCGGCAAGTGGTCCCTGATGCAAATTCTGGCTCACCTGGTCACGGCCGAAAAGATGTCCCTGGCCTACCTTCAAAAAAAGATACTGGGTATTGATGACGCAGCGGACACGGGTTGGAAGGAAGACCTGCGCATCGGGTTGCTCAAAATCAGCCAGCGCCTCCCTTTAAAATTCAAAGCCCCGGGGCGCGTAGTGGAAAGCACGCCCGCCTATACTTCGTTTGATCAACTGCGCAGCGATTGGGACAGCGTGCGCGCGCAATTAGCCGAAATACTGGAACGCTTCCCGGAAAACCGGCTGAAGCGTAAAGTGTACAAGCACCCGTTTGCGGGCATGCTCAACATCACGCAAATGCTGATCTTTTTTCGCGAACACATCACACACCACCAGCCTCAGATTCGCAGGGCGTTGAAATGAGGATTCTCCAGGCTGCACGAAACAACGTCCGGCCGCACGTATGAGTGGGTGTTTACTGCCATCGTAATTAATCCTATTTTGTCGCACTCAATTTCGCATCGCTATGCTCAAACAACTTTTGCTACTCCTTCTTCCGATTTCCGGTTTTGCTCAGCTGCAATCCCCCGATCAGTTTCTCGGCTATACGCTGGGCGAACGGTTCACCCGCCATCACCAGGTGGTGAGTTATTTCCAGCATGTCGATGCGCAGTCGGACCTGGTGACGGTAACCCCTTTTGGTGAAACGTATGAACACCGCCCCTTGCTGTATGCCGTGGTTGCTTCTCCTGAAAATTTTGCACGGCTGGATCAAATCCGGCAGGACAACCTCAGGCGCACGGGTCTGCTGCCGGGCACACCCGCCACGCAGGTAGCCCTGGTGTGGCTCAGCTACAACGTGCACGGCAATGAAGCCAGCAGCACCGAAGCCGCCATGAAAACGCTTTACGAACTGGTGAACCCCGCCAACGCGCAAACAAAAGAGTGGCTGAAGAACACAGTCGTGATCATCGACCCTTGCCTGAACCCGGATGGGCGCGACCGGTATGTGAACTTCTATTACCAAAACGGTAACCTGCCCGCCCAGCCCGACCCGCAGGCGCACGAACACCGCGAACCGTGGGCCACCGGCCGCCCGAACCACTATCTCTTCGATATGAACCGCGACTGGGCGTGGCTTACCCAACAGGAATCGCGAGCCCGCATCAAACTCTATAATGAGTGGATGCCCCACGTGCATGTTGACTTTCACGAACAGGGGTACAACAGCCCGTACTACTTTGCGCCAGCAGCCGAGCCCTATCACGAAGTGATCACCAACTGGCAGCGCGAATTTCAACAGATGCTCGGCAAAAATCACGCGAAGTACTTTGATCAAAATGGCTGGCTGTATTTCTCACGCGAACGCTTCGACCTGTATTACCCCAGCTACGGTGACACCTACCCCACCTATAGCGGAGCGATTGGCATGACGTACGAACAAGGCGGTATTGGGGCAGGCCTCACCGTAACCACTACCGAGGGCGATCCCCTCACGCTGAAAGATCGCATTGCGCACCACTACACCACCGGTCTCTCCACGATTGAATTGTCATCGAAAAACGCCACGCGACTGGTTGATGAGTTTGACAAGTTCTTCCGCGAAAACCTGAACGCGCCCTGGCCGTACAAGGCGTATGTCATCCGAAGCACCAATCAACGGGACAAACTCAACGCGCTGCTGCGTTGGATGGATGAGCATAAGATTCAATACGGACATGCCACCGTGCCCAAGCCGGTTCGTGGCTTTGATTACGAAACGCAAACCGCGATTACCGCCAACATCAGCCAAACCGATATTGTTATTCCGGTACAGCAGGCGAAAGGCCGCCTGATCACCACGCTCTTTGAGCCGCAAACCAAACTGGTGGACTCACTCACCTACGACATCACCGCCTGGAACCTGGCCTACGCCTATGGGTTGAAAGCCCTGGCCGTGAACGAAAAGCTGACGATCAGCCGCCCCTATGCGGCACCCGCTCCCGAGACTTCTCCGGTGGCCGAAAAGCCCTATGCCTATGTGTTTACCTATCAAAGTCTGGAAGACTCTAAATTTCTCGCAGCCCTTCACCGGAAAGGAATCAAAAGCCGGGTAGCGTTGAAGCCGTTTACGCTCAATGGAAAGAATTTTGATGCCGGCACACTCATTGTACCACAGCGCAATAACGAGAGCGTAATGAATTTTGATAACACCGTGCGCGAACTGGCTGCTGCCCATGGTCGCATTCCGTTTGCCGCCCCCACCGGGTTGGTGGAAAAGGGATCAGACTTCGGATCGGGCGAGGTTGATTTCCTGAAAGCGCCCAAAGTGGCTTTGTTGGGCGGAGACCAGACCTCCACGCTGGCGCACGGTAGCGTGTGGCATTTCTTCGAGCAGGAATTGAAGTACCCGCTCACGATCACCGGCACCGATTATTTCCGAACCATTGATTTGTGGAAGTATGACGTATTCATCGTGCCGGACGGAAACTACCGGTTGTTTGATGACGCCACGTTAGACATGGTGCAGCGCTGGGTGAGTGATGGCGGCCGGTTGATTCTGATGGGCAACGCGTTGAACATCGCAGCCGATAAAAAAGGATTTGCCCTGAAGGGTTACGCCACCGATGACGAGAAAAAGAAAATCGAACAGGCCGATGCCGCGCTGCTGGAAAAAGAAGGCACACCGGTGTTTGCCGAAGCTGAACGCAGAGAGATTTCCAATGAGATCATTGGTGCCATTTACAAAACAACGCTCGACAAAACACATCCGCTGGCGTTCGGACTCCGCGATGGTTATTACACGCTGAAGACCTCGGCCCGCAGGTATGCCATGCTGGAGGGTGCCTGGAATGTGGCCTACCTGAAAGGAAAACAAAAACCGCTCATTGGTTTTGCCGGCTACCGCGCCAACCAACGCCTCACCAATTCCCTCGTGTTCGGTGTGGAGAACAAGGGCCGGGGCAGTGTGGTGTACCTGGCCGATGACCCGATGTTCCGTTCCTTCTGGGCCAACGGCAAATTGATTTTCGCGAATGCGGTATTGATGCGGTGATTTCCAAATGATATGAAACGAGGAATCAATCCGGTTCTGGTTTTCACCCTTGGCGTCATCACTTTACTGTGGTTAATGTGGAATCACTTTCAATTACCCACTCTACTTTGGGGTGACACAGGGGTAGTCACGGGAAGGGTAGTGGATACTTTACCTGTTCGGGCAAAGAGGGGAGTGTTTCAAGATGTGACTTACGCCTACGAAGTTTCAGGAAAGCACTACATCATGGAAAAAAGAATCGGGAAATCTTTTCCGTATCAATTTGTGGGCAACCGCGTACAAATTGAATATCAAATCAGCCAGCCAAGTCGACACAAGGTCAAAGGATTCTTCTCGGATTACTCCAAATTGACCTCTACTCTTGAATCTTACCGTGATTCCCTCGGAAACACTGTTACCCTAAAAAATGGCATTGTCTCGTTATACCCTTCTTCACTCTCTTCGAAAGAAGATCCAAGCTATGGCTTTGGAGAATGGAGCGAGGATACGCTTAGAATTAAGTTGATTAACGGAGAGACCAAAAAATTGAATATTGCCAGAGCGGCTCTTCGAGAATAGTTTTGAGCTACTTGGTGGTCACATCAAGGCATTCCGAATCAACACGCAATCTTGTCTACCCTGCGCTGGTGACGCCCACCCTCGAAAGAGGTGGTTAAGAACTTGATGAGAATTTTTTCGGCCAGGGCTTCATCAATAAAACGGGCCGGCAGGCAGAGCACATTGGCATTGTTGTGTTCGCGGGCCAGTGCACCCAGTTCCTCCGTCCAGCAGATGGCCGCACGAATGCCCGGCCGCTTGTTGGCCGTCATGGCCACGCCATTGGCACTGCCACAAATCAGAAGGCCGAGGTCAAACTCCCCTTTTTCCACGGCAACCGCCACCGGACGGGCGAAATCGGGGTAATCCACCGAATCGCCATTGTTTGTTCCAAAATCACGGAGATGATACCCGTATTGTTCCAGTTTCTTGCGAAGTACTTCTTTCAGTGCATATCCGGCATGATCGGCCCCCAGGGCCACGGTTGGTTTCACGTCATTCATAAGCGTTCGGCTTTTAGTTCTTCTTCTTCGCGCTTGCGGTTCTGGCGCACCACGTAAGCCGAGATGAAGATACTGATTTCATACAGAATGACCAGCGGCAGCGAGATGAGCACCTGGCTGAGGGGATCGGGTGGCGTAACAATGGCGCCAATGATGAGAATGACGATGATCGCATGCTTGCGATACGTGCGCATGAACTGGGGAGTGAGCAAGCCGATGCGCGTGAGAAAATACACGACTACCGGTAACTGAAACAACAAGCCGCTGCCAAACACCAACGCCACAAACGTGGAGACGTAGGAGGTGATATCAAATTCGTTTACGATCATGTCGCTGATGCTGTACGATGCGAAGAACCAGGTCATCAGTGGGCACAACACGAAGTACCCGAATGCCGAACCCATGAAAAACAACAACGAAATCGCTGACACGGCCCCGCGCGAATTATTGCGCTCGTGCGAGTGGAGCCCCGGTTTGATGAACCGCCACAACTCCCACACCACGTACGGAAAGGCAATGATAAATCCGATCACAAACGAAGCCATGATTTGCATCGTAAACTGGCCCGTCATGTAGCGGCTTTGCACCTTAAAGGGAATTTCCTGAACGCACAGGGCAGGATTTCCGATGGCCTCACCCAATGCGCACAGCGCGTGAAAGGTGGGAAAATCCGTGCGGGCGGGCGCAAAGATGATGTTGTGGAAAATCCAGCTCGAGAAGATAAACGCCACCACCATGCCCACCGCAATGGCAGTGAGGCTGCGCACGATATGCCAGCGCAATTCCTCGAGGTGATCGAGAAACGACATTTCGGCTTCTTCCTGCGGTTGATCGAGTGGCATAACGATTATTGGTCGGCAAGTTGAATAACTTTTAACTCATTCACCACGGCTAGTTGATGGTCATTGGTCAAAAAAACTGAACAACCGGAAACCAATGCAGTCGCAACCTGAATCGCATCAGGGGTCTGCAACCGATACCTGGCCCTAAGTCTGGCAGCCTCACGGGCAATAGCTACATCCATGGGCATCACCAAAATAAAGGGTGAATTGATGATGATTTCCTGATACTCTGCGGCTAAACCCCATGCTTGTTCTCTCAGGGGCAGCGTTAAAACTTCAACGAGTGTAAGCGTTGATGTAATGATTTGAAACTCGCCCCGGTCATTTTCATCGAATAGCCTTTGAAGCTTTGCTACATAGGGCTGACGTTCCTCGCAGAAATAAATAAATGGGGAAGTGTCAAAAAAAGCCTTACTACCGGGTGTGATCACGTGTCCAGTTGCGCTCATGTTTCAAGTATTCATCAACACTCACCTTTTCCCAGAGCGACTTCCCGAGTCCACGAAGTTGGGAAATCCTTCGTGATCTACTCTTTGATGAATACTTCAACTGGAGCTCGGCCAGGAATACGGCTCTGTCCTCCGGGGTCATTTGCTCAATGGCTTTTATGATCTCCAGTCTACTCATGTATCAAAGGTACAAAAACAGGAGCTAGTACAACGGAAACTTTTTCATCAGCGCATTTACTTTACGCTTCACGTTTTTCAGATGCTTGTCATCAGCGGGTTTCTTTAATGCTTCGTCAATCAGGTCAACCACTTTGACAACGTCTTTTTCTGTAAGGCCGCGCGAAGTGATGGCCGGTGTGCCGATGCGCATGCCCGAAGTAACCATGGGTGACTGCGTATCAAACGGCACCATGTTCTTGTTGATCGTGATGTCGGCCTTGATCAACGCTTCCTCCGCCATCTTGCCCGTAAGATTCTTGCTGCGCAAATCAATCAACATCAAATGATTATCGGTGCCTCCGGAAATGATCTTATAGCCACGCTTGACAAATTCAGCGGCCATCGCCTTCGCATTTTTCGCCACCTGAATGATATAGTCCATATAGTCATCGCTGAGGGCTTCGCCAAACGCCACAGCTTTGGCAGCAATCACGTGCTCCAGCGGCCCGCCTTGCGTGCCCGGGAAAACACCGGAGTCGATCACGGAGCCCAGTTTACGCAGTTCGCCTTTCGGAGTTTTGAGGCCGAACGGATTATCGATGTTTTTACCGATCAGAATTACACCTCCGCGCGGACCCCGCAGGGTCTTGTGCGTAGTGGACGTCACGATGTGGCAATGCTCCATCGGGTCGTTGAGCAACCCGCGGGCAATGAGACCGGCCGGGTGCGAGATATCGGCCAGTAGAATGGCACCCACGGCATCGGCTGCCGCGCGCAGTTTGACGTAATCCCAATCCCGGCTGTAGGCGCTGGCACCGCAGATGATCATCTTCGGTTTTTCGCGAAGCGCAATGTCCATCACCTTATCAAAATCAATCAAACCCGATTCTTGCTCAACACCATAAAAAGAGGGCTGGTACAATTTGCCGGAAAAGTTCACGGGCGAACCGTGGGTGAGGTGACCTCCATGCGACAGGTCAAATCCGAGGATCTTATCGCCCGGCTTGAGGCACGCCAACATCACCGCTGCATTGGCCTGCGCACCGGAATGGGGCTGCACATTGGCCCACTCGGCACCAAAGAGTGCTTTTACGCGATCAATGGCGAGTTGCTCGACTTCGTCTACCACCTCGCAACCACCGTAATAGCGTTTGCCCGGTAAGCCTTCGGCATATTTGTTGGTCAGAACCGATCCCTGGGCCTTCATGACCTGGGCCGAAGTGAAATTCTCAGAGGCAATCAATTCGATACCGCTTTGCTGGCGGTGCAGTTCTTTCCCGATAAGGTCAAAGACGAGTTTATCGCGCTTCATGGTGTGAAATTGAAGTGCCAAAAATAAGGCAGAGGGGGTCGATTGCCAAAAGAACAACACTGTAAGTTATCATGGTGCGCAGGGCTCTATCAGGGCGTTTTTTTAACTTCACGGAATGTATAAGAGAATAACCATTGACAGGCAGCAAATGAACGGAGAACCGTGTGTGCGCGGGCTCAGAATACCAGTGGCAACAATCCTTACACTGATCGCTGAAGGCAACACTCATGAACAAGTTCTGCAGTTCTATCCCGATTTGGTGATTGAAGACATTCATGAGTGCCTGGCGTTTGCGGCTGAAACCATGCGCGAACGGCAATTACCGCTGGAAAAGGTGGGATGAAATTTCTCATAGATAATGCGCTATCCCCCTTGGTTAGTCGGCTGTTGGGTGAACTGGGGCATGATTCCGTGCACGTGAGGGATCGGGGCTGCCAAGCTGCTTCAGATTCAGAAATTTTTGATTTGGCCCTGCTGGAGGAAAGGGTGATCATTTCTGCAGATACCGACTTCTTTCAACTTTTAGCGCAACGCCAAACATCAAAGCCATCCGTAATCTTATTTCGCAAGGAGCAGAACGGAGCCCGCTTCGTCAGGTTGACCTTCTTGGCATCAACCTCACTCACGAAGTTATAACCGAACTTGAACAAGGTTGCATTTTGATATTCGAAGAGAATCGAATACGTATACGTCAACTTCCACTCTTTAAAAGCGAGAGGTAATTTTGGGCAGCTCTGAAAACCTCTGCTTGTGCTGCTGGTTCCAATAGCACAAAACATTGCGGTATCTGATTCGGTTGAGGAAAAAATGGAATTCCGGTATCGCAAATGCCGGCCCATAACGACAGTTGCCTTCAAACAGCCATGTTAGAGATGCCGCTCATACAGCGCTCATCACAGCGGATCAATGATCAATCGATTCCGATAAACTTTACGATCGAAGGATGTGGCGATGACTTCGCGGTCAAATCGTTCTGCAGCGCCCGTGCGCCCACCCACCGGGCCTCCCGTGATGTGGACCAGCGCTTTGTTGAGCATGGACTCGCGAACATCGCCCAGCGGGTAAACAGCCAAACTGTTGTCCAGATCTTCGATGTTTGGCACAAAGCCATTGTCGTAGTCGGATTGCCCCTGGCTGTTGAACAGCTTTAATACAATCGGCAACATACCCCACGTGTTGGCCGGATTATCATCTTCATTGACGAGTATGGAGCCCACATTTTTGCCGACTGTCGTCTGGCCAATGACAAACACTTCCATAAACGGTTTCAGACCGTTGATGACCAATTCGCTGGCGGAGGCTGTACGCGACCCCGTGAGGATGTACACCCGGGTAAGTTGACTTCCTACGCTCTGCGTTTTTTCCACGAAACGATCCACCAAAAAAGACGGGCCGAGTTGCGCATCACTAACGATATCGCGGGTAACCTGCTGATTGTACTGGCGCTGCACAAACACGGTATTGGCCGTAACGTTTCGCGCTATCAGGCTGGCCAGATTGACAGCCGCGCTGATGGCACCCCCGCTGTTGTAGCGCAAGTCAAGCACCAGGTCTGTGATGCCCTGGCTTTTGAAGCCCGCAAAAACAGCATCTACCTGACCGTTGTAAACGTTTGGTCCGCTGGTCGTACCGCCACTAAACAAGTTGTACATCAGGTAACCTACCTTCTTACTGGCAGCCGGGAAGTCATACACCTGGCTGAAGTAAACCGGGTTCTCGGCATACTCGATGGTGGTTAACGATAACGTGACAGGCGTTGTACCTACTGTGCGGTTAACCACATCAAAAGGGCGATATGTCACCGTGTGCGTCTCGTTAATCTGGCCGAGCAAAGCCCCAAAAGTATTGGCGGTGAACAACTGCCCATTGATGTGGGTAATTACGTCTCCGCGCTTAAGGCCGGCCGTTGTAGCCGGTGAATTGGGTTTGGTATAAACGATTTGGCCGATCACGTTGTCGCTGCCGGTTGATTCGCGATACAACACCAGTTCATAGCCGGCTTCTTTTGTGACCCCTTGCAGGGCACTCTCCAATTTGCGGTAGTCATCAACAATAATGGAAAAACGATCCTGGGATGACAGCAAAGACTCAAAGAACGCATCCGGCTTCTGGTTGCGGTCAGGGTTAGCCGGAATTTCGTCCGTCCAATAATACAGGTACCGCATGTTGGCGAGTATCCAGTCGTTGACGTACCGATCAGGATTGGGGTCGTCCTCCTTGCACGACACCGACAGAAATGCCAGCATCAACCCAACAGCCGCTATCCAAATTTTTCTACCATGTGCCATCATGCTCTTAACCTTTTGAATTTAATCCACAACGAAGCGCAGAGGTAAGTTATTTCTTACCAGCTGCCACTGCTGCCACCGCCACCAAAACTTCCTCCTCCGCCACTCCAGCTACTGCCGCCTGAAGACCAGCCTCCTCCGCCACCGCCATACCAGCCGCCACCCCCGCCACGAGAGCGGTTGTTCTTTTGGTTTTCTTCCATCTTCTTAATCATGGCTTTGCCCCACGGGGTATTTTGAATGAGCAACCGTAGCACGGGAAAAGCAATCAGAAAACCCCAAAAGATGCCCTTACCCAGGCTGGCACCAAAACCCAGTGGCGGGAAAAAATAATAGAACGGAATCTGGAACACATACATGAACCACGATACTCCGCCCTTGCTGAAAAGGGAGTTCCACGTGAGGCTGCCGATCACAAACAGAAAGATGGCAGCAATGAAAAAGTTTGGCCCACCCTCGTTGCTGGAATAAACGTTCGTGTCTGAAGCATCGGCTACATATTCACCTTTGATCGCCTGAATAATCGCATTTACTGCGGCTTGAACGCCCCCGTCAAAATCGCCCTGCCGGAACCGCGGAGCCATTTCGTTGCGGATGATGCGATTGCAAAGGGCGTCTGGTAACGGGCCTTCCAGGCCCATGCCCACTTCAATGCGCATTTTGCGATCATCCTTGGCAATGAGCAGCAATACGCCATTGTCCTTTTGCGCCTGACCCAATTTCCATTTTTCTGCCACGCGCAAGGCATACTCCTCGATGGGATCGCCATCCAGCGAGGTTACCGTTAAGATGGCAATTTGATTGGACGTGGAATCCTCGAAAATTTTCAGCTGATTTTCCAAACCGGCAATGGTAGCCGCTTGCAGCAGGCCGGCATCATCGTGAATGCGCGTGCCCCACAGTTCCGGAACGGCCTTCTGGCCAAGCACGGCTGATGCGGTCAGCAGAAAAGATACAACAACAAGCGAAGTGAATTTCATGGCTTCACCCGGAGTTAATCGACACGCAGATCGTCACGAAGTTCATTCACGTCATCGGCCGTTTTGTTAAACCCATGCTCCAGCAAAATTTCGCCACAGCGCGCGATAGCCGCCTCGAGGCCGCCAATAACATCACCACTTCTGATATTTTCCACCAGCCGTTTCACCACCTGGTCCCAGTCTTTTTGTTCCACTACTTTGCTGATGCCGCGGTCGGCCATAACAATCACCTCATGTTCGAAAAAGGAGATAAAAATCATAATGCCGGTGCGCTGCCGGGTATTGAAAACCTCCTCCTCGAGAAAAGCACTCTCAGCCCTGCGCTGCGTAGCCTGATCCAGGTAGGCTTGTTCCATGAGCAACTTCTTTGCGGGATCGATAAAATGGGCAGCCGCAGCGCCCACCACACCGCCCACGACCACCACCAGAAAGATGAAAATCGGATCGTACAACAAGGCGTTCGAATCACTTTTGAGCAGGTACCGGTCCAGTACAATCATAAAAACAAACGCCACCACAGCCATAACGATGGCTCCCCGATAAACGGCAATGGAGTAGTGACCGCTCTTGGCTACCATCACCGGAACAATTTCTCCGGAGATTTTATCTTCGGCCTGCCGAACCGCCTCTTTTACCCGTTCAAGTTCCTGCGATGTGAATTTATTCTGGAGTGACATACAACACGTATTAAAACCGGCTTCTTTGGTTTACCAACCTCCACCAAAAGGCAGCTCGGGTTTACCATTCACGTAAAGGTACAAATGATTTATCCCGTGCCAATCATCACCTCTCGTGTTTGATTTCCCTGAATATTCTCCCATCTTTTCGCTTTACATCTGCATTATGAAAACGTTTCCCCTTCTTGGTTTCATCCTGATTTCATTCTGGTCGTTTGCACAAAAAAACAAGACGGTTGCACCGGCCAATCCGGCCCAACCGGAAATCAGCTCACAACTATCCCATTTAAAGTACCGGAATATCGGCCCGGCCCGCGGTGGCCGCTCAACGGCAGTGGCCGGAATTCCGTCCCGGCCGCATACCTTTTTTATGGGTGCCACGGGAGGCGGGGTGTGGCGCACCGATGATGGTGGATGGAACTGGACCAACATCACGGACGGATTTATTTCAGTAGGGTCCATTGGTTCCATTCGCGTGGCGGCCAGTGACCCCAACGTGATGTATGTGGGCACCGGCTCGGCCGACCCGCGGGGCAACGTGTCGATCGGCAAAGGCATGTACAAGTCAACCGATGGCGGCAAAACCTGGTCGCTTGTTGGGTTAGAAAAAGGTGGACAAATCGGGCGCATTGAAATTCATCCGCAAAACCCTGATGTGGTGTATGCGGCCGTGCTGGGCAACCCGTTTGCTCCCAACCCCGAACGAGGGGTGTACCGCACGCAAGACGGTGGCAAGAACTGGGAGCGCGTGCTGTACGTAAATGAAAAAACAGGCGCCATGGATTTGGTGATGGATCCCAACAACCCGCGCATTTTGTATGCCGGCATGTGGCAGGTGCAGCGCAAACCCTGGACGCTGATCGATGGCGGGCCGGATGGCGGAGTATTTCAAACGAAAGACGGAGGAAATACCTGGAAAAAAATTGAGGGCGGACTGCCCAGCGGAGTGCTCGGAAAAATTGGCATCGCGGTCTCACCGGCCAAATCCGATCGCGTGTGGGTATTGGTGGAAACCCCGGATGACGCCAAGGGCGGCCTGTTCCGCTCCGATGATGGCGCAAAAACATTTACGCGCATCAGTGGTGACCGCGAGTTGCGCACCCGGCATTGGTACTATACGCACGTTTTTGCCGATCCGAAAGATCCGGAAACGGTGTACGTGAATAATGTGAGTTTCTGGAAGTCGGTAGATGGCGGGAAAAATTTTTCGCGGATCCGCGTACCTCATGGCGATTGCCACGATCTGTGGATCAACCCGCATGACCCGGCCATTATGATTCACAGCAACGATGGCGGAGCGTGTGTGAGCTACAACGGTGGCGCCAGCTGGTCTACGCAGTTTAATCAACCCACGGCAGAAATGTATCGCGTGGAAACGGACAACGCTTTTCCATATCGGGTGTACGGTTGTCAGCAGGATAATTCATCTATTTCGGTTTCCAGCGCAGTAACGGGCGGCAGCAGCTATTTACAAGACTGGATTACCTGGGGTGGCGAGAGTGGTCACGTGGCGGTGGACCCCACGAACCCGAATATCATTTACTCCGGCAACTATACCGGAATCCTGTATCGGCTCGATATTTCAAAAGGACATTCGCGCATTGTTACGCACTATCCGCAATTGCACGATGGATTACCGCTCTACAAGGTTAAGTACCGGTATCAATGGAATGCCCCCACGCATTTTTCTCCGCACAACCCGAAAGTGCTGTACCACACGTCACAATTTGTGCACCGCACACAAGATGAAGGGCAAACGTGGCAGGTCATCAGCCCCGACCTGACCTTGAATAAAAAAGAGCATCAGGAACTTCCCGGTGGGCCGGTGCAATACGATGTCACCGGGGTGGAAAATTTCAATACCATTTTTGCGTTTGAAGAATCACCGCTCGAGGCCGGTGTGTTGTGGGCCGGCAGCGATGATGGTCTGGTGCATGTGAGCCGCGACAACGGACAGACGTGGAAAAATGTAACCCCTGCCGGCTTGCCCGCGGTGGCCACCGTGAATACGATTGATGTTTCTCCGTTTCAACGGGGTAAGGCGGTTATCGCTGTGCAGAATTACCGACTCGGAGATTTCAAGCCCTATATTTTTATCACGCGGGATTATGGCGCCACCTGGTCGTTAGCCATCAATGGAATTCCGGCTGATCATTTTGTACGCGTGGTGCGCGAGGATCCCAATCGGGAAGGTCTGCTGTATGCCGGCACGGAGTTCGGCATGTTTGTCTCGGTGGACGATGGCAAAAACTGGCAATCCTTTCAACTCAATCTGCCACGCGTGCCCATCACCGATCTGGCCATCAAAAACCAGGATTTGGTCGTAGCCACGCAGGGCCGATCATTCTGGATTTTGGACAACCT
>DAIPHR010000076.1:0-13898 GCA_036771215.1 Cyclobacteriaceae bacterium
GAAATGGGTGGCCTACCTGAACTTCAAGCAAAAGTGGACTTCCCTGTTGCTGCTGGTGCTGGCCTTTTTCTACTTGTCATACTTCATGTACACGGTACTCACATACTCGGAAAATCTGAGTAATCAGTCGAACCTGTTCATGAGCTTCGGCTCCCACATTTTCAACATGGCCTTGTTCGGCTTCGTGGTTATCTACAGTTCATTCTCATTTCTCGTTATTCTGTTCAACCTGCCTACCTCTTCTGTGTTTGAAGAGAAGCTGGAGGAAGTGGTAAACTTTCAGCGCATCAGCCAGTCGATACAAACGGAGCAAAGCGAAGAGAGTGTTTACAACATTCTGTTAGAGAGTTCAGTCGGCTCGGCCTATGCCGATGCAGCCTGGCTTGAAATCCGGGGTGCCCGAGGCAACGCGCAGTTGTACACCTACAAAATCACCGAAGCCGAAGCGCGCAGAATTCAGGACCACATCCGGACACACAACATCAAGGGTGTTCTCGACCAGGGAACCGACAAAACCACCAACCTGTCGAAACACCTGGCTACCATGAAAGGCGCACGTTTTCGCTCCATCTTAACGAACCCGATTGTGGTGAAAGGCGAAACCATCGGCACCCTCGCCCTGCTCAAGGAATTGCCGGATGCGTTTAATAAAGAAATGACGCGCATCACGGCCACATTCGCCAACCAGGCGGGTATCTCGATTGAGAATTTCCGGTTGATGGAGGAAGCATTCCAGAATGAACGCTACAAAGAAGAGTTGAAAATCGCTAAGACGGTGCAAAAGAGTTTGCTGCCGCAAAAACTCGAGCAGGACAAAGACTTTGAAGTAGCCGCCTTCAGCGAGTCGGCCGATGAAGTGGGTGGCGATTACTACGATACCATCCGCGTAAGCGACCATGAAGTCGCCCTGATCATTGCAGACGTATCGGGTAAAGGCACCACGGCCGCCTTTCACATGTCGCAAATGAAGGGCATTTTCCACAGCCTGGCCCAGCAGGGACTTTCACCCGAAGATTTTTTAGTTCGCGCCAACCAGGCCCTGGTGTTTTGCCTGGAGCGCGGCTCGTTCATTTCCGCCATTTACTTTTTGATTAATTCCCGGGAAAAACAAATACACTATGCGCGGGCCGGGCACTGCCCCGTTCTGTTTTTCCGGAAGGCGGATAAGCAATCAAACTTCTTAAAGGATAAGGGGAGCGCCCTGGGCATGGTGCGCAGCCGTGATTATTGCCGGATGGTGGAGTCGAATGTGCTGGCCTACCACCCAGGCGATGTGATGGTGCTGTACACCGATGGGATTACCGAGGCAAAAAACAACAAAGGCGAGGAGTATTCGATGGAGCGCCTGCAACAGGCGCTGATGGAGGTAACGGAGAAATCTCCCCGCGAAATACAGGATCATCTCATCAGGCGTTTGTATGAGTTTTCGGGTGAAGAGCTCAATGACGACTACACCATGATGATTCTGAAATTCAAGCAGCCCGAACCGGTACTGGAACTGGAACCGGCCGGGGAAACGGACGGACATCATGAACTAAACGAACTCAAAAGCGTATAAACTATATGGTCCACATTAAACGACTACAGGAAGAGGGAGCCGACATCATCCATGTCATCGGTGAAATTGATGCCAGCTCTTCGATCGAGCTAGACCTGACAATCGCCAAAAGTGTGGGCGAAGGCCATCGGAAGATTTTGATTGATTGCCATGCCCTGGAGTACATCTCCTCGGCCGGTTTGGGCGTGTTTATGTCCTACATCGATGAGTTTAAGGAAAAGAAAATACAAATGGTCTTATTCGGTATGCAGGAGCGTGTTGCCAATACCTTTTCTATTCTGGGATTGGCCGACCTTCTGAATATCCGGCAGACCAAGGGTGAAGCCAAGCAACTTGCGAATGAGTTATCAGTTTAACACCGGTTGCAGCCTTCAAAACCTGAAGGGTATCCGCGACTTTGTTCGAAAGACGCTGGATCAGGAGGGTATTGATGAGATTACCAAAGGCGAAATCGTTCTGGCACTGGACGAGATGTGCTCCAACCTGATGATTCATGCCCACCATTGCAACCCGAATGATCATCTGGCCATCCACATCACCCGGGGCGATCGGCAGCATATCATCTTTGAAATTATTGACCAGGGCCATGCTTTTGACATCAACCAGTTTCAGACACCCGAACTAGACAATCTGATTCACCAAAAAAGGAAAGGAGGGCTTGGTATTCGCCTTGTTAAATCGATTATGGATGAGGTGGAGTATTTGAACCGGGAAGGGAGCACCGTTTGCCGCCTGACCAAGAAAGTTTAACCCGGGCACACCCCCTTGCGCTGATTTTTTGGATGGTTGGATTGGCCGAATAAGCCGTATTTTTGTAGCCCTGTTTTTATTTTCTATGTATCGTTACGGCTGGAGCACGTTGATTCTTGTTTTGATGGGTTGGGGGACTATGGCACAGACTCAGCCCGTGTTGTTCACCGTAAACCAAAAAGGTGTTACGGCCGATGAGTTTATCCACCTATACCGCAAAAATCATCCACAGACGCAAGACTACACCGAGACGAAGGTTAATGAATACCTCGATCTGCTCATCAACTTTAAGTTGAAGGTAGCCGAGGCAAAAGCCCGGGGTATGGATACCACGGCCAAGTTTGTACGGGAGTTCAAACAATACCGCGAAGAATTGAAACGCCCCTACCGCCATGAGCCGGATTTGCTGGATCAACTCAGTCGCGAAGCTTACGAGCGCCTTCAATACGAAATCCGGGCTGCCCATTTGCTAATCAATGTAAAGCCGGATGCTCCCCCGGCCGACACGCTGGCCGCATTCGAAAAAATTGCTGCGTTGCGTCAACGAGCATTGGCCGGTGAAGATTTTGGAAAACTGGCGCGCGAAAACTCACAGGATCCGAGTGCCCAACAAAATGATGGCAACCTGGGGTTCTTCACGGCATTGCAAATGGTGTACCCATTCGAACAGCAGGCCTACCTGACGGAACCCGGCCAGGTGTCGGAAATCGTCAGAACAAGGTTTGGCTACCATATTATCAAAGTATTCGAAAAACAGCGGTCGCCCGGGGAGGTTGAAGTATCGCACATTTTACTGCGCAAAGGTAGCTCGCCCGATGCCGCAGTTCGCAACCGGGCGTTCGAAGCCTACGACCAACTCAGAGGTGGACGGGCATGGGAGGATGTGTGCAAAGAGTTTTCGGAAGATACGAACACGCGCGACTCGGGTGGCAAGCTACGCCCCTTTGGGGTGGGTGCGCTAGCTTCCGTTCCGGAGTTTGAATCCCGCGCGTTTAGCCTCAGCAATCCCGGTCAACTGTCCGATGTATTTGAATCCGGAATCGGCTGGCACATTATCCGGCTGGAACGGAAAATACACGTGCCACCCTACAGCGAACTGGAACCTTCCTTGAAAAAAAGAATTAGCCGGGATGAACGATTCAGCACGGCTCAGCGGGCCATACGACAGCGCCAACGCGTGCAGTACGGCTTCGCGGAAAATGCCGACAACAAAACACGATTTCTGGCTTTGGCCGATTCCAGTATCGTAAAGGGTAAATGGGCCTATGCAGGGGCAGCTGATTTTCGGTCGCAAATACTCTTTTCATTAACGACCGGAAGCTTCACGGTGGATCAGGCGATCCGGCATGTAATGCGTAACCAGGCTCCTTCCGGACTTTCACCTGCGGCCTGCATGGAAAATCACTACTCTAATTTTGTCAGTGAATCGATTGAGGAGGCCGAAGAAAAAAACTTGTTGGAAAAGAATCCAGATTTCGGATTCCTGCTCACCGAATATCAGGAAGGGATGATGCTGTTTGAGATTATGGAGCGTGAAGTCTGGAAGAAAGCCTCCGATGATTCAACCGGACAGGCGGGTTACTTTGCCGCACACACCGGCCAATACCAGGCTGGGGATCGCGTAGAAGCCCGGCTGTTCGTTGCCAGCGAACAAACCGTGGTTGACGAAATCCGGCAGAAAGTGATGCAAGGGGATACCTTGCGGCAAGCCGATTTAAAAAAATTACGGCAGGTAATGGGTCCTCGCATTTTTGAAAAAGGAGAAAACAAAGCTGTTGATCGTGTTACGTGGCTGGTGGGCCTGCAGCAAACCCAAATTGATAACAATCATTATCTGGTTGAAATCATCCGGCTGATTCCTCCGGGCCAGCAGACGTTTACCGAGGCTCGTTCGCGTGTGATATCGGATTATCAGAATGAGTTGGAAGCACGATGGCTGGCCCAACTGAAAAACAAATACCCGGTGAAAGTCAATAAGAAAGTGAAGAAGGCCGTTCTTAAAGCACTGGTAACAGCTCCACCGCCTGCCAAATGAAACCTGCTGCGTTCCTTTTTCTTTTTTTCTCGATCGTGCTGGCCGGCTGCGACCTCATTCGGATAAAAAAAGAGAGCGAACCGGCCGAACCGGTGCGCAAAGCAGTTGCCCGGGTGAATGATGCCAGGCTATATCTTGATGAGTTAGAGGGTATCGTAGCACCAAAATCATCTGCGACCGACAGCACCGCCCGCGTAACCGCCTACATCAATAGCTGGATCCGAAAGCAGGTCTTGATTCAGGAAGCCATGCGCACCATTGACATTAACGAAGCTGAGGTAGAACGCAAAGTACTCGATTACCGGTATAGCCTGATTGGTTATGAGTATCAGAACTATTACATCCGACAGCATTTGAACGACAGCATTTCGGCTGCCGAAATTGAAAACTACTACCGCGAACACCAGGATAACTTTGTATTGAAACAAAACATATTGCAGGGCACCTTCATTAAAGTGCCAAAAGGAGCACCTCGTACAAAACGCATCAAAGATCTGATGTTCTCAAAAAAGGAAAAAGAAATCAAGGAATTGGCCTCCTATTGCCTCAGTTTTTCTGACGCCTACCACCTGTCCGATTCCAGTTGGATTGAATTCGATATACTTGTTGCTAACTCGCCACTGGCCGAGATACCCAATAAGGTTCAGTTTTTGCGATCTTACCCGTTCTTTGAAACCCAGGATGACGACTACCTCTATTTCCTGAAAGTGGATGCTTACAAGATTTCCGATAATGTATCCCCCATTGACTTCGTTCGCGAAGACATCAAAAATATTATTTTAAACAAGAGAAAAGTTGAACTTGCACGTAAATTGGAAGATGAGGTATATGAAAAAGCTGCCGAGCGAAAAGACTTTGAGATCTTTATTCAGTAGCCTGTTGTTGCTAACCAGTTGGGTAGCGCAGGCTCAGCCGACACAGCCGGACGGATCATCTGGCTTTGTGATTGATAAGATCATTGCCAAGGTGGATAACTACATTGTGTTGAAGTCGGAGCTCGAAGGCGCCTATCAAAATTACCTGGCGGAGGGAAATCCAGCTTCCGGCAACGCCCGGTGCGGCATGCTAAATCGCCTGATTGTAAACAAACTGCTGGTGGCCAAGGCTGAGATTGACTCGGTGACCGTGTCGGACGAAGAGGTAGACATGGAAACGGATCAGCGCATGCAAATGATTCTGCAAAACTCGGGTACTTCACCCGAGCAACTGGAACAGGCGTATGGAAAAACGCTGGCCGAAATCAAGATTGAATTGCGCGATCAGATTCGTGAGCAGAAGTTGGCCCGTGAGATGACGTCTAAAATAACCAAGGATTTGACTATTACCCCGGCCGAAGTAAAACGATTCTTTAACAAAATCCCGACCGACAGCCTGCCGTTCTACTCGTCCGATGTGGAAGTAGCGCAAATTGTGCGCGTGGCAAAAGTGAGTGAAGTACAAAAACAGGAAGCACGCCAGCGGTTGATTGATTTGCGCAATCGCATTTTGGGTAGCGAAAATTTCAACGACCTGGCCCGCAAGTATTCGGAAGACCCCAGTGCGCAGTATAATGGAGGTGAGATGGGTTATGTGGGCCGCGGGGCTATGGTTCCCGCTTTCGAAGCCATGGCGTTTAAATTGCGTGAGGGCGAAATATCCCAGCCGTTTGAGTCACCGTATGGCTTTCACATCATGGAACTGATCGACCGGAGAGGTAATGAGTATAATTCACGGCATATTCTGATTTCGGCCGTGCCCTCGGCCAATGACATTGACCGTGCCCGTCAATACCTGGACAGCCTGCGCAGAAAGATTGTGAAAGACTCCATTAAGTTTGACGTGGCGGCTAAAGAGTATTCAGATGATCAGGCCACTAAGGGTCTGGGTGGATACTTCACCGATCAGGACGGCAGCACACGAATTTCCATGCGTGAAATTGACCCCGTGGTTTATCTCGCTATTGATACCATGAAGGTCGGTTCGGTCAGCCAGCCGATGACTTACCGTACCGAGCAGCAAAAAGATGCAGTTCGTATCCTCTACTTCAAAAACAAACTGCCACCCCACCAGGCCAACCTGAAAGACGATTGGTCGCGCATACAAAGCGCAGCCCTCTCCGAAAAACGGGACCGGATTCTGGATAAGTGGTTTCAAAAATCGCGCGGGGATGTGTTTATTACCATCGATCCGGAGTTTGACAGTTGTAACATATTAGAATAACCTACCTGACATGACGGTATTTGCAAACGATGTGGAGGCAGCTGACGCGCTGGCCGACTCCTATAAGAAGTTAACCCGCGAAATCGGCAAAGTAGTCGTAGGTCAGGAACAAGTTGTCCATCAGGTGCTGACGGGAGGTCGTTGTCAGGGACATTCGCAACTGGTGGTCGTACCCTGACTGGCCAAAACGCTGCTGGTTCAAACGATCGCCACCGCCTTGCACCTGGAGTTCAAACGAATCCAGTTCACTCCCGACTTGATGCCATCTGACATCGTAGGTGCCGAAACACTCGACAAGGAACGGAACTTTCAATTTGTCAAAGGGCCCATCTTCGCCAACATTGTATTGGCGGATGAGATTAACCGCACGCCACCCAAAACGCAGGCCGCGCTGCTCGAAAGTATGCAGGAATATGCGGTTACCATTGCCGGGCACCGGTATACCTTACCCAGGCCATTCTTTGTACTGGCCACGCAGAACCCAATTGAGCAGGAAGGAACCTACCCCCTGCCGGAGGCTCAACTGGATCGTTTCATGTTTAATATCCTGCTCGATTATCCCAACTACCAACAGGAAGTTGAGATCGTAAAAAAGACAACCACCGACAGTCTGGCCCAGGTCAATACGATCCTCACCGGAGACGAGATCATGGCCTATCAACACCTGGTCAGGCGCGTGCCGGTGGCCGACAATGTGGTGGAATATGCAGTCAAACTTTCGCAGCAGACACGGCCCGGAGTAAACGGTTCGTCCATTGCTAACGACTACCTCGAGTGGGGTGCGGGCCCCCGGGCCTCTCAGTTTCTGGTGTTGGGGGCTAAATGTCACGCCCTCCTGAACGGCAAGTATTCGCCCGATATTGAAGATGTACAAGCGGTTGCCCGGCCGGTGCTTCGTCATCGCATTGTCAGGAATTTCAAAGCTGAGGCGGAAGGAATTACCATTGATCAACTTATCGATAAGCTGATGATTTGATGACCGAAGTAGCTGTCATCCGCTAACATCTGCCCGGCCTGCCCGAAGAACTGCTAGACGAAATTGCTACCTGCGACTACCCAATTTCGGAGTAAAAAATCTGATTGATTATCAGGGCGTTAGAGCGCTTTGTGACCTTTATCACCAAGGCGTGCCGCCACGGACCCTACCTTTCAGTCATTGAATCAGCACATGCCCGTTAGAACAAACCGCGTGATCAAGCTTTTGGTCGTGCATCCTCTTCGTAGTCATCGTGCGTGAGCTGAAGCTATTTGAGTCAATCCATTCATAACCCTAAAAAAACTATGAAAAAGAACATGGGAAATGTTGACCGCGTGATTCGGGTAATTCTGGCCGCCATCTTTGCTGTATTGTACTTCACGGGCACGGTGACCGGCACGCTGGGTCTCGTACTGGTTATTTTTGGTGGCGTTTTTGTGCTCACCAGCCTCGTTCGTTTCTGTCCGCTGTATGCGCCTTTTGGCATTAGCACCTGTGAAGTGAAAAAGAAAACTGCGTAGCCGCTTCGCTCAACTGGCCAGCTGCCACTTGCTAAAATACCGGTTGCGTTCTTTCTTATTTAAAAAATATAGTCCGTACTCAGAAAGGCAGATTCCCGATTGCGGATAATCTGGCCAATCATCTGTTTGTTGCTGTCGGTGATTTTCGCAGCCACAATGGTGCGAATGGAAAACACGCGCAGTGCATCCGCCACCGACAACGTACCTTCAGCCGAATCTTTACGGCCGTTGAACGGAAATGTATCAGGTCCGCGCTGGCATTGAGCATTTATGTTAATTCGCCCCACCTGATTAGCGAGTAAATCGATCAACTGTGCCATGGTGGTTGAGTTTTGGCCAAACAAGCTCACCTGCTGCCCAAAATTCGAATTCACCACATAGCTGACCGCTTCATTGGTATCCTCGAATGGTACTATGGGCACTACGGGACCGAATTGCTCCTCGTAGTACACCTTCATTTTGTTATTCACCGGATAGAGGACAGCCGGGTAAAAGAATGTCTCATTTACTTCGCCACCCCGCTCATTGATTACGCGCGCACCTAACCGAACTGCGTCTTCGACAAGCCCTTTTAGATATTCAGTTTTGCCTGCTTCAGGAAAAGGCGTGAGTGACACACCCGTCTCCCAGGGCATACCCATTTTAAGCTTCGCTACTTCGGCACAAAAGCGCCTGGTGAATTCTTCTACCCGCGACTGATGGACGAAAATGATCTTTAATGCCGTGCAACGCTGGCCGTTGAATGACAGCGAACCTAACACGCATTCTTGTACGGCAATATCCAAATTGGCGTCCGGTAGGATAACGGCCGGGTTTTTGGCGTCCAGTCCAAGGATTGCTTTGAGTCGGTGAGGCTTCGGGTGCAGTCGTTTGAGATCATTTGCCCCTTTATTCGTTCCAATAAAGGCGAACACATCTACTTTGCCGGTTTCCATCAGCGCACCAACCGTTTCACGGCCGCGTCCATAAATGATATTGATCACACCCTTGGGAAAACTTTTTTGAAATACTTCTAACAACGGGCGGATGAGCAGGACGCCATATTTGGCCGGTTTGAATACAACCGTATTACCCATGATGAGAGCGGGTATTAAGGTGCTGAACGTCTCATTTAAGGGGTAGTTGTAAGGCCCCATACACAAGGCCACACCCAGCGGCACCCGTCTGATTTGCCCCATGATACCCTGCTCCTGAACAAACCGTGCCGAATTCCGGTCCAGATCTTTCAATGAGTTAATGGTATCAACAATGTAATCGCACGTGCGGTCAAATTCCTTTTCCGAATCTTTTTGTGGTTTGCCGATTTCCCACATCAGCAAATTCACAACTTCGGATCGCTTTTCTTTCATGCGCTCCAGAAAACCTTCGATGTGTTGGATACGCTCCGCTACCGTCATCATCGGCCAGGCACCATGGCCCAGATCGTAGGCCTGCACGGCCGCATCCAGTGCCTGTAAAGCTTCGTGCGATGTTAACAGCGGAGTGCTTCCGATGACTTTCTGCTGCAACCCTTTGGGGGTTCGGACGAACACTGGGCTCAGCACGGGGCTTTGATCGCCCGCCCATCGCAACAATTCACCATTGATGAGGTATTCGCGCTGCTCGATCGATTGCGGTAAAAGTACATGGGCCGGAAGGGAAGCTTCATCCGGAAACAGACTCGACAAGAATGAACTCATGAAGTTAGGTTAGGTTGGCGAAGATACAATTTTAACGCCTGACGAAGTGCCCAGACGACTTGCCCCCGCCTCAATCAGCGCCAATGCCTGCTCAGCCGTCTTTATTCCACCCGATGCCTTGATACCCACGGAAGGAGGAACAGCCGCTTTCATAATCTTGACGTGTTCCACCGTGGCACCTCCGGAGGCAAACCCGGTTGAGGTCTTGACAAAATCTGCCCCGGCATCTGCGCAAAGCTTAGACGCCTCGGCAATTTCGGTGTCCGAAAGCAGAGCTGTCTCCAGAATTACTTTCAAAATTTTTTGATGATCGTGGGCCAAGCGGCTACACTTGGCAATGTCTATTTTGGTCCACGGTATGCCTGTCTTAAATGCGGACACATTCAACACCACATCAATTTCATCAGCTCCGTCATCTACAGCACGTTTGATCTCCTCTAACTTGGTCTCGGTCATGTGGTAGCCCAGAGGAAATCCCGCCACGGTGACTAGCTGGATGGGTGCCACTCCGATTTCGCGTTTGGCCCGCTTGACCCAGAACGGAGGGACGCAGACACCAAAGAATTGATATTGCCGCGCCTCTTCAACCAGGCGGTCGATATCGCCAATGACCACCGCGGGTGAAAGGTTCGTGTGCTCGATAAAGGGTGCGAGGTTCACCGCACCAAATTAGGGTATGCCAGCTAGAAATGCTATTGCGTCAGTGGCGTATCCCGCATTCGCGACAAAACCGCTTTTTATGAGGTGGATATTTTTTGGGCGCTCTCCGATGTCCGAAATAGGATGGATCGTTGAATTGAGGGCGGTCCATTTTTCGCAGCATGCGTTGCTTTTGGCGGGCGGCTTCTTCAACTCGGGCATAGTATTCATACACGGCTGTGTGCTGCACCCTCGGTCTCTTGAAAAAGAGCAGCTTGGATTTTTTTCGGGTTGAGCGGGTTGTGATGGCAGACTCCGGTTGCTCGCGTATTTCGCGATCGCCCAATGTATTGGTCTGAGCAAACAAAAGGGAAGGCACACTGGCCATTACCAGACAAAAAAACCTCAGCTTGTTTTGCATAGCTGAGGTATAACGGGGGAACCCGGTAAATATTTTATCAACTGGACTTTGGCATCAACATCGTTTGTTGTCTGCGGAAAACCCACGGAGGAACCAGATTGTCCTGCCGCCACAAGCCGCGTTTTTTTGCGCGGGCAAGTTCTTTCAGGCTCTCCAACTCCGGAATGGCGTTCTTCTCGGCAGTCCAGGCGAGCCCTTGTTTCAACATTTCAAGGCGGGGATCAACATTGCCCTCAACCAAAACTATTCCAATGCGCTGACCCAAGCGATCCTTACCGGTAATTTGAACAACTACGTTTTTGTTGAGCGTCAGCTCCGCCATGAGTTTTTTTGCCCGATCACCATACTCCTGATCTAACTCCGGGGCATCGATACCAAAAAAATTGATTTTCATTCGCTCGAGATCAATAGAAATGATTTCAACCGTATTGCCGTCAATAACGCTTACCACCTTTCCGGCAATTTCAGAATTCGCACTGGCCAAAGCGCAAACTGCGGACAACACAAACAATCCGACTAAATTTAGTCGCTTCATATGCCTTGATCTTTGCTATTTAAAAAACCAAATGTGGTAAAAGTGAACAAGTAAACGCTCAACAAAACGGGCAAGGTCACCCGCATGTGAGATTTTCTCAAATTTTGTTCAGTTTCAGAACAGGCGCTCGACCAAGCGGTGACCCATTTAACGCCAAAAGGCACACCAGCAACAAGGTACCGAATACCTTGGCCCTGTGAAAGAAGAACTGTACAGGTAATATTTTCATACTGACATGATTTGTATGCGTAAATCCGCCAAGTTTAGGAATTGAAACCTGAAGGTTCGTTGAAAAGCAAAAAAGACACAAAAAAGGGTCTTCTTTGACGTTTTTCGGTTCGCTTACAGGTGAATGACCTCACCATAGGCAGCGGCCGCTGCCTCCATAATGGCTTCGCTCATAGTGGGGTGCGGATGCACGGATTTGATAATTTCGTGGCCCGTGGTTTCCAGTTTGCGGGCTGCCACCACTTCGGCAATCATCTCCGTTACGTTTGCTCCAATCATATGGGCACCGAGGAATTCGCCATACTTCGCGTCAAAAATTACCTTGACGAAACCATCTGAAGCCCCGGCCGCCTTGGCTTTGCCCGAGGCGGTGAACGGAAACTTACCCACTTTAATCTGATAGCCTGCTTTCTTGGCGGCTTCCTCTGTAAACCCAACCGAGGCAATTTCGGGTGAGCAATAGGTACAGCCGGGTATATTGTTATAGTTGAGCGGCTCCGGGCTCTGACCGGCAATTTTCTCAACACAGATGATGCCCTCAGCCGAGGCTACGTGTGCCAACGCAGGACCTTTTACAATGTCACCAATGGCGTAAACACCGGGCACATTGGTTTGATAATAATCATCCACGATTACCCGGCCCTTGTCGGTTTTCACACCCACCTCCTCCAGGCCGATGTTTTCCAGGTTGGTGGCCACGCCAACAGCCGAAAGCACCACATCTGCCTCAATCTTGATTTCGCCTGTCGGTGTCTTTACCGTTGCCAAGCAACCATTGCCGCTCGTATCCACCTTCGTTACCTCCGAATTGACATGAATCGTCATGCCCGACTTTTTGAATGACTTCTCCAGTGCTTTGGATACCTCTTCGTCCTCCACCGGCACAATGCGCGGCAAAAACTCCACGATCGTTACCTCCGTACCAATCGCATTGTAGAAATAGGCGAACTCAACACCAATGGCGCCCGAGCCCACCACCAGCAATTTCTTTGGTTGTTGCTCTAAAACCATAGCCTGGCGATACCCGATAATTTTCTTGCCATCGATGGGCATGCTGGGCAACTCGCGTGAGCGACCACCCGTGGCCAAAAGGATATGCTTGGCTTCGTATTCCGTTTTCTTACCGGCCGCATCGGTTACCTCCACTTTGCCGCCTTTCTTGAGTTTTCCGTGGCCGGGAATCTGATCGATCTTATTCTTTTTAAAAAGAAACTGAACGCCCTTGCTCATGCCGGCCGCCACATCGCGGCTGCGCTTCACCATGCTGCCAAAGTCGGCCTCCGCGCCTTTTACGGCAATGCCATAGTCTGCCGCATGTTTCACGTATTCAAAAACGTTGGCGCTCTTGAGCAGCGCCTTCGTGGGTATGCAACCCCAGTTGAGGCAAATGCCTCCCAATTCTTCGCGCTCCACCACGCCCACTTTCAAACCCAGTTGCGAAGCGCGAATGGCGGCCACGTACCCTCCAGGGCCCGACCCGATAACAATGACATCGTATTTTGACATAGTGCTGGTAAGTCTATCGTTAAAAACAGGGCAAATTAACCCAAATAAACCTCCCAAAAAAAGCAGTAGTTTCGGGCCAAATTCATGTCAATAACAAACCGAACCACAATGAAGCTATTACAGAATAAAACCGCACTCATCACGGGTGCATCCAAAGGAATCGGTCGTTCCATCGCCCTGGCGTTTGCCGAGCATGGAGCAAATGTGGCGTTCACCTATTTATCAAGCGTTGAGCAAGGTCAGGCGCTGGAAGCGGAACTGGCTGCGAAAGGTGTTAAGGCGAAAGGCTACCGCTCCGATGCCTCCGATTTTGGTCAGGCCGAGAAATTGATCAACGATGTGGTGGCTGAATTTGGCGCGCTCGACATTTTGGTGAACAATGCCGGCATCACCATGGACAACCTGCTGCTGCGCATGACGGAAGAAATGTGGGACAAGATCATGAATGTGAATTTGAAATCCTGTTTTAATACGGTGAAGGCTGCAACCAAACCGATGATGAAACAGAAGAGCGGCTCCATCATCAACATGACGTCCGTGGTGGGTATCAAGGGCAATGCCGGCCAGGCAAACTACGCAGCTTCCAAGGCCGGTATCATCGGATTTACCAAGTCGGTAGCCTTAGAGCTGGGCTCGCGCGGTATCCGCAGCAATGCTATTGCCCCCGGTTTCATTGAAACCGAAATGACGGGCAAGCTGGATGAAAAAACGGTTCAGAGCTGGCGCGATGCCATTCCGTTGAAGCGAGGTGGTAAGCCCGAGGATGTCGCCAACGCTTGCGTATTTCTGGCCTCCGATCTTTCGGCCTACGTAACGGGCCAGGTGATTCAGGTCGATGGCGGGATGTTGAC
>DAIPHR010000077.1:0-13515 GCA_036771215.1 Cyclobacteriaceae bacterium
GCGCGAGAAAGATCCGCTTCTTTTGGCCGCCTGAGAGCTCGCCAAATTTTTTGTACATGTCCGGTACGCCAAGCCGACCGGTTACTTCCTGAACTTTGGCGTCATAGTCCCAGGCGCTGAACTCTTCCATTTTCTCCAACGCGGCTTGCATGCGCTCGGGCGCCACATCCGGATGGTGGAGGCAGTCTTCATATTCTTTCACCGCACGAGCCACTTCATTTGACTCATGAAAAAGCACATCCTTTACCTGCACGTTATCGTCAACGGTCGGTTGCTGGGTCAGGTAGCCCAGTCGGATACCCTCGCGCACCACCACGGTGCCGCCATCCGGCTGGATTTCGCCCGTAAGAATCTTGAGCAGTGTGCTTTTACCCACCCCGTTGTTGCCCACTAAAGCATACTTTTCCCCCTGCGAAATGCCCACCGAGAGATTGCGAAAGAGCCATTTGTCGTGATAGGATTTGGAAAGCCCTTCGGCTGAAAGATAGTTCATAAGAAAAATGAGGCGCAAAGGTAATCACTGGCGGTGAATGACTACAGCATTATTACCTATCTTGGAGCCATGTCTCATCCGTTCCGATTTACGATGACGCGCACCGTGGTGCCGGCCGACATTGATGAACTCAACCATGTTAACAATGTGGTCTATCTTCAATGGATTCAGGATGTAGCCAAAAGCCACTGGCAGCGGGTGGGCCAGCATCGCATCAACGAAGTGGTGTGGGTAGCCTCGCGCCATGAAATCGACTACATCGCCCCGGCTTTTCTGGGCGATCCCATTGAAGTGGGTACCTGGGTGGGTCAGGCGCAAGGGGCACGATTCGAACGATTCATCGTCATTCGCCATGCGCAGACCAAAAAGGAAATGGTAAAAGCCAAAACGATATGGGTCATGCTGGATGCCCAAACGTTCAAACCGAGGCGCGTGCCCGAAGACATGGTTAATTTATTTCAATAGATATGGATAGTTCTGTATTTCAGTTAAATGGCAAAGTGGCCCTGATTACGGGTGCCAGTAAAGGAATTGGCGAAGCAGCCGCCCGAATGTTGGCCCGGCAAGGCGCCCGGGTCGTGATCAACTCGCGCAAAGCAGAGGAGCTCAAGCCTGTAGCCGAATCCATCGCGCAAGCGGGTGGAGCGTGTGATTTCATTGCCGGCAACGTGGGCGACACGGCTTTTTGCACGGAACTGGTTGCTGAGGTGGTGAAGCGGGCAGGCGGACTGGACATTTTGGTGAACAATGCGGCCACCAATCCAGTCTACGGCCCGGTTGTTCAAACCGAAGGCTGGGCCTTCGATAAAATCATGAGCGTGAACGTGAAGTCACCATTTGAATTGGCCCGGTTGGCCTACCCGCATATGAAGGCGCGTGGCAGTGGTTCGATTGTCAACATCAGCTCGGTGGCGGGCGATACGCCCGATCCGGGGCTCGGCATTTACTCGGTATCCAAAGCCGCGTTGAATATGCTCACCAAAGTGCTGGCGAAAGAATGGGGTGTCGATGGCATTCGCGTGAATGCCGTGGCACCGGGATTGATTAAAACCAAGTTTTCGGAAGCACTGTGGCAAAACGAAAAGATGCTGAACAGCTTCTTGCGGCACATGGCCCTGCCCCGCATGGGCACTTCAGAAGAAATGGCTGCGCTAATTCTTTTTCTAGCCTCCCCGGCTTCGGCCTACTGTACGGGAACCATTTTCACAGCCGATGGCGGCATAACGATTTGATCCATGGAAGAGTTATTCGGAACCCCACGACTTGCCGACCTCCTGCCACGCGTCCGCGCCTTTGTTGAGGCGGAGTTGCTTCCGTTGGAAAAGGATTATCATCACCGCCCGTGGCCAGAAACATTCCGGCTGCTGGACGAGAAGCGGGAAAAGGTGAAAACCTCCGGCTTGTGGGGATTACATCTGCCAAAAGAGGAAGGTGGCCTTGGCCTTACGCTTTGCGAGTTTGGTCAAATCAGTGAAGCATTGGCGCGCACTCCGTTCTACGGGCATTACACGTTCAATTGCCAGGCCCCGGATATCGGCAACATCGAGTTACTCTCGAAGTTTGCTTCAGTCGGGCAACGGGTAAACTACTTGTTACCGCTTTGCAAAGGCAAGGTGCGCAGTTGCTTTGCCATGACGGAGCCGGAAATGGCCGGCAGCAACCCGACCCGGCTGGCCACTACTGCGCAACGCGAGGGAGATGACTACATCATCAACGGGCATAAGTGGTTTACTACCGGTGCCGAAGGATCAGCTTTCACCATTGTGATGGCCGTCACGAACCCGGAAGCCGCTCCACATCAACGCGCCAGTATGATTATTGTGCCAACCGGCACACCGGGGTACTCCATCGTGCGTAACATTCCGGTGTTTGGTGAAGCCGGTGGAGGCTGGGCCAGTCACGCAGAAGTCCGTTTTGAAAATTGCCGCGTGCCCCAAACCAACCGCATCGGTGCCGAGGGCGAAGGCTTTAAGCTGGCACAAGAGCGGCTCGGCCCCGGACGCATTCACCATTGCATGCGCTGGATCGGCATCGCAGAAAAGGCATTTGACTTAATGTGTCAGCGGGCGGTGTCGCGCGAAATTGAAGACGGAGTGTATCTTGGGCATAAGCAGTACATTCAATCGTTCATCACCCAAAGCCGGGTTGAGATTGATGCGGCTCGCTTGCTGGTGCTGCGCACCGCACAAAAGATTGATGAACAGGGCGCAGCCGCCACGCGCGATGATATCTCGGGAATCAAGTATTACGTGGCCAACATCATGTTGGGTATTCTCGATCGGGCCATTCAAACCTACGGGGCGGCCGGCCTTTCCGACCTGACGTTGCTCGCCACACTCTATCAACACGAGCGGGGCGCGCGCATTTGGGATGGAGCGGATGAGGTTCACCTGCAAAGCATGGCCACCGGCATTCTCAAGAAATACGGATTGAAGAAAAAAATCTAAAATTCATACGCTGAAATCTGTAATCGAAAATCTGAAAACTAAAATCCTTGCTACCGATTGATCAACCCGTTGACGTGCGCGCTGGCGAAGAACTGCCGGCAGGCGCGTTGCAACCCTGGCTGGATACTCATGCTCCACAAGTCGGCCAGATCTCTTCCATCCGGCAATTCCCAAGTGGTTTTTCCAACTTAACCTATGCGCTGACGGCCACCGGTGGTGAGTTCATCTTGCGGAAACCCCCGGCCGGAGCCAACATCAAATCGGCTCACGACATGGGTCGCGAATTTCGGGTATTGTCACTGCTTTTTCCCCACTTTAACCGCGTGCCCAAGCCTGTGGCGCTCTGTGAAGATGTACTGGTAATCGGTTCATCGTTTTACGTGATGGAGCGATTGAACGGCATCATCCTGCGGGCAAGTCATGCGCGGTCGCCCCTGCCACGCCAGCAGTTCATGGCATTATCGCGCAACCTGGTGGATACGCTGGTTGAAATTCACGCTCTGAATATCCAAACCACCGGACTGGCTACGCTGGGGAAACCGGAGGGATATGTGGCCCGCCAGGTCGAAGGTTGGACGCAGCGTTATACGAAAGCGGAAACCGATTCGATTCCGGCCATGAACGAAAGCAGTGCGTGGCTGATCGCCAATCAGCCGGTATCGAAAGAAGTTGCGTTTCTGCACAACGACTTCAAGTATGATAACGTAGTGCTGGACGTAAACGACCCCACCAGAATAATCGGCATTCTGGATTGGGAGATGGCCACCGTGGGAGATCCGCTGATGGATTTGGGCGCGGCCCTCGCCTATTGGTGCGAGCCAACTGACCATCCGCTGACGCGCATGTTTAATGTATCCTGGTTGCCGGGCAACCTGAGTCGAAAAGAGGTGATTGACCGATATGCAGCCGGCAGCGGACGGGATGTGTCAAACATTAGCTTCTATTACGTGTTTGGATTATTTAAGAATGCCGTGATTGCGCAACAGATTTATGCCCGATGGAAAGCCGGATTCACGCAAGATCCCCGATTCGGTCAATTGATTGATGTAGTAAAAGCCTTGGCCGCCCACGCGGTGCACGCCATAGAGACGAAGAAGATATGAAAACGATTTACAAACTGACTGACCGATACCCGCGCAAGCGCGCGTTCATTACCGGGGCCGCTTCGGGTCTTGGTAAGGCATTGGCCACCGAGTTGGCTCACGATGGATGGACACTCGGGCTGGCGGACATGGACACAGCCAATCTGAAGCGGGTGGCAACCGAGCTCCAGGCCAAAGGTGGCACCACACAAACCTACGTGTTCGATGTCTCCGATTACGCTGCCTTCCGGCAACAGGCTGATAAATTCCTGTTGCTCAATGGCGGAGTCGATTTGATTTTCAACAACGCGGGCGTGGGCGATGGCGGTGCCTTTGAAGAGTACAGCATTGAGAATTATGAGTGGATGATCCGGGTGAATCAGATGAGCGTGGTTCACGGTTGCCACATCTTCATGCCGGTACTCAAGCAGCAGCGATCGGGCCACATCATAAACACAGCCAGCATTGCCGCGGTGAGTTGCGCACCCACCATGGGCGCATATAACATGACCAAGGCAGCCGTGGTTGCCATCAGCGAAACGATTTATGGCGAACTGCTGGACTATAATGTGCAGGTGTCGTGTATCATGCCCTCGTATTTCCGGACTAACGTAGCGCAACATGCGCGGGGCGGTGAATTTGTGAAACGCGCCACCCAGTATCTGTTAGATAAATCGAACCTGGAGGCAGATGCGGTCGCCCGGGAAATTCTCATCCGTATGGCGAAAGGTGAACTCTACCTGATTCTACCGGATATCGCGCGCAACATGTGGCGAATGAAAAGACTGGCGCCCACCTGGTTTCGCAGGCAGGTAAAGGAGCGGTTCCTCTCCGCCATGAAGCACATCGACCAGCGGTTGTCGGGCAAATGATGTGGAATCTTACCATTCAAAAGATTCAGCCCGAAACGGAAGACACGAAATCGTTTTGGCTGCGGCCCGATCGGCCACTGGCGTTCCGCGCGGGCCAATTCCTCATACTGCAACAGGGTGAACACAGACGATCGTATTCGATATCGTCATCCCCGGGTGACTCCTTGATTCGCATCACGATAAAGCGAATCGAAAATGGATTATTCTCCCGCTATTTGTTTGATGAGGCCCGTGTAGGCGAAACCCTTACCAGCAGCGGAGTGGCTGGTCGGTTTCAGTTGCCGGAGAATCCGGATGCCTTTGAACAGTATGTTTTTTTTGCTGCGGGCAGCGGCATTACGCCCTGTCGGCCGATGATTGAAGAGATTCTGACGCATCGCGGGCAAAGCACGGTAGTGCTCGTTTACAGCAATCGATCGGAGGCCACCACCATCTTCCGAAGTGAGTTGACTGAACTGCGAAGAAAATTCCCCAAGCAGTTTCAGATTGAATGGCTCAACAGCAGCAGCGTCAACCTGCTGCGCGCACGGCTAAGCAAGTGGCTCGTGGGTGAACTTCTGCAACAGTATGTCAGGGAAAACGACAAGGCTGCGTTCTACCTCTGCGGGCCATACGATTACATGCTGACGGCTGAAATCGGCCTGGTGACGGAAGGCGTCCCGCTTGCCCGGATCCATCGCGAAACGTTTCTCGCGCCCGAATTTGAGAATCCGCAATCCCCGCCCGACCAGCGCGAGCATAAGGTGATGTTGAACTTCCAAAATCAACGCTTTCATATTTCGGTTCAATATCCGGTGAGTATTTTGAAGGCAGCCCGGAGACAAGGTATCGACCTCCCGTTCAGTTGCGAGGCAGGTCAGTGTAGCGCCTGCGCGGCTACGTGTGTGAAAGGTTCCGTGTGGATGTCGCGCAACGAGGTTCTTTCCGACCGGGAATTGGCTGCCGGTCGAATACTCACATGTACGGGATTTCCGGTCGATGGAGATGTGGAGATCGTGTATTAGCCGATACCCAACGTCAGCCATGGCTGACTAGCCATTGTATTTTATCTTCCACCGCACCGAGTCAATCATACAGGCAAGTCCGGCTACCACGAAACAAAGTGACAACGTACCAAGGGCGAACCATGTCCAAAAGGGAGCACCCTCGTAACGCATAAAAGCTACTTCGATAGTGGCACACAGGCCGTCACCAAACAATACCGCGCCACCACCACCGAGAAATAACCATTTGTAAAAATAGGATCTCCGTCTGGCTTCCATCCTTCAAATTCGTTTAGAAAATCAAGTTAAACAGTTCCGGCCATCCATCATAATGTACTTGGCCCAACGTAATCCGATCGCTACTTTCGAAGTTCTAAATCTTCACCTATGCGACTTGTCTTCTCTTTGGCCATCGTGCTCAGCGCGGTTGCCGGTTTTGCCCAATCCTTCAATAATCTTCCGGTCACTACCCAAAAGCCGCCCTTGCATGGCCGCCACTGGATGGCCATTACCGGCAAGCCTTTGGCTGCAGCGGCCGGTGCCATGATTTTCACCAAAGGTGGAAACGCGGTGGATGCCTCCTGTGCGATGCTGGCCGCTACCTGTACCATGTGGGATGTGCTGAGCTGGGGTGGCGAAACGCAGGCGTTGATTTACAACCCCAAGACGAAAAAGGTGATCGCCATCAATGCCCTGGGCGTGGCCCCTACCGGTGCTACGGCCGATTTCTTCAAAGGAAAAGGCATGAAATACCCGCCTGAGTATGGTCCGCTTGCGGCTGTAACGCCCGGCACACCGGGTGGATTGATGACCATGCTGGCCGAGTACGGCACGATGAGCCTGAAAGACGTTTTAGCCCCCGCCATGCAAATGGCCGAAGGTTATCCCATCGAAGCGCAAACGGCCAATTCGATTGAACGGGGTAAAGAGCAAATCAAGCAGTGGCCCTATTCGAAAAAGGTATTTCTCCCCCACCTGGGCGAAACGCGGGAAGCACCACATGCAGGTGAAATCTTCGTTCAAAAAGATCTGCTGGCTACGCTACAAAAGCTGGTAGAAGCTGAACAGCAGGCGCTGAAAAAAGGTAAGGATCGCAAAGCGGCCATTTATGCTGCCTACGATCGATTTTACAAAGGCGATATCGCCAAAGAGATCGCTCGCGGCACTCAAGAGCAAGGCGGATTAATCACCGAACAAGACCTCGCCAACTGGAAAGTGAAAATCGAGGAACCCTTGTCCACCAACTACCGGGGCATCGAAGTCTACAAACTGCAGCAGTGGACGCAAGGACCGGCTTTTCTACAGACGCTGAATATTCTGGAGAACTTCGATCTGAAAAGCATGGGCTACAACTCAACCCGTTACATACATACCGTTTACCAGGCAATGAACCTGGCGTTTGCTGATCGGGATTTTTACTATGGTGATCCGGCCTTCGCCCCCGAAGAGCCTATGAAAGGGCTGTTGTCCAAAGAGTATGCAAAAGAACGCGTGAAGCTTATGAATCACGAACGCAACGATGCCAAAGCGGCACCCGGTGATCCCTATCCATTTGAAGGCAAGCAGAACCCTTACCTTGATCTGTTGAAGAACTGGGGCAACCCGCAGGCGGCAAATTTTTCGTCACCCAATCCCTTGGATGAAAGATACCAGGAGGCGTTTACCGCAGGTACCACTTCAGTTGAGGCAGCGGATAAAGAAGGCTGGGTGGTTTCCATTACACCCAGCGGTGGATGGGTGCCTGCGTGTATTGCGGGCAATACGGGAGTTGGCCTTAGCCAACGCATGCAGTCTTTTGTGCTGGATGCCAAAGAGAATCCATTTAACGTAGTGGAGCCCGGCAAGCGGCCGCGCGTAACCCTCACGCCCACCATGGCCTTAAAGGATGGCAAACCTTATCTGTCGTTTGCCAAACAAGCCGGTGATGAACAGGACCAGTTGCTGCTTCAGTTCTTTCTGAATATGGTGGAGTTTGACATGACGGTGCAGGAAGCCTGCGAAGCGCCCTCCTTCAAGACGCAGCAGATGTTCAGCAGTTTTGGCGATCACGAAAAAATACCGGGAGGCATTACCCTCAACAACGCAATGCCCGCCTGGGTACGGAAAGATTTATCACGCATGGGGTACCGCATCAACTACCAGGAACGCACCAGCGGACCAATCAACGCCATTTATTTTGATTGGAAGCACGGTACCTTCTGGGGAGGTTCCAGCAACCATGGTGAGGATTATGGAATCGGATGGTAACTCAGAATCCGATTACGCCTTGCTTTTGCTTATAACAATACAGGCAAACCGCCAGTTGAAAAAATGCAAAAGTCGCGATGGTAAAAAATATCAGCATAGCCCATCAGTTTAACTTGAATTAAAGCTATAACGAATTTATTTAAAATACAAACTATCAAGTAGTTATATACCCGCAATTAACTTCTATTTCAAGTTAAGTTGTTGAAAATGAATTTAGTACAGGCGTTGAGAAAAACGTACTCAATAGCTCAATGCCAGCGCATCGTGGCCTGGGTTGGATCGGACCCCGCCCGATTCAAAACTCTGGTGGAGGTCTACTTAGCAGGTGACAATCGCCTGACGCCACGAGCGGCATGGCCCCTTAGTTACTGCGTTGAAGCGAATCCCCATTTGGTTCGTACACACCTGGCGGTTTTGCTCCGACACCTCCGGAAGCCGGGCTTGCCGGATGCGGTCAAGCGCAACACCATGCGTCTGCTTCAGTTCATCTCCATCCCCAGACAGTACCAGGGCACAGCTACAGACCTTGCACTTACCCTGTTCACCAACCGGCAGGAAGCCATCGCTATTCGTGTTTTTGCCATGACCGTGCTGACCAACCTGGCTGTTCAAAACCCCGAACTCGCGAATGAAATACGACTACTTATCGAAGAGGAAATGCCGTTCGGGTCGCCCGCCTTTCGCTCACGGGGTGCAAAGGCGATCCGACAGCTCCGGATGTTGAATTGAAAGACCGATTCGGCATCTTTGCGCCCGCGTATGGTTTCGTGTAAAAGCTGCGGAAATGCGTTTGAAGGCAACTACTGCAACCAATGCGGTGAAAAGGTATTGGTTCCGGCTGACCGGTCACTGCGCACACTGCTGAACACCATTACCCGGGCCATTACCTTTGCCGACAACAAATTGGTACACACCCTGGGGTTGATGCTACGCAAACCCGGCTTTGTTTCAGCCGAATTTACTGAAGGCAGGCGGGTGAAGTATTTGCCGCCCATCTCGGTATTCTTTGTCTTAAATCTCATTTATTTCTTTTTCCCGCTCATTCAGCTTTTCAATGCCTCGCTGAATACCCAACTGCTGTCACTTTTTGGCGGATGGTTGCGCGGACCGCTCACCACGGCTGTGCTTCAACAAGGTGTAAACCTCGAAACCTTCACGTTGCTTTATAATCTGAAGACGGTTGGTCTGGCCAAACTGATGGTGATGCTCTTCGTCCTGCTGGCCTCCCTCCCGCTCAACGTTTTGTACCGCAGGAGCAATCGATATTTTACGGATCATGTGGATTACATGGTTGAAGTCGCATGTTTTAACCTGTTCGTCAACGCCATCGTGTTAACGTTAATCATAAACCTCACGGGCCTTGGGAGCCGAGTCAACGAACTGACCCTGACGATCATATTCATTATGACCAATCTCTACTTCCTGATCAGATCCGGTTATACATTTTATACCGAAAGCAGTTGGCGCCTCGTGATTAAATCCGTCCTGATGATTGGGCTGATGAAACTGGCGCTCGAGGTCTACCGCCTTATTCTGTTCTTCCTCACCCTTTGGACAATGCAGCGCTAAATCCTCGCCCGTAAAAGCGAATGAATCAGATTGTCGGCTTGGTGGCGTTCCTGATTATCAACCATTTGCCGATAGCGGTGCAGCGTCAGGATCGCATCTTCCATTTCGCGGAGCATAGCCTGCGTTAACGCCAGGTTAAAATGGCTGTTCGGAAAGTCAGGTTCAATCTCAATTGACAACTGGTAATGCAACTTGGCGAGCGTAAAATTGGCTGCTTCGGCATACAGGTTAGCCAGGTTATAATGCGCTTCAAAGTGGCGGGGTTGCTCCTTCAGGCACCGGGTAAAACAGTCAATCGCTTTAGGGTAGTTCTTTTCCTTCGACTCGATAATGCCGAGATTGCAGAACGCATCGGGCACGCTGTCATTCTCGCCAATTGCTTTGAGGTAGAGCTCCCGGGCCTGCATGAACTCGCCCTTTTCATCAAACATCGAGGCTTCCTCAAATGGCGAGTGCTGGCTGAGGCTAACTTGCTTACCTCCCGAGAACAGATTCAACTGGCCCAACTGCTCCTGTCGGTCGCGCTTTCGCTTGCGCACCCGTTTGAACCCGAAGTGTTTCGGGACAGGTGTAAACTCAACAACCTTGCTCATCGAACAAAAGTACTCAGAATTTAGTGTCTCGCAGGGCGTAGTACTTTCTTCAAAACGAATGGCCGTACTGGCGGGGTTCACGAATAACCTGGCAACAAAAGGAACCCGGCAAACGATAATCTACCTGACAACTAACCGGAGCTACGAAAAACGACTACATGCCATGTACGATATCATCCGATTGATCTTCCGCCACAGGCCTGTTGGAGCAAGGAAGCAGCCTCACTTCCAGCTGCCCGTATTCACCTTCGCCTTCAACTCGTGCAGGATGTTATACAAGCCGTAGTAGGTACGGTTGATATACAATGCGTCTTTCACGCCACGCGCCTTCTTTGAATTCCGGAATTCCTTCATTGACGAGATCTCCTCGCCAAACCCGTACAACTGACGGAAGTATTCGGAATCTGAGAAGTCAAACTCCGGTGTGCGGAACGGGCGCCCGAGCAGCTCAACCAAACGGGTGAACACCTCGGTAAAAAATGCCTGTTCGCGGACCGAATCATCCGGGTAAATAAAACGCAACTCCTGAAATACCTTCGCCATTTTCTTGGGATTGTTCAGCAGGTCGCCATCCAGCAACTGAAAATACGATTTATAAAACGCAGGCGGAATAACTTTTACACATCCAAAATCAATCACGCCCAGCTGACGGGTATTGGTAATAATGAAGTTACCGGGATGAGGATCAGCATGAAGTGACTGCAAGCGATGCATCTGGAAATGGTAAAAGTCCCACATGGCCTGGCCAATCCGGTTTCCCTCCTCGGCCGTCCACGTATCCGTTTTCAGAAACTCACCCAACGGCTTTCCGTGCAGCCAGTCCATGGTCAGCACCTTGGCACAGCTGAACTCAGGATAGTAGCCGGGAAAAACGAGATTGGGAATGGACCGGCATTGAGAGGTCAACTCCTGCGACCGCTCCAACTCCAGATCATAATCCGCCTCTTCCAGCAAACGGCTTTCCACCTCACCGATAAACTCATCGTACTCGGCCGGATTGAGCTTGAACATGCTGAGGGCAATAGGCTTCACCATGGCCAGGTCGCTCTTTACGCTGTCCGCCACGCCCGGATATTGAATCTTCACTGCCAGCTCCTTTCCGTTGAGCGTAGCCTTGTGCACCTGCCCCATAGATGCCGCATTTTGAGCGGACGGGCTGAAAGTATCAAAGAGCTCAGTCGGCTTTTTCTTAAAGTGCTTTTCGAATGTGCGCACCACCAACGGATACGAAAGCGGGGGTGCGCTATACTGCGCCATGGTAAACTGCTGCTGGTAGGCCCGCGGCAGTAAATTTTTGTCCATGCTCAGCATCTGCGCCACTTTCAGGGCGCTGCCTTTAAGCTGGCTGAGCGACTGATAAATATCGGTGGCATTATCCTGGTGCAACTCATCGCGCGAAAGCTCGGGGTTGACCAGCTTCTTTCCATAGTGCTTCAAATAGTTGGTGCCAATCTTGGCACCGGTGGCAATAAACTTGGTCGCGCGATGTACTTTCCCTACGGGTATCCGCTCCTGCTCCTTCACACGCTTGCTCACACGTTAGTTTTTAGCTGTCTGGTAGAGAAACTTTCCAAAGTCAATGGCATTATCCAGAATGCCCTTACCAATCAAATCAAAAGCCAGGTTCACCGACTTTTCAATCGCGGCATCTGTTTTCTCAAAATTCGCGCTCTCATCATGGCTCCAGAACTGAAGAATGAACATCAGGTGCAGCCAGAACAGCATGTAATAACGTTCGTCCAGATAAGGCCTTTTGGCAATTTCACCGGATTGCACACCCATAGCCACCACACCCTTGATCCACTCATCGAAAGATGCCTTGAATCCTTTCAGGAAGGTGGGCATCGTGCCGGGGTTCTTCCAGCCCTTTAACTGGTGTAACACAAAGCTTCGATCGCTTTTCAGCATTTCGGCCAGCGTAAAGTAAAACGCCAGTATCTTTTCGCGTGAACTGAAGCCAGCATAGCTCTCATCCGCTTCCAGTTTTTGGCGGGTGGTGGAAATGAAGTTTTGCCAAATGGCTCTTTCCAGCGCCGCGAAAGAGGCAAAGTGCTTGTAGAATTCCTCTTCCGGAATGCCCAACTGCTGGCAAAAAGCAAACACCGAAGTGGGTTGTTTGCCTTCCTTCAACACATACTCACGATAGGCATTCAGCACAGCCGCCTCTTTGGCGCCCGATTTGGCCTTTGATTTCTTTGTGGTTTCCATACATAAACTAAACAGGAATTTTAGGCGAAAGTTTCGGTAATTGGGGTTAAAATGGTGAGATTACTATTGCTGGCCACGACCTGTTTGCTTGCGTTAAGTGCCTTATCGCAGCCCCGCAATGCCCCGCAATTGCTGGAGAAGGGCGAGCTGGCCCTGGAGCAGCGGCAGGACCGTACGGCCCTGGCTCATTTAAACGAGTGCCTCAGACAAGATCCTCAACAATGGAAGGCCTACTACCTGCGCGGCATCGCCCGCGAGCGACTGGCTGACTCAAGAGGTGCCATCACGGACTATTCTATTTTCTTGGAAAAAACCCCCACCCACCGCGAGGCTCTGTTTAGTCGGGGTTCCCTGCGGTTTCAACTCCGGCAGTATGAGCTGGCCCGTGAGGACTTTTTAACCCTTCATCAATTACCTGCCTCGCCCGGTACAGGCACCGAGTCCGTCTACTTTGAGCTATCGGGAGGCGCCACGCAAAAGATATTCACGGCACAAAGTGATGTGCGCTCAGTTGTTTTCAACTACCTGGGGCAGATCGACACTCAGTTGAAGTACTACACGCGGGCCATTACCTATTTCGACTCCTGCATTCGTCTTGATCCCGCACGGGCCGATTTCTTTCTTAACCGCGGTCTGGCCTACCAGCAAGCGGGCGACAAAAAGCAGGCGATCAGTGACTACCAACGCACGCTCGAATTGAATCCGGCCAGCAGCCTGGCCCAGCACAACCTGGCCGTGCTGCTGAAAGAAACCGGCTCAAAAGCCGAATCCGAAGCACTGCTTTCTAAAGCCATTAAAGAGGACCCGCGACAGGCGTACTTGTATGAAGAGCGCGGCCACCTGCTGATGAGCCAGCAAAAGTGGGCGGCTGCCCTCCAGGATTTTACCAAGGCTATTGAGTTGGATGCCACGGACCCGGATTTCTGGATCAACCGCGCCATTTGCAAAGAACACGGTAAGGACCTGAGCGGTGCCTTGGCTGACCTTACCCAGGCCATACGCATTGATGCCACACACGAAA
>DAIPHR010000078.1:0-13503 GCA_036771215.1 Cyclobacteriaceae bacterium
GCTACCTGGGGCCAACATCCGTTTGCAAGCCGACTGGCGCACCGGAACCAGCACTGACTCCCTTGGCCACTTTACCATCAAAGCACAGGCTGGCGACACGCTGGTGGCCAGTTTCATCGGCTATAAAGAGAGCGCATTTATCATTCGCAAGTGCGAAATCATCATCTTACTAGAACCCTACGCCCAACTGACTGGCGAAGTTGTCGTAAAAGCCGAGCGCTTAATTGCCGAGGAGTTCCGCACCATGAAAGCCGATAAGCTTGATATCTACACGAATCCCACCGCAAAGGCGGACCCACTGCTGGCAGTCAACGCCATGCCGGCAGCCACAACACTCGATGAGTCGGCCAATATCAGTCTGCGCGGAAGCACGGCACAGGAAACGGGCATCTTTCTTAACAACGTACCTATTTATGATGGCATTCGTTACGGACAACTCAACGGCATCGGTACATTTAGCATATTCAACACAGCTATCATTAATAATGTACAGGTGTTTCCCGGTAATCCACCGCTGGAATATGGCAACACCTCGTCCGGATTAATCGCGCTGCAAACGGATGCCATAATCCCCAAGAAAACTGAGACGCAACTTTCCCTTAATATGGCAAGTGTAGGGTTCAGTACACAAATACCCGTAAAGCAGAAAAGCTCCATTAGTGTGTTTGGCAATCACCAGTTCTCCGGGCTATTGCGCGGGCTCAACCCGCGTTCGCTGGAGCGGATCAAGAACTTTGGCTCACAGGATTTGGGCTTACACTACTTTTATCGCTTCTCCCCCACCACTTCACTTAAGTTTTTCAATTACTCCCTGCGTGAGCAGTTCACCTTTGACTTCCGACAGCCTTCTTTCCATGGTGACTTTAATGCACAGGGTAAGCGCAATTTCAGTACGCTTTCGCTGCAAAAGCGGGTGGGCAAAGGAGAATTCAGCATCAACCAGGGTGCTAGTTTTTCGGAATCCCGGTTTAGTTACAGTGTGTCAGACATTAAACTCCGCAACACAAACTTCTTCACGTCCTTCAACTACTTGTACACCGGCAACCGGTTTGACTTTAAAACGGGCATCTCACATGACAACCGACTGCAAAAATTCAATGGAACTCTTCCAGAGATTGATTTCGCCATCGCACCTATCCATCCCTTCTTTAACATCAGCAGCACCACCCGCATTGCCATCACCGAAGTATTTGGATACGGTAAATACCGGTTTAGTGAAAAGATAATGATTGGCGCGGGTATGCGACAGAACATACCAGCCCGAATGCAACCTTTGTATAACAGCCTGCAGGCCAACGTCAAATGGCAAATGACGGAGAAATTCTCCTTGCTTTTGGGTGCCGGCAAATACCACCGCACTGATTTTTCGAGAGGAGCAGGAAACGCAACGCTCTTTTTCGAAACGGATCAACTCTCACTGGATGCCACCTATAAAACGTTACGATGGGAAGTCATCGGCTCTGTCTTTGGCAAGCATAGCCGCCAAGACCATCAGCTTATCGAAACCGTGGGAGCCGAAGCATTTATCAAATATCAATCACGCAAATGGCTTGCCCAGATTTCGGTCAGCTCGCTTCAATCGACCATCCAACAAAATGAAATCAGCTTCGCTTCGCCTTTTGATCTTTCCTACTTCGGGCGAGCTAATCTGCAATACAAGTTTGGTGGTAACTGGGTAGTTTCTGCGTTCTCGCTGTTCCGTCAAGGTTCCTTCTTTCGCCCGGTGGCGGGGGCCCAATTCAACCCGCTGTGGATGGTATACGAACCCCGGTTCGTGCCCGTCACCGGGCAGCAGCGATTACCTGCCTACTTTAACATGAGCATGAACGTGAGCAAAGTTATTTCGCTGTCGGATAAGTTGATGACTGTATTTTTCGCCAGTGCCGATAATTTGACCAATAACCCAAACGTACGCGACTACAACTATAATTTTGATTACACCACGCGCACCGAAGAGCGGTTTGCCCAGCGAACGGTATTCCTCGGGTGCGTACTCAATTTTTAGGAGCGGAACGCCATTATTATTTCAACCCATGCACAAATAATCCGGTAGGGCTTTTTTGTAGCTTCGCGCGGTAAATTAAAGCATGACGTTGTACGAAAAGTATCCCCTGACGATTACCAACTCCCTCTCGGGAAAAAAGGAACGGTTTGAACCACTAACCCCCGGTTTTCTGGGCATGTACGTGTGCGGACCCACGGTGTATAACTTCGTGCACCTGGGTAACGCGCGCACCTTTCTGACGTTCGACACGGTATCGCGTTACCTTCGTTTTTTGGGGTACCGTGTTCGGTACGTCCGCAACATCACCGATGTGGGTCATCTCGAAAGTGATGCAGATGAAGGCGAGGACAAAATCGCGAAGAAAGCCCGACTCGAACAGCTTGAGCCAATGGAAATCGTGAAACGCTACACGGAGGACTTCCACAACGTGATGCGCGTGTTTAACATTTTACCGCCCAGCATCGAGCCCACGGCAACTGGCCATATCGTAGAGCAGATTCGGATTACTCAAGACCTGATCAACAAGGGCCTGGCGTACGAAGTCAATGGCTCAGTCTATTTCGATGTTAAAAAGTACAACGCCACACACAACAACTCGTATGGCATTCTTTCCGGTCGCAATATTGAAGAGTTGATGGAGAGCGGCCGTGACCTCGATAGCCAGGAAGAAAAGCGCGACAGGCGCGATTTTGCACTTTGGAAAAAGGCATCCCCTCAGCACATCATGCGTTGGCCATCGCCCTGGGGCGAAGGCTTTCCGGGGTGGCACATCGAGTGCACGGTGATGAGCACAAAATACCTGGGTGAAACATTCGACATCCACGGTGGTGGCATGGACCTGAAGTTTCCGCATCACGAATGCGAAATCGCCCAGGCCACGGGAGCCAACGGCAAACCCCCGGTTCGCTATTGGATTCACTCCAACATGCTCACGGTGAACGGCCAGAAGATGAGTAAGTCCCTGGGCAATTCTTTTCTTCCCTCCGAGTTGTTTACCGGCAGTCATAAACTGCTGGACAAGGGTTACAGCCCGATGACCGTTCGCTTTTTTATGCTGCAGTCGCACTACAGCAGCACGTTGGATTTTTCGAATGAAGCGCTTCAGGCAGCCGAGAAGGGGTACAAGAAACTCAATGCCTCGCTGCGCACGATCAAAGCCCTGAGCTCTGCGGGAGGTGAAACGGGCGACACCGAAACCGAGAAGGGGTTGATCTCACTCGTAGACGAGTGTTATTCCAACATGAGCGATGACTTCAACACGGCCAAGACACTGGCCGTTTTGTTCGAAATGTCGTCCCGAATCAATGATATGAAGTCCGGAAACCTTCCGCTGAAGTCGGTGAGTGCCGGGGCATTTGAAACATTCAAATCGGCCTACATTGACTTCATGGAAAAAGTGCTGGGTCTGGAGGAGGAATCGGTTCAGGATAACAACTTGCTGGATGGAACCATACAGGTGTTGATTTCGCTTCGCAAAAAAGCGCGGGCCGACAAGAATTTTGCGTTGTCCGACAAAATCCGGGATGACCTAAAGGTCATTGGCGTTCAGTTGAAGGATGGAAAAGACGGAGAAATGACGTACTCGGTTGAGTGATACAGGATACAGGAGCTAGGATGCATGATTCTGGAAGTAAACAACCGCTATCGAGTATCCAGTATCCCGAATCATAAAGCTATTGCCGTAGCATGCTGAAAAGAATCTTCATAATCCCCATCCGTCTGTACCAGGTCACATTATCGCCTCTGCTGGGTGCGCATTGCCGGCATACACCTTCATGTTCCCAGTATACGATTGAGGCTATTCAGGAATGGGGCGTATGGAAAGGAATTGTTTTGGGCGCTAAGCGGATTGGAAGGTGCCACCCGTGGGGCACCAGCGGTTATGACCCGGTGCCGAAAAAATCAAGCGGCCACACTGTCAAGTGATCGCGAGTAAGAAAGATCAATCGAATACGGCCGATTCAGCTTGATATACCCCGTCCTGGGGTCAAGCGGATAGGCCGAAATTACCCACTGGCCATCGCGCTGCCAGAGGTTACTGCTAATCTTAAGTTTACCGCAGTCAACGGTTTGCCAGTCATCCCCCGAAAACACATGCACGCCAGAGCCGATTAAGCGCGTGCCATTGAAAAAATTCACGATACCGCGGTCCAAATCCAAAACAACACGAAGTCTCATACCCAGTTAAAAAAGTAATTGGTTTTATAACGTCAAAAACAACGGCAAGTTCGGCAATTGCATGCGAGTTACCGTTTGTTTAACTCCAACAACATTCTGCCATTCATGCCTTTTACAGAATTATTGGGGCCCTGCCACCGTTTGTGCTTTCTTTTTTTGGCTGCATACCCTACTTTTAAAAAAATCTTATCTGTTTTTCATGGCTGATTTTCAAATCAAGAAGTCATCAAAAGTCTATGACGTAATTGTCGTGGGTTCAGGAGCGGGTGGCGGTATGACCGCCTACATGATGGCGCAGGCCGGTGTCAAGACGTTGTTGCTGGAAGCGGGACCGATGTACGATCCGGCCAAGAACGTGACCCAAATGAAATGGCCGTGGGAATCCCCCAGAAGGGGCGCCAGCACCACGTTCCGTCCGTTCGGAGATTTCGATGCTGCCTATGGTGGCTGGGAGATCGAGGGCGAACCCTACACCCAAAAGGACGGCACGCGCTTCGACTGGTTTCGTTCGCGCATGTTGGGCGGACGAACCAACCACTGGGGCAGAATTTCGCTGCGCTTCGGACCAAAAGATTTCAAACGTAAGAGTATTGATGGTTTGGGTGATGACTGGCCGATCGGCTACGAAGATGTGGCCCCCTACTATGACAAAGTCGATCAGTTGATTGGCGTTTTCGGATCAAAGGAAAATCTACCCAATGATCCCGACAGTATCTTTCTTCCACCTCCCAAGCCGCGTTTACATGAGTTGATGATTAAAGAGGCCGCCACGACCATCGGAATTCCGGTTATTCCCTCGCGCCTGTCTATTCTCACCAAGCCGATTAACAAAGACCGGGGGGCTTGCTTCTATTGTTCACAGTGTAACCGGGGTTGCACCGTGTATGGCGACTTTTCATCGTCATCCGTATTGGTAAAGCCAGCCCTGAATTCAGGCCACGTGGATGTAATTGCGAACGCCATGGTGCGCGAAGTGGTCACGGACGATACCGGCAAGCCGGTGGGGATCTCCTATGTGGACAAGACTGACCTGCAAGAGTATCAGGTTAACGGACGCGTAATTGTATTGGCGGCCAGCGCCTGTGAATCCGCACGGCTCCTGTTAAATTCAAGATCAGTCAGTCACCCCAACGGGTTAGCTAACTCCAGCAACGTAGTGGGCAAATACCTGCACGACTCTACTGGAGCATCCATGGGTGGAATCTTACCCAAACTAATCGGCCGCAAGCGTTACAACGAGGATGGCGTAGGCGGCATGCACGTGTATACCCCCTGGTGGCTGGACAACAAAAAGCTTGACTTCCCCCGTGGGTACCATATTGAGTACTGGGGTGGCATGGGCATGCCCGGCTATGGGTTTGGTTTCGGAATGCAAAATCTAAACGGCAAGTATCCCGGGCGCGATGGGCAGATGAAACCAGCCGGTGGGTATGGTGCCTCGCTCAAGGATGACTATCGGTATTTCTACGGTGCTACGTTTGGAATGGCTGGGCGCGGAGAAGCGGTAGCACGGGAAGACAATTACTGCGAGATTGATCCGAACACGGTTGACAAGTATGGTATACCCGTGCTTCGCTTCCACTACAAGTGGAGCGAGTTTGAGGTGAAGCAGGCCCGCCACATGAAAGCCACGTTCGAAGAGATCATTCAAAAAATGGGTGGCGTTATTACCTGGGGTAAGTCGGGGCCGGAAGACAACTACGGATTGGAAACACCCGGCCGCATCATTCATGAAGTCGGTACCACGCGCATGGGCAACGATCCGAAAAAATCCGTCCTCAACCCGTACAACCAGGCGCACGACTGCCGGAATTTGTTCGTGGTCGATGGCGGTCCATTCGTTTCGCAGGCAGACAAAAATCCAACCTGGACCATATTGGCGCTAGCTATGCGCGCCAGTGAGTACATCATAGAAGAAATGAAGAAGCAGAATATTTAGAGGCAAGGAGTAAGAAGTGAGAAGTAAGGAGTAAGAATAAAGAAGTAAGCACAAAGAAGCATGGATCGAAGAAAATACCTGAAAACACTGGCTGTTGGAACCATTTCCACAGGTGTGTTGCTCGAATCTTGTAAAACAGAAACCGCTCCGCCCCCGCCACCCCCACCGGAGCCGGTCAAAGCGCAGGGCGGACACGATCGCCAGCCCAACGAAGTGGAACACTTCAAAAAGATAACCGGAGAAAAATTCTTCGATGATCATGAAATGGCTACGCTTACCGTTTTGGTGGATATCATTATACCGCGGGACGAAAAATCCGGCAGTGCCACCGATGCGGGTGTGCCGGCTTTCCTGGAGTTTATTGTAAAAGATATGCCACGCCACCAACTGCCGATGCGTGGCGGGCTGAAGTGGCTTGATTTACAATGCATGAAAAAGTTCAGCAATCCCTTTGTAAGCTGCACGGAAGCGCAACAGATTGAGGTGGTGGATGCCATCGCCTTTCCCGAACGCGCCCAGCCCGAGGTGCGGCAAGGAGTAGCATTCTTTAATCTGCTACGCGACCTCACCGCTACCGGGTTTTATACCAGCGAAATCGGTATCAAAGACTTGGGGTACGAGGGTAATCGAGCCAACCAGTGGGATGGCGTGCCCCAAGATGTGCTCGACCAATATGGCTTGAAATATGACGAACGCACGCTGGCTGAAAGCGTGAAGTTTGATAGCGAGTAATACCTAGCCCGTTGCCCGAAGACCGCTGGCAATGGCATTTACCGTTTGTAACAACTGCGGCAATAGCGCCTGCGCCTCTTCCAGTTTATTTTCCTGCTTTTTTTCGCGCCATACAGCTAACTGCCGGATCTGCATGTCATGCAGGACACGAAGCTTTTCGTTCCTCATTTCCATCAATGCCTGCATCCCCGGCCTGCGCTGTTCGGGAGTTGCGCCTAAAACCGCTTCCACCGCTTCGCGCGTACGCCTGTATTCCAGAGCTATCATGTCCAAGAATGTGTGGCGCAAGCCTTCATCGTTTACCAGGCTTGCGTACTTTTGCATGACGTCCGGATCGGCTAACATTAAAGCCGATGAAACATTCGTTATGATGTAGTGCAAGCCCGGTCGATCAGGCATAGTTGATCGTAGGTGGTCAAAATATGCAGGTCGTGCCTGCCGCAACTTGCCCAGTGCTGAGCCTACACCATACCAGGCCGGCAAAAAAAACCTCGACTGGCTCCAACTAAATACCCAAGGAATAGCCCGCAGATCAGCCAGCGTGCGTTGGCCTGTTCTTCGAGCAGGGCGCGAACCTATCCCACTTTGTTCAATAACGTCTAACGGGGTGGCCTCGGCAAAGAATTGAATAAACCCAGGCGTGGTCAATAGATTCTCGTAGGCTTCCCGGCTCTTTTCAGATAACCATTCCATCGCCTCATCAAACAAGCGATCGACCTGTTCGGGTCGGGTGGTCTGGCCCGCTACACAAGCGAGTTGAGCCTCGAGGTTGTATACCGCAGTAGGGACACGCGCATACTTCTGTGCAATAACTTCTCCCTGTTCCGTCTGGCGGAATCCTGCCTTTAACGCTGCTGGTGGACAAGCCGCAATGAACCGGTGTGTGGGCCCAGCACCCCGGCTAATAGAGCCGCCTCGCCCATGAAAAAATAAAATGGATACGTCATGCTTATACCCCACGGCCACCAGCTTGCGCTGGGCTTGTTGCAGCGACCAAAGGCTACTGAATATACCACCATCTTTGTTGCTGTCGCTGTAACCGATCATCACTTGTTGTGTGCGAGAGGTTGCGTGCTGACGCATTTGAGCGGCTTGCAGCGCACGAGCCGTGACCGGGTTGGATAGAAACGCATCCAGGATTTCTTCACTACGATGCAAGTCGCCAATCGTTTCGAAAAGCGGTACTACCGAGATCGGGCAAAACCATCCATTTTGTGTAACCTCAATCAGCCCGGCCTCACGGGCCAGCAGATAAACAACGAGCAAATCTGACGTTTGACGTGTCATGCTGACAATCAACGAGCCGAGACCTTCGCTGCCGTAGGTCAATCGGTACTGCTGCAACGCCCGTAAGGTGTACACGGCCTGTTTTGCTTCATCACCAAGCCGCGAAACATCGGCCGTGAAAGGCCGGGGCGAGCGAAGTTCTTCCTCCAGAAAACGCATTCGGTCAATTTCACTCCAAGTGGGGAACGTATCGGCATTGCGAATATGAGCCGCTTGCATCAATTGGCTGACCGCGAGATCGTGGAAACGACTGTTCTGCCGCACATCCAGGTGCGCCAAATGAAATCCAAAGGTTTGCGCCATTCGGATCACCGGCAGTAGCTCGCTGTGCGCCAACGTGCTGACGCGCGCGGCACAAAGTTCATCCATCAGGTACGAGAGGTCGGCCACAAGTTCGTCAGCCTTACTATAGTAGTTCGGCCCCGATTCCAGGTCTCCATTTTCGCGAATGGGCAGCTGTTCTACCAATAGGTTCACCCACTGGCGCCAGGGCTCCAGCTCGTTTCGGTGAATGGACCGCTGGCCAGCTTCACCTATCTTTTCCGCTCGCGCCCGGATGGCCTGAACAAAACCGATTGAAGGGGGCACCATGGTTTCAGAAAAACTCAACCGTTTGGCCAGTTGCACCAGCCGTCTGCGGGTTAGGCTAAGTGCCGTCACCCTTAGCCTCAAAAGAGTTTCCGTAGTCACTAAATCTGTTACAAACGGATGTCCATCACGATCACCTCCCACCCAGTTGCCAAACGTTATGCGTGGCCATTGCCGCCAGGAACCGGACAAGTCTGTTTGCCAGCCAGATGATTTCCACGCATCCAACAACCGTTGGTCAACCAACTCAAGTGCTTGCTGCAAGGTGCCCGCCAAATAATGAATGACATTGCGTAACTCATCTGCAACCAACGGTTTGGACAGAAAGACCTCCCCGGTGAGCCACAACCGGTGAAGCACCGCCTGGATGAGGCGTTCGGCCTGTTGTCTCTCAGACTCCGTACCTGACCGTTGAAATAATGTTAGCGCCTCAAAAAGTGAGTTCAACTGCTCAAGCACGGTGTTTCTCTTCGACTCCGTGGGATGCGCAGTAAACACAGGCTCAATCGAGGTTTCTCGCAGTCGCTGCAGGGCTTGTTCGTCCGTTACACCGGCATCTTTCCAGGCTCTCAAAGTTTGGCCCCATAAACCGGACACGCGGCCAATTCCTTCCGTCTCTTCGAGTTTTTGCCGATGCTGAATTACCACCATCTCCTCTGCCACATTCAGGAGCTGAAAAAAAAGTGAATATACTTTTGGCAACTGGGGGTGCTCACTACCTACCCCAAGACGGAAAAAACCGGCAACGTCCTCACTGCCATTTTCTGACAAAACCATGGCGAATTGCTTTTCAAGATAGGCTAAGCTGGCCCGAATGGCCGGAACATCCAGGGATGCATCGGTAAGAACTGGATTCATAGACGTAAAGACACTTTCAAATGCATTATAAATCATTTTAATTGAAGGCCCAATTCAATCCAAGGTCATACTAAATAGATTCCGGATTATGTCTAACCGATCCTCGCATAAGAATCGCTCCAGGCGGTCATTCCTCAAACAGACCGCGATGGCTGCGGCTGCTTTCACCATTCTTCCACGTTTCGTTTTGGGTGGCAAAGGCTTTGTCGCACCCAGTGATACGCTCTACATCGCAGGTATTGGCGTGGGTGGTAAGGGCACCAGTGACCTCACCGGGTTTGCGGGCAGCCCGGATGGAAAAACCAAAGGCAGCCCGAAAGCCAAAATCGCCTTCCTGTGTGATGTGGACGACAATATGGCCAAAGATTCTGTTCGCAACTTCCCGAGCGCCAGGTATTACAAAGATTTCCGCGTGATGCTCGAAAAAGAGAGCAAAGGCATTGATGCCGTGTCGGTCTCTACCCCTGACCACACCCATGCGGTGGCAGCTATGGCGGCCATGCAATTGGGTAAACACGTGTACGTACAAAAGCCACTCACCTACTCGATCTATGAGGCACGCATGCTGGCCGAGGCCGCAAACCAATACCGGGTCGTTACGCAAATGGGTAACCAACATGCCTCCGACCCGCACGTGCGCGTGATTCGTGAGTGGATTAATGCCGGGTTGATTGGCGATGTGTTCAAAGTCACCGCCTGGACCAACCGGCCGGTGTGGCCCCAAGGCATCGCCACGCCATCCGGCAAACACAAAGTGCCCAAGCAACTTGATTGGGACTTGTGGCTCGGACCAGCCGCCAATGTCAAGTACAATCCGGCTTATCATCCGTTCAACTGGCGAGGCTGGTGGAATTTCGGCACCGGTGCGCTGGGCGATATGGCGTGCCATATCCTTGATCCGGTTTTCAAATCACTGCCGATTGACTTTCCTACCGAAGTCGAATGCTCGACTACCACGGAGTGGGCTGGCTTTTTCAAAGAGGCCGACTATCCGGAAAGTTGCCCGGCTTCTTCTATCATCCACCTCAAGTTTCCACGGAAAGATGGAAAGGGCGATCTTAAACTAACCTGGATGGACGGAGGGCTGCTTCCGGAACGGCCGGAAGAATTGCTGCCCGAAGAAAAAATGGGCGACTGGGGTAATGGCTACATCTTTGAGGGCACAAAAGGCAAATTGATGGGCAACTACAATGTGCCACCCGTACTGCTGCCCACCTCGCGCATGAAAGAGATTAGTTTACCAACTGAAACAATTGCTCGTGTACCTGAAGGTCATTATGTACAATGGGTTAATGCGTGTCTTAAAGGCTACGGAAATGCCGAGGTAAGCTCACCCTTCGATTTTGCGGGGCCATTTACCGAAGCTGTACTCATGGGTAACCTGGCCATTCGCAGCTACCAAATGCGTAAACCGAATGCGGATGGCCGCGGATACACCTATCCCGGAAGGAAGAAATTGTTATGGGACGCTAAAAATATGAAGATCACCAACTTTGACGAAGCTAATCTGTTCGTCAGGCGGGAATACAGAAGTGGTTGGAAGCTCTAAAATGCTAACTTTGTAATGTCACTAACATTATTCAATGGAAGACACTTTAGAGATTTTCAATAAAAATGAATTACATACTCGGAATCAACAGTCCAATATCTTTCATGGCGATACTCGGGAAATTGTAAATTTCCTACCTGAAAATTTCTACGCGTGTTGCGTTACCAGCCCGCCATATTGGGGCAAAAGAGACTATGGTTATGGGGGACAACTTGGCGCAGAGGAAGACCTTGGCGAATACATAGCTAACCTCGTGTCAATTTTTAGAGTGGTAAAAAGAAAACTTAGATCAGACGGAACACTCTGGTTGAATATTGGAGATTCATACACTAGTGGGAATCGAACTTGGAGAGCAGGCGATAAAAAAAATCCAGCCCGAGAAATGAGTTATCGTCCTCCGACCCCAGACGGGCTTAAGCCGAAGGACCTAATCGGAGTTCCTTGGAGGCTTGCATTTGCGCTTCAAGAGGATGGTTGGTATTTGCGTTCAGATATTATATGGTACAAACCAAACTGTCAACCAGAATCAGTAAAGGACAGGCCAACTTTGTCACACGAGTATGTATTTCTATTTTCAAAATCCGAAAAATACCTTTACAACTCAGACGATGTAAAAGAACCAGCAGCTGAACCTGGCAAAACTCGAAACAGAAGATCGGTTTGGTCAATCAATACTGAACCGTATAACGAAGCCCATTTCGCCACATTTCCTAAAGAGCTGGTCAAACCGATCGTTAAAGCGGGCTCAAATCTGGGTGATTTTATTCTTGATCCGTTTTTTGGGTCAGGCACCGTTGGTGTTGTCTGCAATAACCTAGGCCGCCACTATCACGGGATTGAATTAAAAGAAGAATACGTATCCCTAGCAAAGAAGCGAATTTTCGATGGTGAATAAAAAATTCGAACTAAAGCCTGACTTGCAAGTTGATTTTCACTACCGGCTACGGGACATAAAAAAATTTTATTTCCACGAAGCGTTGGGTAATACAGTTGAATCAATTGATATCTCGGAGGTTGACCAACAGCTCGCACAGTACGTCTCGGCAAAGGCACTTCGCAAACTTGCAAAGTGTTCAATACGTGGTGAGGCAGTTTTCCCGGTACCAATAGTTCTGCTCAAAAATCCGTTCTTGTTAGGTTACTATAGATTACTTTTTGGCTTCTCCCAAAAGGAGTTCTACTCAAAAGGACCGTTTGGAGAGTTTAGGGAAATGGAGGTTGAAGGGACTATTTCGACCAAGAAAAAGCCAAGAATTGAGATACTATGCCAAGCCCTTATCAGGACAGGTGAATACTTCGTCTCAGCCATTGACACATTTAGCATGCAAAGCCTTTCAGAGCTACAGCTTTTGACCGTTGGCCCGCAGCTTCGGGGGGCAAAAAATAACGAATATGGCCAGGTTGCCAGTCAACTTACATTTAATATCATAAAAAGTCTATTCGCGTCAAAAATTGAGGGTGCAACTCGTTCTAGCCTCAGGATAAAGAATGATTCTGGTAGATTTGTTCAAATTCAGTTTTCAAGTGACCCAGATATTGAAATTGTAGAATTATTACCAACCAGAAGCAGAGGCCTTGTTTCAATTGAGATAAAGGGCGGCACAGACATATCAAATATTCATAATCGCATTGGCGAGGCCGAAAAAAGCCATCAAAAGGCGAAGAAGAGAGGATACTACGAATTCATGACGATAATCAACGTGGAGATCGATTATCTGACACTTAAATCTGAGTCTCCCACAACTAGTCACTTTTTTAATCTCGTTGAACTCAGAAAAGGAAAAGGCGAGGAATTTGATAAATTCAAAGACATTCTCTCGTCTATGATTGGTGTGAATGTGTAGTGCAAGCATGAAATCTGCCCGCGAGTTCTTTCATAAAATCAGTTACCTTCAATACCCGCTTATGCTGGTCGGGTTGTATTGGATGGCGCGTCCGCTTATCAATAACCTGAATAACCTGTGGGCCGACTATAACATGGCACTCATTTTCTACGGGCTCGCCATCAGCCTGTCCACGCTCCAAGATACGACCAAAAGTCAAAACAAACTGTCGTTGAAAATCTGGCAGAGCCCACGTTATGCCAGGATATTCCTGACCTACATTGCCCTGCTGGCGCTCGTCATGTCAGGGCTCGGAATCTTTGGCGCAATGGCAACGCAATACTCCGCATTGAACGAGATTTCATTCGGCATTATCTCCCTGGGTATTGGTTTTGTTGGTGTGCTCAAAAGCGGTATTGAGATGGCCGAGCATCATCAAAAAACGAACAAATAGGCTATTTAACTTAACCCTTTGCCAAACTTGTCAGTATCAGCGCCAACCGCCTCCCAGAGCCTTATAAAGATCAACATAGGCATGTAAGAA